>DASUZD010000361.1:0-28682 GCA_036377055.1 Gaiellaceae bacterium | reverse complement strand
GTCGACGGCCTCGCTCAGCGAGCACGTCCCCTGGTCGGGCACGGGAAGCCAGCGGTAGTTGAGCCCGAACTCCTCGGCTCTGCTGCCGAGATCGGGAACCCCGGCCCAGTCCAGCTCGGCCTCGGTGGACAGGCACAGGAGGCGATCCACGTCCTCGGCGCGGAGTCGGGCAAGGTCCGCCTCGAGGTCGCGATCGCGGTCCCCCCGCCCGGGACAGATCGTGATCCCGAGCCGGCCGCGACCGATGTGCGGGAGTTCGGCCCAGTCGACTCGCAGCACCAGGTTTGCCTTGACGGTGGTCGCGATCTGGTCGGCGAGCGAGCAGGCGGCGACGAGCGCCGACTGCTTCTGGAGCCGCGACGGCTCCGGAAAGCCGAGCGTGTGGACGGCGTAGCGCAGGCCGGCCACCTGGTACTGCAGTGGGTTGCGATCGTCGTGGCAGACCTCGCTGATCGTGCTCCGCAGCACCCGGAGAATCTCCCACGCTCGGACGAGGTGCGGCGACCGCACGTCGTCGGGAGGGTCGGCAAGCGGGGCGCGCAGGTCGGCGACCTCCCGGAGGGCGAGGGTGATCGAGATCGCCTCCCGCAGCTGTGCGTCGTCGTCGACGGGCGTAAGGATGTAGAGCAGGTCGTTCTCGAACTTCGCCAGGTCCTTGAGGACGTGCGCACGGCCGGCGTGGAAGAAGTCGATGACCCACACGTTGTCGTGCGTGTCGACGAGGATGTTGGCCGCGTTGAGGTCGCCGTGCACGTAGGACACGTAGTGGTAGTCCTGCGTGGGGAGGCGTGTGCGCGCGAGGAAGTCCTCGTAGAAGCCAGAGACGTTCGGGAGCTCGAGCCCGCCGGAGAACTCGAGCGTCGTCCTGGTCGCGTCGGGTACCAGGGAGGCGACGGCAGCCCGCACGCGCGGCGCCTTGTCGGCGGAGAACTCGTACTGGGAGAAAAGCGGCAGCCGCTCGTAGCGGGCCGCCGCGTACAGCGGCCCGAGGATCTCGTCGAAGGCGGTCTGCACGACCGAGGCGAGCTGCGGGGTCGGGATATCCGCGGCAAACATCGACTGGAGCGTCCGCACGCCGCCCTGCCCCATGGCCGCGTAGGAGTACTTGAGTCCGGCGCGGTCGGCGAGGTCGACGAAGCCCCGAACACGCGGGGCGTTGTTGCCTAGCACGTCCTCGATCTGCTCAAACGCCACCCGCTCCTGCGCGATGGCCTTGTTCGGGCCGAGCTTGACCACCGCGGGTGCGTGCTGCTGGCCGAGGGCGTCCCGGCTGACGGCCCGCCAGACCGTGGCCTCGGAATACCCGCCGTGCAAGGGGTCGAGATCCACCTCCGTGCTGTCGCGGAAGAGGTGGGCCACGATGCTCCGGTCGCCGTCTTGCAGCGCGGCCGCCTCACTGCCGCCGATCCGAGGTTCGAACCCCAGCGGCTGGCGGGGCAGATCGAGCTCGGCGCCCGGCCGCAACCAGTCGACGAAGTCCGCGAGGGAGTCGAAGCAGCTCACGCCGAGGATCTTGTCCAGCTGCGAGAGGGCGTTGAAGTGTTGCGTACGCGACGCGCTGGCCGTGAGCGCCGAGCACGTCGCGAGCTCGTCGATGCCGAGCCGCGTGCTCAGCTCGTAGAGCAGGAAGCTCACCTTCGCCTCGGTCCAGACCCCGAGGACACCGACGCGCAGCGGTTCGTCGCCGTGCTCGCGCCGGATCCGGTCGAGCTGCGCCTCGAGGTCGGTTCCCTCGAGGTCGTTCAGCGTGATCGAGTCGACGATGCACTCGTTGGACGCAGCCTCGGCCCACTCGTCCATCTCCAGCACGAGGCGCGCGCCGACCGTGCCCTTGATGCAGTGCGCGCCGAAGCGCATCAGGTGCTCGCGTTGTGCGGGATCGTCCGGGTCGTGCCAGTCGCGGATGTGGACGAGGTCGATCGCATCCGACGGCAGGCCGCGCGCCCACTGGACGAGCTGGGCCAGTGGCCCGGCGGCCGGCTCCGGTCCGAGTAGGCGGGCCGCCTCCGAGTAGCCGACGTGCAGCAGGTTCGGCAGCGGATCGTGAGGGCCGATCGGGTCGACGAAGTCACGTTGCAGGCACTGCGTGATCAGGACGGTCGCCATCTGACTCCGATTCGCCGATTCTGGCTACATGACGGGCTTGGCCGAAGGCTACGGCGGCGAGCCGTTGTCGATCCAGGTGCGGAAGCGCTCGACGTCTTCCGCCGGCCAGGCGCCATCGCAAGGCATGCTGCCCGAGGCGAGCCTTTTGTAGATCGCCTCGGCGTTCGCGCGCACGTCGTCGTAAGAGGAGAGATCGAACGCGAACTTCATCGACTGGATGTCGCGGTCGCGAAACAGCTGGCGGATGTTCTGTTCGTATGTGATTCCGTCTCCCATTGGCTCCTTCCGATCTATAACGGTGTCCACGGGCGCTGCGCTCTCCTTGACGGGTTCGCGGGCGGCGAAGCGGCTGACGGCGCCCCAGTCGCCGAAGTGACCGGCGAGTGAGTCCGCGACGCCGGTGAGCGCAGTCCTTACATTCTCGAGCTCGGTGGCTACGCGCTGGTCGCTGCTCTTCTGGATCAGGTCGCAGAAGTTCACTGCCTCGCGCAGGCGTTCTTCGAGGAGCGTCCAGGCGGCCTCTCGGTGCGGCACGAGGTAGTCGTTCTCGTAGAAGAGCTCGAAGCTCGTGCCCGCTGTCATCCCCGGGTGCTCTGGCCCGACCGGGAGCGTCGTGATCGTGTCGCCGAGCGGCTTGAGCACGCCGACCATGAGCCTGATCGCCGCGCGCGACAGGGTCTTGAGCTGCGCGTCGGTCTCCTCGGTGTGAGCGAAGTAGCGGTGCAGCATCTGGAGGAGGACCTCGTAGCCGACGTTGAACAGGTCCGTGCAGCGCGACGTCACTCCGTCCGTGATCCGAGGCACGGTGTCGTCGTGCTGGGATGGGCGCACGGTCGCGAAGAGGACCGGTCGTGCCGGCTCGAAGTCCGGGTTCGCCGCCTTCAGCTGGCGGTACTCGTCGAGGATTTGGACGAACTGCCCGAAGTGGGCGTTCTGCCAGTGACCGCGCGCGCCTTCGCCCTGCTCGAGAATCGTGTCGATTGCCCGGTGAGCGGAGGCGACGTCGGTGACCGGGACGAGCTCCGGCCAGTGGAAGTAGTCGCTCGTCGCCTGCGCTCGCGCCGGGCCGACGAACAGGTTCCGCTCCCCGAACTTCTCCGCCAGGTGGTCGATCCCGTGCTCGATCGAGCGGTAGAGATGCCCGATTGTCGCGAAGTCCTGGGGCTGGGGAACGATGTCGCCCTCCGCCATCAGCGGCGCCGCGTCGTGCACCGGGGCGTCGATCCCCTCTGCGCCTTGCAGCTCCATGCCCTCGGGTCGCTCGAGGAACATGAAGTGGCGCAGTGCCGGCTCGCCGAACGGCACCAGCGTCAGGTTGACGCCGGCCGGATAGTGCCGCGCCGGCGCGGGCAGGTTCGGGCGGGCGAGGTGCGGAGCCGAGCCGATCGCCGACAATAGGTTCTGCGCGAGCGCGAGGTGCAGCATCTCCTCGGTTGCGACGTGTGCCACCGCTCGTCGCCAGCGAAGCACGGCCTCGAGCGCGGCGGCGGTCAGACCCTCTTCTTCGCGCTGCTTGAGGGAGAAAGCCGCGAACAGGTACTGGCATATGATCCCGTGCTCGAGCTCCGCGGCCTCGAAGAGCATGTAGATCAGCGCCTCGCGGTGCTCGATCACGAACGGCGCTTCCGGCGCCGCCTTGCCACCGCGCGACGCGATCACCTCCGCCAACGGGCCGCGACCCGCCGTCGCCGTACTCCCCGTCGATTCGGTCATCGGTCTTCGAGGATTTTCCTCAGATTTCGTGGAGAGGCCCGGCTAGGTGAACCTCTTGACGAAGTCGAGTGCGGTCTGGGCGACCTCGCGCCAGCCGTGGTCGATCGTGAGCGAGTGGCCCCGGTTTGGGATCTTCACGATCTCGGTCACGCCGGGGTTGTGCTTCTGCCGCTTGTAGGCGGCGTTCGCGATCGCCCACGGCACCGTATGGTCCTTCTCACCGTCGATGATCAGCAGGGGACCGCGGTCGGGGTTCTTCGTGTCCACCTTCGCTTCCGTCCACGGGTTGAGGTTCGCGTTTCCCATCTGCACGAGAGCGATCCCGGACCCCGCGACGTGAAACGTGTCGTAGAGCTCCCTCGACTCCTTCTCGTCCAACGCATTCGTCCAGCCGTACTTGAACTGGTCGAACGTGAGCGTGATCGCGCGGCCGCGCGTGAGCGGGTTGACCAGGAACGGGCCCACGCCCTTGAGCACGGAGGCCGGCAGAGGCAGAACGCCGCGGAAGACCCCGGGGTCGATCGCCACCGTGGCCGCCGACAGGCCCTGGCCCGCGAGCATCTGCGCCACCAAGCCCCCGGTCGAGTGCCCCATCACCACTGGTTTCTTCGCCAAGCCACCGATGATCTCGGCGGTGTGATCGGCGACCTGCTTCAAGGTCTTCTTGGCGAAGACGTCCGGGTTCGCCCGCGCCTGTTCAACCGTTTCCGGATCGTCCGGCCAGTCCGGCGTCAGCGGCGCGTAGCCGGCCTGCTCGAAGAAGTCCGCCCAGTTGGCCCAGCTGCTCGGAAGCAGCCAGAGTCCGTGAACGAAGACGACCGGGGTGGCGCTCGAGGCGTTCGCGCGTTCGATCTGCGCTGCCTCGCGCTCGGTGATGCTCATTTCCCCTCCTTGGGTCGCTGCGTTTGCGAGCGAGCATCGCACGCGCCGGACGCACTCGCAATCGGCCGACCCGCCAGCCGAGTCGCTGTCGCTCGTCGCGACGTAATCGCTAACCATGGCGAACTTGTATCTGGCGACTTCGGAGTCGCCGGACGTCACCGGCACATGGCTGGATATAAACGGCGGGGTCGTGCTGGGTTAGATGGGAAGGGGGCGGATCTCGTTGATCGCTGGTGACCTTCGCGCTAAAGCCGGCCTCCGTCTGGGTGGCGGTCGCTGGCTCATTCCGCCATGGACTGCGCCGGCGTTACTTGGCTGCGCGCTCGTTCTTGTTCCGTGGACGGCAGTGCTGTTTGCCACCTTGCCGCGCCACTACGAAGCCAACCATTGGGAGCTCGCTTGGGGCGGCTTCGACATCGGGCTTGGGCTCGCTCTCGCCGGCACTGCGGTCATGGTCGCTCGGCGCTCGCCGTTCGCTGAAGTGGCGGCAACCATTGCCGGTTCGCTTCTTTGCTGCGACGCCTGGTTCGACGTTCTGACTTCGCGCGGCCTCGCCGACGTCGCTCAAGCGCTGGCGTCCGCGATCTTCATCGAGCTGCCGCTGGCTGCGCTTTGCTTCTGGATGGCCCGCAATCTCGCGCGCGCGGTTGAGGTTGCCCGTCCGTTCTTGCAAGCGGCCGGCTTCACAATCGCCGACAACAAGCTCGTGCCGCCAGCTGAGCCGACGCCGAGATCCACGGCGTAGCCGTTCAGGTCAGGGCCAGTCGGTGTGGCGCGGCGGGTAGTTGCACGGCGACGCGGAGCCCGCCGGCGGCCCGGGGAGTGATGGTGAGGGTTCCGTCGTGTGCTTGGGTGATGCTCTTGACGATTGCCAGGCCGAGGCCGACACCTGCGTGGTCGCTGCGTATGCGTTCGGTGCCGCGGAGGAACGGCTCGGCGAGGGCGGCAACTGCCTGCGGGGTCAGCTCCTCGCCGGTGTTCTCGACGGTGAGCACCGCGCTCTTGGGGTGAGCGCTGGTCGTCACCCAGACGGTGCCCTGTTCGGGCAGGTTGTGGACGATCGCGTTGTGCACGAGGTTCGTGCTCAGCTGCAGCAGGAGCGCGTGCGAGCCGATCGCGGCGGCCGGGTCGCCGGAGGTCTCGATCTCGAGGCCGCGCTTTTCTGCGAGAGGGAGGAGCGTTTCAGTCGCCTCTTCCGCGATGAGCGACAGGTCGACGTGTTCCCAGGTGAAGGATCGCTGGTCGGCGCGGCTGAGCAGGAGCAATGCTTCGGTCAGGTCGATCGCTCGAGTGTTGACGGCGTGGAGGCGGTCGACGAGCTCGCCGGTGTCGCGGTTCGGATCATTGCGGGCGACGTCGAGAAGGGTCTGCGTGATCGCCAGCGGGGTGCGCAGCTCGTGGGAGGCGTTGGCTGCGAATCTCTGTTGTTCGGCGACGTGCGCTTCGAGCCGCGCGAGCATGGTGTCGAAGCCGTCGGCAAGTTCGCGGAACTCGTCCTGACTGCCTTCCAGCTCGATCCGGTGGGAGAGCGATCCGTTCGCCGCGATGCGTGTGGCGTCGGTGATGCGAGTCAGGGGGGCGAGCATGCGGCCGGCGAGAAGCCACCCTCCCACCAGACCGAACACCAGCAGGAACGTCATCACGACACCTGCTATCGGAGCGAAAGAGCGCAGGAGGGCGGCGTGGCTTTGCACGAGGAAGATCACGCCAGGGTGAGCTCCACGCGAAAGGGAGAAGTATCCGGCGACGAGCAGCACGGCGCCGGCGAGCATGAGGAAGCCGGCGTAGCTGAGGGTGAGTTTGAGGCGAACGCTCAGACCAGGGGGTCTATCCACGCTTCCCTCCCTCACGTCCGGTGCCGACTGCTGTGTCGATGCGGTAGCCGACGCCGGCCACGGTGGCGATGATCCAGGGTTCGCCGAGCCGTTTGCGTAGAGCCGAGACGGTGATGCGGACGGCGTTGGTGAACGGGTCTGCGTTCTCGTCCCATGCTCGCGCCAGGAGCTCTTCGGCGCTGACGACGCCGCCTTCGGCGGCGACGAGGACTTCGAGCACTGCGAACTGCTTCCGGGTCAGCGCGACGTAGCGGCGGTCGCGGTAGACCTCTCGGCGGAACGGGTCCAGCCGCAGACCTGCGATCGCTCGCACGGGAGGCCTCGAGTGGGCGCGCCGGCGGTCGAGCGCTCGGAGCCGGAGCACGAGCTCTCGGAGCTCGAACGGCTTCGTGAGGTAGTCGTCGGCGCCGAGCTCGAACCCGGTGGCCTTGTCGTCGAGACGGTCGGCAGCGGTGAGCATGAGGATCGGCATGCCGCTTTCGGAGGCGACGATCCGTTCGGCGATCTCGTCTCCGGAGGGTCCAGGGATGTCGCGGTCGAGGACGGCGATGTCGTAGGCGTTGACGCTCAGAAGCTCCAGCGCGGTGTCGCCGTCACCGGCGATGTCTGCGGCGATCGCTTCCAGGCGTAGGCCGTCGCGGATGGCTTCTGCCATGTAGGGCTCGTCCTCGACGAGCAGCACGCGCATGCTCCGATCGTAGAGCCGGCGCATATCGCCGGCATATCGAAAACCCCATACGTGCCGGCAACAGCACGCTCCCTTGGATGGAGGCGTGACCTACCGCGAACCGGCACGAACGACGACCCGCCGGATCCGGATCCGCTGGATCCGGGTCGCGAGCCTGCTCGCCGTCGTCGCGGCGGCCGCCGCCCTCGGCTTCCAGTTGCTGGCGTCCTCGTCCTCGACGGCCGCATCACCCATCGACGTCCTTCGCAGTGAGCACCGAGGTGCGGTCGAAGCGCTACCCAGCACGGTGTGGCCGGTCCGTGGCCAAGCCGCGTTCGTCCTCACAGGACAGTCGCAGGTCCAAGCCGGCCCGAACCAGCACGCGGCTGCGATCGCCAGCGTCGCGAAGGTGATGACGGCCTATCTCGTGCTCCGTGACCACCCGTTAGGGCACGGCGAGAACGGCCCGACGATCACGCTCACCGACGCCGATGTCGCCGACACCGACCGCCGGCGTGGACAGCGCGAGTCCGTGGTGTCCATCGCCGCCGGAGAGCAATTGACTGAGCGGGAGACGCTGGAGGCACTGCTACTGCCGTCGGCGAACAACGTCGCCGCGGTTCTGGCGCGATGGGACGCCGGCTCGGCGGAGCGGTTCGTCGCGCGGATGAACGAGACCGCACGGTCGCTGGGCATGACCCACACCCGCTACACCGACCCGAGCGGCTACGACGACGCAACCGTGTCGACCGCCGCCGACCAGGTGCGCATCGTCGACCGGGCCATGCGTCTGCCGGTGTTCGCGAGCATCGTCGCCACACCGAGCGCGACGCTGCCGGTCGCCGGCACCGTGCACAACACCAACACACTGCTCGGCCACGACGGGTTCGTCGGCGTCAAGACCGGCTCGGACGACGCAGCCGGCGGCTGCTTCGCCTTCCGCGCCATCCGCTGGATCGACGGCACGCGGACGACGATCACCGGGGTCGTGCTGGGCCAGCCCGGCGGCGACCGGATCGCGGCGGGTCTCGCGGCCGCCGACGCCATGGTCGACCGCATCGCCGGACGGGCTATCCCAGATCCACAGCAACCAACCCCTGGAACCGCGCCCAGTCATTGATTGCGGCTGGCGCGCATCCGCCAGGACCCCGTCAAGTACCTCGCACTCCGCACGACGCCGAGGAGCATCATCGCCCGCCTCCCTCTGCACGAGCTTATCGCTGTGCTCGCCACGTCTTGCGGAGCAAGAGCCCTGGTATCACCCGGGCCAAGTGGGCGCCACCAGGGCGCGCACACCGGGAATGGGGCCCGGGCACTACCCGGACGCGAGCGAGGGCCTCCCGCGTGACTCTTCCGGAGACAAGTGCAGGCCGCGGACGAGCCGTTCACCCGCTTCAGAAGGAAGGAAGAGCCATGTCCACAGTGAGGAAAGAGCTCGCACACCGCTCCGCAGATGGCGTCGACGTGACCCTCGTGTGGTTCCGGCGAGACGACGCCGAGGAGACCCTCGTCTTCGTCAGCGACCAGAGGCAGGGCGCTTACTTCGAGATTGCGGCGGAGCCGCACCTCGCCCTCGACGTCTACTACCACCCCTTTGCCTACCGGGACCTCAGCACCGTCGACTAGGCGAACAGCCGCCTCGCGGCGTGATCAGGCCATGTCCGCCATTGCGAACGTCATCGACTATCCGGTTCGCGACGATGCTCGTGGCCGCGGGCTGCAGCACGACACGGTGCTCGCCCTGGCGACCGCCGACGACGTGGACTCGGCGATGAGCCTGGTCGTCGAGTCGGTCTTTCGCAGCTCCGGCGCCAACAGGGTTGAGTGGTGGGCGTCGGGCGACGACGGCGCGCCGCAACTCGGGGCTGCAATCGGAATCGCCCGCGGGCGGCGCCACGATCTGCCGCTCGGCCGTGCGGGCGCCCTCGTTCTTCACGGTGGCAGCGTCGGGTCGGAGCTCGCCTCGGCGTTGGCGACCGTGGCGCCGATCATCCGACGCCGAGCGGCCGAGGAGCGTCTTGCGCGAACGGCAGTCGACCTCGCTCGGCGCAATCAGGCGCTCGAAGACTTCTCGTCACTCGTTGCACACGAGCTGCAGAACCCGCTCCATGCGGCACTCTTCGCCGACGACCCGTCGCGCTACGTCGAGGACGCGCTGAACCTCGTCGAGGCGCTGCTGGAGGCCGCCCGGAGCGAATCGAGCGAGCGAGAGTTCGTCGCCGCAGCGGCGTGCGTCGACCGGGCGCTCGAGGATGTCGGCGCCGAGGTCGAGGTCACGACCGACCTGCAGGCGACGGTGCCGCTTCCGGCCGAGGCGCTCCGCGTGATTCTCAGGAACCTGATCTCGAATTCCGTCGCCGCCGGCGCGCACCACATCCAGGTGACGGCGGCCGCGTCGTCGCGCTCGTGGCGGCTCCTCGTCGACGACGACGGCGTCGGTCTCGCGGATGTAGACCACTACGCGACGGCAGCGGTCTCGGGCTGTCGCTCTCCCGCCGGATCGCCGGCCGTTTCTGCGGCGCCCTTGAGCTGACCCCGGGGCCGTGCGGGGGCACGCGCGCGATCCTCGAGTTTCCAAGGGAGGAGCAATGATCAACATGCTGATCGTCGACGATCACCAGCTACTTCGCGAAGGGCTGCGCAGCCGGATCGAGCGCGAGTCCGGGATGGCGGTTGTCGGCGAGGCCGATACGGCCGAACGGGCCGTCGTGATGGCGCGGGCAGCTACAGCCGGACCTGATCCTGCTGGACCTTCTCCTGCCGCGAATGAGTGGCTACGACGCGATCCCCGAGCTGGCGAAGGTTGCGCCTCGAGCGAAGATCCTCGTCGTCTCGTCGCAGGCGGCGCCGAGCTCGGTGCGGCGCGCCCTGACCGCCGGTGCGGCGGGTACCTCCCGAAGCGCTCGTCGGATCGTGAGCTGCTTTCCGCGATCCGCCTCGTGGGCGGCGGCGGCGGGTACGTCGACCCGGCTCTCGGCGCAAGGCTCGTCAACGACCACGGCTCGCCGGCACTCGAGCCCCTCTCCGAACGCGAGCGCGACATCGTGCAGCTTCTGGCACTCGGATACACCAACCAGGAGATGGGGAAGAAGCTTTTCATCTCCGTCCGCACCGTCGACACACACCGCGCGCACATCATGCGCAAGCTCGAGCTCGAGACACGCGCCGAGCTCGTGATGTTCGCGCTCGCCAACGGCGTCATCGGCCCCGACAGCGGCTGAAGACAGCGGACGCGCAACACCGCCCCACCGCTCGTCGGGACACCTGCCACGGCCAGCGGGGCTCAGCGCGCTGGCCATCGTTGCTGCGGCGGGCCCGGGCGGCCGGTCATAGTGCGCGGGTTGAGGGCCAAAGCTCACCCACTGGTAAGCAGGGCATGAACTACTACGACACGTTGATCGAGGTCGCCGACGACTGTCCGGCCACTGCGGGCGAAGTACCAAGCGCAAGAGGTGGCAAGAAGACGAAGGCGGTCGTCGAGTACGAGCTGCTGGCCGAGCATCCGTACAGGTACACGGAAGAAGACATTGCGTTTGAGGTGTACGCCATCTTCCACGACCTCCCGAAGGCCAGCTGGCCCAGCGAACGCGAGAAGTTCTTGAGCAAGGCGCACCCCCACCTTCGCGTGTCGGCATTGGCGAAGCGCTACGGGTGGGGCATTCACAACAACGCCGAAGGCAAGGTCGCGCTGGTCGCTTTTGAATCGGCCGACTACGAGCGACTCGTTGAGGATCCACGCACCACCAAAGTGAAGGCGTTTCGCTCTACGCGCGCGAAGTAGAGCGCTCCGCCGCGCGCAGGGCCCCACTTGCGTCCTAACGGGACGAGTCGCTGCCGGTCACCCCGAGATCGATCGTCGATCCGTGCTTCGACGGAGAGGCGGGCGCCTGAAGCACCGCGGATGCGATCTTCAGAAGCTTGCGTGTCGGCTCCGCAAGCGCGGCGCCAAGCGACAGCTGCGGGGTCTTCGGCACGGTCTTCGCCGCAGTTGCGTTCGGCCGCGCGCACTTGCCCGCGACATTCCGCCGCGCCGGCGGCAGCCGTAGGTTGCGCGCAGTCGCGGCCGTCACCTTCTGAGCCGCCCAGAATTCGAGCTCGGCGGCAACGACCGAGGGCTCGCCGCTCTTATCGGATTGGCGCGCCGCTCGAAGCTTCGAGAGCTCGTCAGCGACCGAATCGGCGAGCGCGGCGGAGCGAACGGCCGCTCTCGACTGAGCGCGGGACGCACACTGCCCCGAGCTCCCCGCGGGCGTCGTGGGAAGGGTGACAGCGAAGAAGAAGATCGAGAGCGCTACGAGCATCTTTGGTCCCTCCGTCGAAATGCTGTGAGCTGATGAGTCCTGTTGGCTCCACATTCGCGACTCGAGCGCTCGTCCTCATCGGCGGATGGCTCGATCCGCTGCGGAATGCACGCAAGGCTCACGGAGGCGCCTGCGGAAGGCCGCTAACCGCCGCTGGGACTGCCCGCGAAGCCCGCGCGTCTCAGCATCCGCCGCAGGTCGACGATCATCTGCTGGTCGATGTCCTTGCCGTGCGGCGGTTGCAATACCTCGGTCTCGGCCCCGAGCGTGACCTCGAGCCGTCCGTCGCGTTCTTCGGTCGAGGTCGCGGCCGCCTCGAGCAGCGACACCACCTGCCGCCACTCGATGTTGCCGCTCGAGGGATGGCTGAAGATCCTCTCGAGCGTGTTGCGGTGACGATTGCTGAGGTTCGCGGTCATCGCTGCCGGGCTGCCCAGTCGCGCTCGGCTTCTCGCTCCATGCGCTCCAGGCGCTCGTAGTAGTCGGGGAACTCCTTCATGTGCGCGAGCGCGATCTTGCCGGTGAGGATCGGGTCGTCCCCGGTCACATCCGTCTGCGGGTCGTGGGCGCCGTGCTCGAACTCGACGTCCATGCCGGCCCGGAACTGCTCGAGGTCGAAGCGGCTCCAGTCGACACCGATCACGTCTCCGACGAGGCGGGCCTCCTCGCTCGTGGTCCGCCGGCTCTCAGTCATCTCCGCCTCCTGGCTCGGCTTCCGCGGATCGCATCGACGAGCTGCTTCAGCATGCGCGCGAACGCCCATGGGCTGACGACGATGGGCGCCTCGCGGCCGATCTCGTGGCGGTCGGCGATCCGCTTCATCAGGTCGAACTATCGTAGGAATCGAAGTCGCGGAAATCGGCGCGGTCGCGGATTGGCTGCGTGACGTCCGCACCGATCTGCGGCTTGAGCGCACCGGATCGGTGGCGTCACCGACGGCGGCGGCTCGCATGCGAGCGAAGGTGCGATCGTGGACGACGGTCCGATCCTGATCTGCTACGACGGCTCCGAGGAAGCTCGGAACGCGATCGCGGTCGCCGCGACGTTGCTGGTCGGGCGCGAGGCCGTCGTACTGAACGTCGGCGCGCCACCGATGGTCGCCGAGACCTACGCCGCGGTCGGGCCGGGCCCGGCCGAGCTCGATCGCATCGTCTTCGACGAGGCGCTCGCGCGCGCCGAGACCGGAGCCGAGCTCGCCCGAAAGGCAGGCCTCCGAGCCGAGGCTCGAGCCGATCTCGAGTCGCCGACGTGGCAAGGGGTCGTCGAGATCGCCGACGAGATCGGCGCCGCCGCGATCGTCCTCGGCTCGCGAGGGCTCACCGGGGTTCACCAACTGCTGGGCGAAAGCGTCTCGCGGGACGTCGCCCAGCATGCCGGTCGGCCCGTGCTCGTGGTTCCTTCCCGTCGCTGACCGCGTCCGCTGAACGCGCTGCGCCACTGATTTCTGTGCAGGCTTTGCGCACGTGATCCGCGACCGCCCCGATGCGGCGAGGTCGCGCCTCGGAGAACACTGCGCCATCGCTCCCAGGCGAGCGTGCGCACCTCGCTGGACGGGAAGCGCGCGCGCAAACGACGAGAGGAGGAAGGATGAGCACGATCGCTTCACCGCCGCCCATCACCGAGCACGAGCTCGAGCAGGTCGAGCGCGCGAATGCGACCACCGCGACGCCGGTCGTCTTCGTCCACGGGCTCTGGCTGCTGCCGTCGAGCTGGCTCCGCTGGGCGGAGCTGTTCGAGGAGGCCGGCTACGTCGCCCTGACGCCGGGATGGCCTGACGACCCGGAGACGGTCGCCGAGGCGAAGGCCCACCCGGAGGTGTTCGCGGGCAAGGGCATCGGCGAGATCGCCGACTACGAGGAGGGGATCATCCGCCGCCTCGACCGGAAGCCCGTCGTGATCGGCCACTCGTTCGGCGGGCTCCTGACGGAGATCCTCGCCGGGCGCGGGCTCGCCGCAGCCTCGGTCGCGATCAGCCCGGCGCCGTTCCGCGGCGTTCTGCCGCTCCCGTTCTCGGCGCTGCGCGCCGGCAGCCCGGTGCTCAGCAACCCGGCGAACTGGAATCGCGCCGTGCCGCTCAGCTACGAACAGTTCCGCTACGGCTTCGCGAACGCCGCCGACGAGGACGAGGCGAAGGAGCTCTACCTCGGGTACTCGGTGCCCGGCCCCGGCGAGCCGCTCTTCCAGGCCGCATCCGCCAACCTGAATCCCTGGTCGGAGGCGAAGGTCGACACGAAGAACCCCGAGCGCGGACCGATGCTGATCATCTCCGCGGACTCGGATCACACCGTTCCGTGGGCGATCGCGAACGCGTCCTACAAGCGCGAGAAGCGGAACGAAGGCGTGACCGAGATCGTCAAGATGCGAGACCGCGGCCACGCGCTCACGATCGACAAGGGCTGGCGCGAGGTCGCCGAGACCGCGCTCGCCTTCGTGAAGAGGTTCACGTAGCGATGCGCTTCCGACCAACAGCTCTGCTCATTCCTGCGGCGGTCGTCTCGGCGACCGCCGCCGTCACCCACGCGTCCTCGCCCCCGGTCGGGCCCCTGCCGCCGGGGCCCAAGGCGACGATCGCGACAGACGCAGGCGAGCTCGTCGCCGTCGCCCTTCCGCGCCGGTCCGGCGGTCGGGTGTGGCGGATCGCCCGCGCGTACGACTCCTCGATCCTGCACGAGGTCTCGGAGGCCAACGTCGGCTCGAGTGTCGTACTCGTCTTCAAGACCACCGGACAGGGCAACGCGACCCTCAGCCTCGCACTCACGCGAGGCGACAGGACGAAGGCGCTCGAAGCGCGGACGTTCAAGGTGCGCGTCCGGTAGGACCGTCATCGCAACCGGGCGCGGGGCCGGATCTCGGCCCCGCGCCCGTTCGTCAGGTTCCGAGAAGGCTCGCGACAATGTTGATCGTCAACGCGACGACCGCGGTGCCGAACACGTACGACAGCAATGCGTGGTGGATCGCCGTGCGACGCATCCGCCGGGAGGTCAGCGCGGTGTCGGAGACCTGGCTCGTCATGCCGACGGTGAGGGCGACGTAGGCGAAGTCGACGTAACGGGGCGGGTCGTCTTCGTTGAAGTCGATGCCTCCGACCGGGTGGCTGTAGTACAGCCGCGCGTAGCGGAGCGCGTAGACCGTGTGCACGCATGCCCAGGCGAGCACCACGCTCGCGACGGCCAGGGAGATCAGCATGGCTCGGCCGACGCCGTGGTCGGCTCTCGCTTCGACGAGGGTGAATGCCACGGCGACAAGGCTCGCGAGGCCGGCGCCGATCAGCACGGCCTCGCCTGCGACCCGCGACGCGTCCTCGGCCTGAGCCGAGCTCGCCGTCGCCGGCGCGTCCTTGGCGGGGATGGTCGACCAGACCCAGAGCAGGAACACGAGAGCTGCCGCGTCCCACCCGGCCAGCGCTGCAACCGAGGTGGATGCCGCCGAGGCGAGGGCCGCGGCGAGAACGGCGACGCCAGACGTCGCGGCCGCGGTGACCCGCCGAGCCGCGACGTCTGGAAGGTCGAGCCGCGTCAGCGCGATGCCTGCGGCGGCGGGGGAGTCATGCTCCGCAACCCGTGCTCGAGCAGACGCTTGCCGCCGATTGCGACCGTCAGCTCTGAGAACCCGACGACGAGCGCGAATGCCGCGATCAGCGCGAGGACCGCGATTGCACCGGCTCCCGGCTGCGCGAACATAACGATGCCGAACAGGATCGACACGGCCCCCGTCAGGGCGAGCAGCACGCGGTCGCCCCCGTCGACCGGTAGCCAGAAGGCCCCGCCGGCGACGATGATGCCGAGCGCGATCGCGTAGGCGCCGATGACGTAGAGGAGCGCCAGGGCAGACATGTCCGTCCAGACGAAGGCGATAACGCCCACGGCGATTCCGGCGAGGCTCGAGAGAGCGAGCCAGCCGCGCCCCTCCCTGACGCCTCCGCCGATCGCGGCGCCGAGGCCGATGACTCCCCGCGCGAGCGCGAAGGCGCCGAACACGATCACGAGGGAGTAGAGGCTGATGTTTGGCCAGATGATGATCGCGACGGCGAAGGCGATCGAGAGCGCGCCGTTCACGCCAAGCGCCCAGCGCATCCTCGTCAGCTCCTTCCCTAGCGCGACCCGTGCTTCGTGGACCATGGTGCTCATCGGCGACCTCCGGTCTAGTGTTTGACGCCATCGACTCTCGCGCGGACGAGAGGCCACCGAATCGGTGACAACGCCGACGTGTTGCGGAAACGTCGCATTCGTCATAGGTGCGACAACTCCGCAGGCGGTCCGGGAGTCCGCCGATGCATGTCCTCGAGCTGCGGAAGCAGGATGCTCGGAATCCGAGAAGGATGAGGCTGTGCTTAGGACGCCGCAAGCGAATCCGGGCGAGAGCCGAGATGACGCGTAGGCAGCGCCTGACGCTCGTCGCCGCCATCCTGGGCTCGGCGGTCGCCACGATCGACGGCTCGATCGTGAACGTGGCGCTGCCCGCGATCGCGCGGGATCTCGGGGGTGGCCTCGTCAGCCAGCAGTGGGTCTCGAACGCCTACCTCTTGACGCTCGGCTCGCTGATCTTGGTCGGCGGGTCGCTCGGCGACATCTACGGAGAGCGGCGCATCTTTGCGCTCGGCGTCGGGGCGTTCGGCGCGTTCTCCGTCGCCAGCGCGCTGGCGCCGACGATCGGGCTGCTGATCGCCGCGCGGGCGCTCCAGGGCGCTGCCGCCGCCTTGCTGACGCCTGCGTCCCTGGCCGTGATCGTCGGCGCCTTCTGGCAGCGTGAGCGCGGCGCCGCGATCGGGGCCTGGACGGCGTGGGGCGGGATCGCGTCGATCATCGGGCCGCTTGCCGGCGGCCTGATCGTCGATGCGGCCTCGTGGCGCTGGATCTTCGCGCTGAACGTCCCGATCGTCGCGGGCACGCTCGCGCTGATCTTCGCCGCCGTGCCGCCGAGCGTCCCGGTCCATGGGCGGCGAGTCGATTGGGTCGGCGCCGCACTCGGCGCAGTGGCGCTCGCAGGCTTCGTCTTCGGGCTGATCGAGGAACCGCGCTACGGGTGGTCGAGCTGGATCATCGTCACGACCCTGCTCACGGGCGTCCTGTCGTTCGTCGTCTTCCTCGCCTACGAGCGGCGCGCGCCGGAGCCGATGCTGAAGCTCGAGCTCTTCAAGCGGCGGAACTTCGCGGTCGGCAACCTCGAGACGCTCGCGATGTATGCGGGTCTCGCGATCCTGTTCTTCTTCCTGACGATCTTCCTCCAGCAGGTCGCCGGCTTCAGCGCGCTTCGCAGCGGACTCGCGACCATCCCGGTGACGCTCGTCATGTTCGCGCTCTCGCGCCGATTCGGCGCGCTCGCCGACAAGATCGGCCCGAGGTGCATGATGGGCGGCGGCCCGTTGGTCGCGGCCGCAGGGATCTTCCTGCTGCTTCGCGTCGGCAGCCACGTCACCTACGCCACGGACCTCTTGCCCGCGCTGCTCCTGTTCGCGGTAGGCCTCTCGATGACGGTCGCCCCGCTCACCGCCACGGTCCTCGCCGGAGCCGACGAGAGCGAGGCCGGCATCGCGTCGGCGATCAACAACGCCGTCGCCCGCGTCGCCGGGTTGATCGGCGTCTCGGCCGTCGGCGTCACCATCGCCGGCGAGCTCCCCGCTGGCACGTTCGGACGGAACGGCGCATCGGTGACCGCCTTTCATCACGCGATCCTGATCTGCGGGATCCTTGTCGCGGCGGGCGGTGTGGTCGGACTGCTCGGCATCGAAGACCCCAAGCGGACCGTCGAGGCGACGCGCTGCTCGGGCGGGCAGCTCGTCGCAGTCCCGGGTCCTGCCGTCGACGTCGGCAGCTCCTAGCGGGGCTTTAGCGAGGTGGTCGCGGCGTGAACCGCCGGAGCTCGTCGTGGCCTTCTTCGACCACGCCGTAGCTCGACTCTGGGACTTCGTTCCAGGCGCCGGCGAGCTCGAGAAGCGGCTCCGAGACGACCAATCTCGTCTCGGCGGAGAGCTGATGGAGGACGGGATTCTCGGGGTACTGGTGACGCAGGGTGCTGACGTCGGTCGAGTAGAAGAGTGAGCGCGACTGTCCTTCGCTCGAGTAGCGGAACGCCCAGACACGATCGCCGTCGGTGGTGGCGACCGTCATCTGGATCGGATGCTCGATGCCGTGCCGCCTTCCGATGTCCTCGATCAGCCCGACCGCACGCTCGACGGCGGCCGGCGGGTCGTCTTCGAGCCCGAGCGTGAGCGCGAGGTAGAAGAACGTCTCGGAGTCGGTCGAGCCCTCGATCTCCGGGTAGAGCACGGGATCGACGGCAAGCACCAGCTCACGCTTGACCCGGCGGAAGTCGCGAATCACGCCGTTGTGCATCCAGAGCCAATGCCCGTGCCGGAAGGGATGGCAGTTCGTCTCCTGCACCGATGAGCCCGACGAGGCTCGGACGTGAGCGAACACGAGCGGCGATCGGATGTGCGCGGCCAGGTCTCGGAGATTGCGATCGTTCCAGGCCGGCTCGACGCTGTGGAAGGTGCCGGGCGTGTCTCCGACTCCGTACCAGCCGATCCCGAACCCGTCTCCGTTCGTCGTCTCCGCGCCGAGCTGCGAGTGAAGGCTCTGGTCGATCAGCGAGTGACGGGGCTTGAGGATCAAGTCCTCGATCAGCAGAGGGGATCCGGAATATGCGAGCCAGCGACACATGCCTCGGGGCGCGGCTACGCGCCGCCGTTCCGGTTGGCCGACGTCGCCGCGTGCACGGCCTTCGTCAGCTCGAGAATCTGATGCGAGAGGTCGAGCAGCTCCTGGTTCTGCTTGTCCTCGTCCTGCACCGTCGACCACTGCTGGTTCGCGAGCACCTCGCGCTTCGCATCGGCACGGTTCTGGCTGATCATCACGAACGTGGATAGGAAGATTGCCTCGAGCGAGACGATCATCGTCAGGAGCCCGTACGGGAACGCCTCGACGCCGAAGCCGATCCAACAGGCGAACCAGACAATGTGGATGTAGACGAATCGCATCGAGCCGCTGAAGTCGGTGATGCGATCGGCGATGCGGTTCTCGACGCTCTGCCTCCGCTCGCGCGCGTGCGCGATCAGTGCCGGGTTGCCGAGGCGCATGGTCTCCGCACGGCGAATCGCCGCACGCGCGGCCTCTTCGCTCGGCAGAAGTGACGATGTCCGGTTCACGTCGGAACTCCTCCTGAGGTCTTGCCGGCCGGGTCGAGACCACGACGTCGGAGACGTCGCTTCTGGCGAGACGCCTTGGCGGGTGGATCGTGATCGAGGACGAAGACGTCGATCAGCGTCGCCACCGCCGACGTGAACGGGACCGCGAGGATGACCGCGAAGCCGCCGAACAGGATGCTCACCACGGAGACGGAGACCAGCGTGACGAGCGGCGACAGCCCGACCGAGTGGCCCATCACGTGCGGGTTGATGACGTAGCTCTGAAACTCGCGCACCGCGACGAGCACTAGCAGGGCCAGCGCGGCCACGTGAAGCGATTGCGGAAGGCCGATCGCGACCACGAAGATCGCTCCGACGAGGGGTCCGATCACGGGGACGATCTCGACCAGGCTCACGAACCCGCCGGCGAGGAGCCAGTACTTCAGCCCCACGAGGTAGAAGCCGGCCGACAGCGCGGCGCCCACGGCGAAGATCATCAGGAACTTCAACCGCGTGTAGGCGCCTAGCCGATCGTCGATGGCGAGGTAGGTCTGACGCGCCTTCTCGCGCTTCGGCTCCGGCGCAAGCGCCGTGAGCAGGTCGATCATCCGGTCGCGTTCGGAAACCCAGTACCACGTGGCGGCCAGCGTGAAGAACGTCGCGACGATCGCATGGGTCGCCTGGTGTCCGTAGGCCGCGACCGGGTGGAGGACCTCCTGTCCCGACGGAATCTGGTGCAGGTACCGGTCGACCCAAGCGAGGACGTCGTGGCGGATTCCGGTCGAGTGGCGAAGGCTCTCTCCGTTTGCGGCGCGGCCGCGCAGCGCGTGCTCGATCTGGTGGACCGCCGGCGGCACCGCCGCCCAGAAGAACAGGACGACCACCGCAGAGACGCCGAAGAAGAAGGACAGGATCGCGGCCGGCTGCGGAAGACGGTGACGCTGGAGCCACTCGACTCCGGGCCGGATCGCAGCCGCGAACGTCAGCGAGAGAAGCAGCAGGACCACCACGTCTCTGACCTTCCACAAGGCGAACCCGATCGCCGCGACTGCGAGTACGGCAACCGCTGCCCGCGCAGCGAGACGGGTGACGTCGCGACCCGTTCCGGGCGCGCTGCTCGGCCGGGTACCCGCGTCGACCGCCACGGTTAGCTCGGCACCTTCATCCAGCCGCTAACCGAACGCACGCACGGGTGCGCGGCCGTCCTGCGGCGCGATTCGTCCGGCCCCCGCGAGAACTCGGGCGACGAGGAAGCCGAAGACGAAGCCGCCGACGTGAGCGAAGAACGCGACGCCGCCCCCATTGGCCGTGGCGCCGAGGAGTCCGAAGTTGGCCTCGAAGAGCTGGTAGAGGAACCAGAAGCCGAGGAAGACCATGGCCGGGATCCGCACCGGGAAGATCACGAAGAGCCCACGCACGGTGGAGGTCGGGTAGAGCACGAAGTACGCTCCGAGGACCGCTGCGATCGCACCGCTCGCCCCGAGATTCGGCACGTGGCTTTCGGCCGTGGTGCCGAAGAGAAGCGTCATCGCGGTCTGCGTGATCGTCGCCGCGAAGCCGCCGGCGAAGTAGAACGCGAGGTATCTGAGATGGCCGAATGCGTCCTCGACGTTCTTGCCGAAGACCGCCAGGAAGAGCATGTTGCCGAGGATGTGGTCCCAGCTTCCGTGCAAGAACATCGACGTGATCCAGCTCACGCCCCACGGCTCCGGGCCGTGGCACGATCCGTTGACCGTGCATGGGTAGAACGAGGCGTGAAAGACCGCCGAACGCAGGTCCGGCAGTTCGTAGAAGAGCCACACCGCGAAGTTCGCGACGATCAGGGCGACGTTGACGATCGGGAAGCGCCGCGCAGGGATCCCGTCGGAGAGAGGAATCATGCCGCGCACGTTCGCGATGCCGGGGCGGCGCGACATCGGCGAGATCGCTGAAACTCTGCGCGAAAGCGGCAACGTCTGAGTAGAGCGCACGATGCGACGGCGGGCGCCGGGCGCGACACTCGCACCATGTGGAAAGACCGCGCACGCACGGGAGCGCTCGTCGGGATCGCCGGCGTATCGCTCTACCTGCTGCTTCCAGGCCTGCTCGCGGTCTTCGCGTCGTGGCGTTCCCTCTCGCACCTGGACTGGCCCTACGCGATCCTCGTGCTCGCGTGCGAGGCCGCGAGCTTCGTCTGCTTGTGGGATCTCGACCGGACCGCCTTGAACGGGCCCAACTGGTTCGCAGTCGGAACCGCGCAGCTGAGCGGGAACGCGGTCGGCCGCATCCTGCCGGGCGGCGGCGCCACGGCCACGGCCTTCACGGCCTCGATGCTGCGTAGGACAGGGATCGACACCGGAGAGGCCGTCGCGGGGCTCGCGGCGTCGACCGGACTCCAGATCGCGACGAGGCTGGCGCTGCCGGTCCTGGCGCTTCCCGCCATCCTAGGCGGCGCGCCGATAAGCCACAGCCTCGCCACCGCCGCGTACCTGGGGCTTGCGGTCCTCGTGCTGCTGCTGGCGGCGGGCGCCGCGGCGTTCACGAGCGACGCTCCGCTCGAGCTCGCAGGTCGCGGGCTCCAATGGCTTCTGAACGCGACCGTCCGCCGGCATCGGCACGTCAGCGGCCTCCCCGAGGAGCTTCTGGCGAACCGCGACTTCATCCGGAGGACTCTCGGCGAGCGCTGGCAGCGAGCCGTCCTGGCGGCCGCGGCGAACACGGGGTTCGACTACCTCGCCCTGCTCTGCGCGCTGCGGGCCGTCGGCGCCGATCCGCGGCCCTCGCTCGTCCTGCTCGCGTTCACAGCCGCTGCGCTGCTCTCTCTGATCCCTTTCACTCCCGGCGGGGTCGGCTTCGTCGAGGCGGGCCTGGTCGGGACGCTCACGCTGGCGGGCGTGTCCGGACCCGACGCGCTGGCGGCGACGTTGCTCTACCGGCTCGTCGCGTACTGGCTGCCGATCCCTGCGGGCGGGGTCGCCTATCTGCTCTTCCGTCGCAGGTACGAAGGCTCGCGTGATTCCCGCAGAGGCTCGGCGCCGTCGCCGATTTCGTCCGCCGGCGCGGGAGGCGACAGTCCGATCGTCAAACCCCCAACCGGGAGGTAATCCAGATGGAGGCCGCGTCCTTCGCCTGCGCCCTGGTCCGGGTGGTTTCCGCACTGAGTCCGCGTAGATTCGGATGACAGAACGGCGGCCGACCGCAAGTATCCCGTTGATGAGCAGAACCTTCGTCTTGGCTTCGGCGCTCGAGCCACCAGCTGCGGCCCAAGCTGTCGAGGCGGCCCCAGTGGCGCCGGATCTCTGTGTCGTCAGCCCGTCGCCTTCAGCCAGGGAGACGGCCGCGGTCGCGGTTGGCGGCCGCTGGGTCTTCACGGTCGAGGAGCCGCTGCTGGCCGCGCGAGTGCCCGCGGAAAGCGGCGACGACGTGCTCGCCCGCTTCGCGCAGGCGCTTCGCGGCGCGCGAGCCCGCGACGCCGAGTCGCTGCTGATCGTCTGCGACCGGCTCGACATCCTCGGCGCGAATGCGCTCCTCTTCGACGAAGCCGGGCTAACGCGCCTCGCGGACGACCTCGATCGATCGTTGCCGCTGCCGTAAGCTCCAACATCGTCCTGTTCGTCACGACGTTCCGTGGCCGGCGCAGTCGTCGTCGGGGCTCTGCTCCTCGCGTTCGGGCGGCACGGCTGCGCAAGGTGCACTACGAGAGCGCGGCCCTTGCGCGCAAGCGCGAAGCGGCTCGGCGGCACGGACCTCGAAAGGCACGTGCCGCCGTTAGCCGCTCTCAGTAAGCGACGAGAATGTGGTCCTTCACCCTGGTGACGCCGGGCGCCGCCCACGCCGCCGCGATCGCCTCGTCGTGATCGGCCCAGGAGCTGACCGTCCCGCGGAGTGTGATGGTCCCGTTCGAGCTTTCCACGGAAACGCTCTCCGCGTCCAGCTTCGCGTTGCGCTCCATTGCCTTCTCGATCGAGTGCTCGACGTCGTGAGCGGTCGGCCCTGGCGGGATGAGCTCGACCTCGTCCAGGACTCCCATGACGCCGAGGAGATTGCTTGCAGCGGATTGCGCCTCGTCGCGCTGAAACTGCCAGTTGGCCTTTCCCGTCAGCGTGACGACGCCGTTGTCGACCTTTGCCGTCGATGGTCGAGGGGACGAGGCTGTCGAGCATTAGCGCCTGCAGGACGGCGCCACGGAGCTCGGCGTCGGGGCGCCGGTGCTCGTTCAGGATGCGCACCTCGAGCTCGTTGTGGACGTCCCTGACCCCATAGATGCGCTCGGCATCGTGCTTTGCTTCCAGCTTCTCGCGGAAGCTGCCGACCGTGCCGCGCAGCGTCACCAGACCGTCGTCGACCGAGACGGCAATCGCTGCACTGTCGACCTTCGGGTCCCGAAGAGCTCGTCGGTGACGTAGCGCGCCAAGTCACCGTTTGACATTCGAATCCCTTTCGTCTTCCGGCCCCGGGCTCCGTACCCGCGAATTACCGGTCGTCACCGATCATGGTTGTGGCAGCGCTGCGCGGCATCGGTGCGGCTGCCGAGCGGTTGCGGAAAGGTTCGCGACCCCGCGATTAGGCAGGAGCGCGCAGCGCTCGCCCGGCGCCGCAGCCAAGCCTGGCGCCGGCGCGCTCGTCTTGCTCGCGCTGATCGCTGCGTATGAGCTCGTGAAAGGGCCTTCAGCGAGCTCGTCGTCTCGATCGGGTGGATTCGCCTGCTCGAGCGTGAACTGAAGAGCGCACTCGCAAGCATGCGTGCGAAGCCGCAGACGGCCTCATAGCGATCACGCGGCGCGCCGGCGCGATGTCTGAGCAGACGTCGCCGGCGCGCCGCCCGGGGTGAGTCGTCAGGCGGCGAGGCGGTAGGCCAGCAGCGCGAGCGCGAGCAGCACGAGTAGAGCGATCGCGACGACGAACCAGACCTCGCCGATCAGGATCAGCGGCGTTGCGTCGCGTTCGCCCACCTCCGCGAATTGCTCGAGCTCGCGCAGCTTCCGCACTCCGGAGCGAGTCCCATGCGAGTTCCGATGCATGCGTACACGATCGCCATGCTCGGGCGATACGGCATCCGAGGACGCCGCGATCCGTTGCGGGAACCCGCGTAGACGATCGTCCCGAAGATGCTCTCCCGCGGATTAGGTGTGATCGCTGTCCGGCATGCCTTCGCGGCTGGTGTGCACATCCATGAACGGCATCAGCTCGGCTGGCATGACGACGAACGGGCGCATCATGTCGTGGTCTTCGTGCTCGAGGATATGGCAGTGGTACATGTAGCGCCCGCAGAAGACCGCGAAGCGGACGACGATGTCGACGACTTCGTTCGGGTTGACGCGAACGGTGTCTTTGAGGCCGAGCTCGTTGTCGTCGAGCTTGTGTGAGATGCCGTCGTCGGGGGCGTGGCCGACGCGCACGACCGCGCTCGTGCCGCGGGTCGTGATCGCGGCCGCGGGCTGCTCGACTGTCGCGGGGTGTCGGTCGAGAACCTGGAAGGGGTCGAGGTGGAGGTGGATCGGGTGGGTGTCGCCGGTGAGGTTGATGAGCCGCCAGATCTCGGGTTCGTGCAGCATCGGGAAGAAGGTGGTCGTGTCCTCGAAGCGGGTGGCGACCGTGCGCCAGCGTGTGACGCGTTCCTCACCGTTGGCCTGCGGCTCGACGAGCGTGATGACTGGCTCGTCGGCGCCCGGGTCAAGCGTCAGCTCGCGCATGGTCAGCATCGGCGGCGCGCCCTCGCTCTCGGAGTCCTGTTCGACAAGCGCGATCGCTCGAACGGCGGCGCCGGAAAGCTCGTCGCGCCTCGTCCGCCGGAAGTCCGTGGCGAGCGCCCGCGGCACGCGGCGCCGCGAGCGGCGACGTCCCTCACCCACGCGAAGGCGCAGGACTTCCGGGTAGGGCAGCAGGCCCTCGAGGTCGGCGCGCCCTGCCCTCGCGGGGTCGGCGACGGTGCCGTCGAAGGGGGCGGTGGCCGTGTTCCACAGGCTGAGCTCGGCTCCCGGCGCGAGATCTGAGAAGTCGACCAGGAGATCGGCCCGCTCGGCAGACGCGAGCACGAGACCCTGACCCGGGATCGAGACGGGCGCTGGGAGGAGCCCGCCCTCGGCGCCGAGCTGGGTGATCCGTTCGTGATCGGGCCGCCCCTCGCGAGACAGCACGAGCCGGTAGGTGCGGGCGTTCGAGCCGTTCAGCACCCGGAAGCGATAGGTCGTCGGCTCGACGTCGACGTGCGGCCAGACCACGCCGTTCACCGTGGTGAAGGGACTGAAGCACTCCATTACCTCCGGATCGGTCTTGTGCAGCAGATCGCCCGTGAGGTTCCCGGCATCGTCCGTGTCGAAGTTGCGGTCGGCCAGCAGCATTGGCAGCTCGTAGGGTGGTCCTTCGGGCAGCTCGAGCTCTCGCTCACGCTCGTCGCGCACGATCCAGAGGCCTGCGAGACCGGCGTAGACGTCGAAGCGCGTCACGCCCATCACGTGGTCGTGGTACCAGAGCATCGCGGCACGTTGGTCGTTCGGATACGTGTCGAGCACAGCCTGACCGGGAGCCGCGATGTTCTCCGTCCAGCCGTCGCTGGTGGCCTGCGTCATGCCGCCATGGAGGTGGACAACCGAATAGCCGGAAAGCGCGGCGGCTGCGGAGTCGAGCAGGCCACCGCTGCGGCCGGGCAAGCATTGCGCCGGGACTCCGTCCACCGCGTACTTCGGCGCAACCGTGACCACGACCGGCAAGGGTCCCGCGAGCTGGTTCTCCCAGCGCACCTCGAGCTCCACGCCGCGGCTTACCTCGATGGTCGGGCCTGGAACAGATCCGCCGTAGGTCCAGACTCTCGACGGTGGCAGATCGCGATGGAAGCGATGCTCGGCCGCCTCGAGCCGAACGACGGCGCGAGCCGGCTCGCTGAAGACGAGTCGCGGCGGAATGGGAACCTTGTCGACGAAGGGCGTCAGCGGGTGCTTCGGCGAGGTCGTCAATTGAATCGGCGCGGCTGCTCTTGCCCCCGCGGTCGGACGGCACGTCGCAACGATTCGCCGAGCACTAGCGCGACGCTGGCCGGGAGCAGCCACCAGGCATTGACGCCGTTGTGGGTGAGCACGTACGTGACCCCGAGACCGACGGCCACGCCGGTCGCAACGTGCCAGTCGTCGCCGACGATGAAGTTCCACCAGAAGCGTCCGAACGAGCGGAGGTATCTCATGCCCCAGCCCCCGCAGTAGCGGGCAGGACCCGTCTGCGACGCAGTGCGCGCACGAGGACGAGCGAGACCAGCGCGAAGAACGCGATCACGCCGAGCAGCGAGAGCTCGTCGGCGGGCCAGTCGACGCCGGCGCCCTCAGCGCCCCAGAAGCAACCGAAGCTGGTGAGCAGGAGACCGACGACGAACTTGATCGTGTTCTCCGGCACGCGCGAGAGCGGCCCCTTCGCCAGGACTCCTGCAACTACCACGACCACGAGCGCGACCCCGGCGCCCGCGGCTGCGAGTCCGAGCTGACCCTGAGCGCTGCCGAAGGCGATCACGATGAAGACGACCTCGAGCCCTTCGAGTAGGACGCCCTTGAATGCGACCGTGAAGGAATACCAGTCCAGTCCGGCCCGTCGGTCATCCCGCGCGGCGGCGGCCTGCATCCGCTCTGACTGGAATGTCTCTTCCTCGTCGTGCAGCTCCTTGTACCCGCTCGAGCGCAGGATCGCCTTGCGCAGCCACTGCAGACCGAATGCAAGCAACAGCGCGCCGACGACGAGGCGAAGCGTGCCGATCGGGATCGAGCCGAGTGCGGGCCCGAGCGCCGCCACGAGAATCGCCAGGACGATTCCGGCCGCGCCGGCGCCGATCAGCGTCGAGCGCCATCCGCGGACGACGCCGACACCGAGCACGATCGTCAGCGCCTCGACCATCTCCACGGCGCTCGCGAGGAACGCGCCCGCGACCACCAGGATCGTGCCGGTGCTCACGAGAGTGGCGGCTCGTTCGGGGGCACGACCAGCACCGGTCGACGAGCGTGCTCGGCAACCTCGTGCGAGAGGCTTCCCTCCACGAGCGCACGGATGCCGGTGAATCCCCGTAGTTCCGGTGAGTCGTGCACAGCGTCAGCCTGCTCGATTCGTTACCCACGGAGCGTCGGTAGTGCTGCGGATTCGCTGCGGCACGTCCGCAGCATCGGTCGACGTGCGCGGGTCGGCTGCGGTCACTCCGCATCGATTCGGCGATGTCGCGGATGCCGTCCGGCCTCGTCCCGTAGGACGATGAGGGCGGTCATGAGCAGCGCCGCGAAAGCAGCCCTTGCGTTCCTCGTCGGACGCCCGCTGGTCGCGATCATCGTTGCAGCCGTGGTAGTCGGCGTCCTGCTGCTGAACAGCCACCGGCAGAGGACTCCGGTTACGCACCGCGTCCAGCACGTGACCCTCACCGACGCGCAGCAGATGCAGCTCGGCAGGGAGGAGTACGCCAAGACGCTTCGTGCGAACCGTGCGCGCATCGTTTCCTCCGGGCCGGAGTACGCCGAGGTCCAGCGTGTCGCGAGGCGCATCGATGCGGTAGCGAGCCGTGACAAGCCGAGGTTCGTCTGGAGGGTGACGCTCATCCGCAAGAAGGAGGCCAACGCCTACTGCCTCCCGGGCGGCAAGATCGTGGTCTTCACGGGGATCCTGCCGCTGACCCGGAACGACGCCGGGCTCGCGACGGTGCTCGGGCACGAGGTCGCGCACGCGACGGCCGAGCACGTCGCTGAACGGATCGAGCGCCACCATCTGACCCAGGTCGCCGCCGTGATCATCGCGGGCGGGGTCGCGTTCACACCCGCGCAGTTCGTCCGGGTCATGGCGTTGCTCGGCGTCGGTGCTGGGTTGCCGTTCAATCGGTCGCAGGAGTCCGAGGCGGATCACATCGGGCTGGTCTATATGGCGAGAGCGGGGTACAACCCCCATCAGGCGGTGGCGTTCTGGAAGCGGATGCAGCGCGCATCCAAAGGGCACGAGCCGCCGGAGTTCCTCAGCGATCACCCGAGCGACGCCCATCGGGTCAAGCGCGTCGAAGGCTGGCTGCCGCAGGCCGAGCGCGAGTACCGCAGCCGCACCTCGCCATGAGCTTTCTCGAGCGGATCCGCCGCTTCTGGAGTTCGGCGCCGCCGCCGGATCACCCGCTGAGCGCGCAAGAGCGCGATGAAAGGCGCTCGGCGTCGGCTGACGACGAGAAGACGCGCGTGCTGGAGAGCCTCGCCGGCGACGACTTCGACCCCGACGACGACCCGGCCGCCGGACACTGACCGCCGACACCGTCGCGTCCACCTCGGTGCGAGAACGGACGCCCGGCGGGTCCGCTCTCTCTCAGTGTCGCGAGCGCTCGAGGTCGGTCGGCGGCCCGTCCATGTGAACGGGCTCGCCAAGGAACGCTACGCGGCGGGCGCGTCCTCGCCCCGGCGCCAGGCGACGACTTCCTGCGAGACGACCTTGAGCGCGCCGGCGAACGGAATCCCGAGCAGCGCTCCCGGAACGCCTGCGAGCTCGGCGCCGGCCGCGACGCTGAGCGCGATCGCGAGCGGCGACAGCTTCACGGTCCGGTGGTAGACGAGCTGCTGCAGCACGTGGTTCTCCATCTGCTGGTAGACGATCATCACGACGACTGCGATCGACGCTGCCGCGAAGCCGCGCGTGCCGAGCGCGACCGCGGCGACGACGACGGTGCCCGCGGTCGCGCCGACAAGCGGGACGAGGTCGAAGATGGCGACGTCGACGCCGAGCGCGACGGCGTACGGCACCGACAGCGCGAGCAACGTGAGCGTCGTCACGGTCCCCGCGACGACGCTGATCAGCAGGTTGCCCGTGACGTAGCCGCCCACGGCCGTCGTGATGCCTGTGCCGGCGCGGCGGATCCGTGCTCGGTTGCGCTCCGGCGCGACCCCGACGAGCGACTCGAACCACTGGCGGCCCCCGAGCTGGACAAACAGCGTCAGGAAGGCGATGAAGACGAGCGCGCCGGTGGTCTGGACCGCGGAGGAGACGACGCCCCAGGCGGGTCCCGCCGCGGCGGTCAAGCGGCCCGAGTGGACGGCGTCGCGAGTGTGCTCGACGACGTGGAAGCGCGTCTCGAGGAATCCAAG
>DASUZD010000360.1:0-6889 GCA_036377055.1 Gaiellaceae bacterium | reverse complement strand
CCCGCCCGAGAGTGCGGACGCCCGCGTCTGGGGGCCGCCGCCGCGGACGTCGAACTCCTGAAGCAGCCGCCGCGCCCACTGGAGGAGCCGGCGAGGGTTCAGCCAGCCCAGCTTGGAGAACGGCTCCTTGTCGTAGTCGTGGAGCGCGAGATTCTCCGCGAGCGAGAACTCGAGCACGAGGCCGCGCCGGTGGCGGTCCTCGGGAATGTGGCCGAGCCCCTCGTCGAGGTGCTCGCGCGCGGACGCGCCCGTGAGCTCGCGGCCGCCGACGACGATCCGGCCGGCGGACGGATGGCTGAGGCCCGTGAGCGCGTCGATCAGCTCGGTCTGGCCGTTGCCGTCGACGCCCGCGATCCCGACGATCTCGCCGGCGCGAACGTCGAACGAGACGCCTCGGACGGCCGCGAGGCCGCGGTCGTCGAGCACGTGCACGTCGTCGGCCTGCAGGAGCGACTCTCCAGGCTGTGCGGGCTTCTTCTCCACGCGAAGGAGCACCTCGCGGCCGACCATCATCCGCGCGAGCCCCGCCTCGGTCGCGCCCTCGCGCGGGATCGTGTCGATCTTCTTGCCGCGGCGCAGGACGGTGATGCGGTCGGCGACCTCGAGCACCTCGCGGAGCTTGTGGCTGATGAAGACGATCGCCTTCCCCTGAGCCCTCAGGCTGGCGAGGATCTCGAACAGCTCGCGCGCCTCCTGCGGCGTCAGGACTGCCGTCGGCTCGTCGAGGATGAGGATCTCCGCGCCGCGATAGAGCGCCTTCAGGATCTCCACCCGCTGCTGCTGGCCGACGGTGATGTCGTGGACGCGGGCTCCCGGGTTCACCGCGAGGCCGAACTGGTCGGAGAGCTCGCGGACGCGCGCCGACGCCGCGTCGTAGTCGAGCAGCACGCCCGCGCGCGTGGGCTCGGCGGCGAGGACGATGTTCTCCGTCACCGTCATCACCGGGATCAGCATGAAGTGCTGGTGCACCATCCCGATCCCGCTCCGGATCGCGTCGCGAGCGGACGAGAACCTGACCGGCCGGCCGCTCAGGAGGATCTCGCCCTCGTCGGCGTGGTAGAGGCCGTAGACGATGTTCATCAGCGTCGTCTTGCCGGCCCCGTTCTCGCCGAGCAGCGCGTGCACCTCGCCGCGCTGGACGTCGAGGTCGACGCGGTCGTTCGCAACGACGCCCGGGAACCTCTTCGTGATCCCGCGAACCTCGAGGAGGGGCTGCTGCTCGGGCACCGGACGATTCTATGGTGGTGGAACGACCAGGGCGGGCCCGAGGGCCCGCCCTGTCGATCGCGTCGTTAGCGAGGCGACTTCGGGACCTTGATCTTCCCGGAGATGATCTGCGCCTTCAGCTTGTTGAGCTTGGCGATGTACGCCTTCGGGACCTTCTTCGAGATCTTGCCGAGGCCCACGCCGCCGTTCTTCAGGTTGAAGCGCATGTTCGTGCCGCCCTTGAAGGTGCCCTTCTGGCTGGCCTGAATCACGCGCAACACCCAGAGGTCCACCCTCTTGACTGCGCTCGTCAGGATGTGCGGCCCGAGGTACGCCTGGTCGACGTCGACGCCGATGCCCCAGACGTGTCCTTCCTTCGCCGCGTTCAGCGTGCCGAATCCACACGGGCCGGCGACGTTGAAGACGACCTTCGAGCCCGCCGAGATCTGGTTCGCCGCAAGCGCCTTGCACTTGTCCTGCTCGGTGAACGAGCCGGAGTAGTCGATCCGGACCTTGATGCCCTTCACGCACTTGCGCGCGCCCGGGGTATAGCCCGCGAAGAAGTCCTTCACCGGCGGGATCGGGAGCCCACCCACGCCGCTGATCGTGTTGCCGCCGGCCTTCTTGGCCATGAGCGCGGCGAGGCAGCCGACGAGGTAGCTGTTCTGCTCGACCGAGAATTGCGAGCCCATGACGTTCGGCGAGTCGGCGCCTTTGAACGGGTCGCCGGTGACGTCGTAGTCCGTGATCGCGAACTTGGTGCTCTTGAACTGGTCCGCGACCTGCTTCTCGGCGTCGGCGAGCAGGAAGCCCGCGCCGATCACGATGTTGTACTTCTGCGCCGCGAACGTCGTGAAGTTCGGGACGTAGTCCTTGTCGGAGGTCGACTCTGCCGTCCCGATCGTGATGTTCAGCTTTTTCTTCGCGTTGTTCAGCCCGACGAGCTGGGCCTGGTTGAAGCCCTTGTCGTTGAAGCGGCCGACGTCGCTGACGAGAGCCGCCTTGAACGCCGTCGCGCGTGTCTTGTCCGGCCGCGCGCTGGCGCTGCCGAGAAACGCGACCGCCGCCACCACCAACGCCACGGCAAGGGCAATCGCCGCCAAAACCTTCCTTCTCAAGAGAACTCCTCTCCTCTATTCCGAGGGCACGGCGCCGATGCTAAACCCCTGGCGTGCCCATTCCAAGCATTGAGACGGCTCTTTCGCGCCGCGGTTAGGTTTCGCCGGTGGAGCTGAGCGAGGCGCCCGCGTTCGACCCGTCGGACCCGGCGCTTCTCGCGGATCCCTACCCCGAGCTGAGCCGCCTGCGAGAGAGCGCCCGCGTCTTCCACGACGCAGCCCTCGACCGCTGGTTCGTCACGCGGCACGAGGACGTGCGGGCGTGCCTCCGCGACAAGCGGCTCGGCCGGAACTTCCGCCACGTGATGACGCCTGAGGAGATCGGCGTCCCGCCGCTCGACCCGCGCTGGCAAGCATTCTGGGACGTCGAGCGCTGGAGCCTCCTCTGGCTCGAGCCGCCCGACCACACGCGGATCCGGAAGCTCGTCGCGGCGGCGTTCACGCCGCGGAGCGTGGAGGCGCTCCGCGAGCCGGCGCACGAGCTCGCGGACGAGCTGCTCGCGCCGCTCGCGGAGGCCGGCGCGATGGAGCTCCTCTACGACTTCGCGCAGCCGTTCTCGATCTCCGTGATCTGCCGGATGCTCGGCGTCCCGCTCGACCGCCACCGCGACCTGCTCGACTGGTCGCACCGGATTGTGAAGATGTACGAGTTCGACGTCCCGCTCGAGGCGGCGGAGGGGGCCAACCGCGCAGCCGCCGAGTTCCGCAGCTACGTCCACGAGCTGATCGGCGAGCGCCGCGCGCGGCCGCGCGACGACATGGTCACGGCGCTGCTCGAGGCGCGAGTCGACGGCGAGCGGCTCGCGGAGGACGAGATCGTCAGCACCGTGATCGTGCTCCTGAACGCCGGCCACGAGGCGAGCGTGAACACGCTCGGGAACGGGATGCTCGCCTTCGCCCGCAACCCGGACGAGTGGCGACGCGTCGTCTCGGACGCCGTGGCGCCGCGAGCCGCGATCGAGGAGATGATCCGCTTCGACCCGCCGCTCCAGCTCTTCGAGCGCTGGGTGCTGACGGACGACTTCGCGGTCGGCGACGTCGCGATCCCGCGCGGGGCGAAGGTCTCGATGCTCTTCGGCGCCGCGAATCGCGACCCGCGCGTCTTCGAGCGGCCCGACGAGTTCGACGTTGGCCGCGAGAACGCGGCGCAGCACATCGGCTTCGGCGGCGGCATCCACGTCTGCATCGGCGCGCCGCTCGCGCGCGTCGAGCTCGAGGCGGGAGTGGAGGTGCTGCGGCGCTACTGGCCGAGCTTCGAGCTCGTCGAGGAGCCGCGCCACACCAACGCGTTCGTGATCTGGGGCCTCGAGGCGCTCAGGCTCGAGCGACGCTGACGCGGCGGCGGAAGAGCCTCAGCAGACGGTCGGCCCGCTGCGCCCGGCGCTCCGCGCGCCGGCGCAACCACCTGGCCTGCACGGCGGCGTCGATCGGATATCCGGTTGTCTTGTACATGACGTGATCAAACGCAAGCCGCGCGCCCGCCGAGGTACGGAGTGCCGTACTTCTGAGTGCGGGGCGTCCGCCAAGTGCGGAGCGGCGAGGCGGCCGAGACATGGGGTGAACCGGCCGTGCGGTGCGGTCCACGCGCGATTCGCGATTGCACCCCGAGACGCCGGCGCAGCCTTACAGAGGCGGCGGGAGGAAGATCGCGCGGACCCCGGGGAGGTTCGCCTGGGCGCGGTCGCATGTGACGAGCTCAAGGCCTTGCGAGATCGCGATCGCCGCGATCCACATGTCGTTGTGGTCGATGCCGACCCCCGCGGATCTGCAATGAGCGTGAAGCGTCGCGTAGTCGGCAAGCGCGGGCTCATCGAGCGGGATCAGCACGTAGCCGGCGAGCCGATTCTCAAGGACGGCTCTTCGTGCCGGACCCCAGCCGGCGATCAGGTAGCCAGCTCGAAGCTCGCCGAGCGTGAACGGAGTGACCGCGAGGACCGCGCGCGCGATGCGATCGAGCGTTGGAGACGGCCAGTGCGTGTAGCGCTCTGGCTTCCGCTGTGCCTGCTCGAAGTGACTGATGAAGCTCGTGTCACAAACGAGGACCTCGGGCGCCGCCACCTCCATCCTGCTATTCGTCGAGTGTCGCCTCGAGGAACCGCTCGAACTCCTCGTCAGTCACCTCGGGAGGAACGATCGAGATCGTCCCTTGTGGGCCCCTGATGCCCTGTTCGGCCATGAGGTCGTCGAGCGGCACACGCTCGAACGTGAAGAGCCGCGTCTGCTCGTACTCGCCAACCGCGTCGATCTCGGCGATCGTGAGCGACCCCTTCGCGCCACCGAGCTCGCTGCCAACGCCCCGCGCCCAGACGTTCTTACCCACGAGCGCCCTCACTTTCTCCTCGAGCTCGTGCGGGTACGAGCAGGTCCAGTCGACGCCGTTTGCGGCGCGTATGCCGACTCGGTCGGGCTCGAGGTCGATCATGTGGAGGCGCCCGGAGATCCGCAATCGCTGCGGCGGCCGCCGCTCGACGCGCCTCTCCAGTGACTCGACTCGCTCGCGATCGATGACGACGCGCCGCGGTTTCGGCCTCCCGTTGAGTTTGACGGCGATCGTGCCGTCGTGCCCGAGCGCCCGGCGGGCGCTTTCGATTGCATCGGTCACCGCGGGGTCGACGACTTGGTCGTCAACCTCGACCGCGTCGAGGAGTGCGTGGAGGTTTTCGATTGCGAGAGGCTCCACCTTCCCGATTGGCGGCGCGGTTTCTTCTGCATCTTCGACGTCTGGGATCAACGTCATGATGGCGCTGCCCTCGTGGAACTCGACGAGCCGAAATGCAGTCGCGAGCTCCTCGGTCCCGGTGGGATGCCCGCCGCGGCGGGTGCGCTCGGCGCGACGTTGTCGGTGGAACTCGCGTAGCGCGCGCCTGAGGTTGTCGACGAACGATTCGAGGTTCGAGAGCGCGAGCCCATGCAAAGCCTCTGAGCCGCGCAGCTCGAGAACAACGCTGTCAGGTGGTCGCGGAGGGCTCACGGTCGCCGGATCGCTTCGAACGTTCGCACCTGATGCGGGCGATGTCTACCGCGAGGCGACGTCGTGTGATTCCGAGGATGTGCGGGTCACGACGAATCCGTCCCGGCGCCGGGCGCCCTGGGCCCGCGGGGCGCGCTGCCCACGCCCGTACGCGATGCGGCACATGGTCGCGACTTCGGCGATCGAGGACGGGTCGGCCCTGGGCGACCGGAGGTGCGTCCGTCCTGCGACGGCTAGCTCGAGTTCAGCGGCTCGAGACGTAGTCGGTGAGCTGCGTCTCGTCGACGAGGACGCGGCGTGGCTTCGAGCCCTCGTACCCCGAGATGATCCCGCGGCGCTCGAGCATGTCGATCAGCCGGCCCGCTCGCGTGTAGCCGACCCGCAGGCGTCGCTGGAGGAGCGACACTGACGCTGTCTGCGTCTGGACGACGATCTCGATCGCGCGGTCGAGCAGCGGGTCCTCGTCCGGGTCGAACTCGTCGTCGCCGGGCTCGACGTCGTCCGCGAACGCCTCGGGCAGCTCGAGCAGCGACTCGTCCAGCTCCTGCTCGCGCTGGTGGCGGGTCTGCTCGACGACGAGCGCGATCTCCTCCTCCGAGACGAACGCGCCCTGGACGCGCTGGAGGCGTGAGGTGCCGAGCGGCTTGAACAGCATGTCGCCCTGCCCGAGCAGGCTCTCGGCGCCGGCCTGATCGAGGATCACGCGCGAGTCCGTCTGGCTGGAGACCGCGAAGGCGATCCGCGAAGGCACGTTCGCCTTGATCATCCCGGTGATCACGTCGACAGAGGGCCGCTGCGTCGCGAGCACGAGGTGGATGCCGACGGCGCGCGACTTCTGCGCCAGCCGGATCACGGCGTCCTCGACCTCCTGCGGCGAGATCATCATCAGGTCGGCGAGCTCGTCGATCACGACCAGCAGATACGGCAGCTCGTCCTCGCCGCGCGCACGGAGGGCGCGGTTCGCCTCCGGGAGGTTGCGCGCGCGCACGAGGCTCAGCCGCTCGTAGCGGCGCTCCATCTCCCCCACGACGTTCGCGAGCACGGCCGCGGCGCCCTTGGGGCTGGAGACCACCGGCGTGAGCAGGTGCGGGACCGACTCGTAGTGGTTGAGCTCGATCCGCTTCGGGTCGATCAGGATCATCCGCACGTCGTCCGGAGTCGCCCGCAGCAGGATCGAGGTGAGGATCGTGTTGATGCAGCCGGACTTGCCCGAGCCAGTCGTGCCCGCGATCAGGAGGTGCGGCATGCGTGCGAGATCCGTCCAGACCGCGCTCCCGGAGATGTCCTTCCCGAGCCACACGGCGAGCGGGCTCGCGGCCTGCGGGAGGTCGCCGAAGATGTCGCCGAGCGTGACGAGGTTCGGGCTCAGGTTCGGGAGCTCGACGCCGACCGCCTGCTTGCCGGGGATCGGCGCGAGGATCCGGATCTCCGTCGTCGCGAGCGCGTACGAGAGGTCGTCCTTCAGCGACGCGACCTTCGCGACCTTCGTGCCGGGCGCGAGCTGAAGCTCGTAGCGCGTCACGCGCGGGCCGGCGATCTGGCCGACGATCGTCGCCTCGACGCCGAAGTGCGCGAGCGTCTCGACGAGCGCGTC
>DASUZD010000359.1:0-3840 GCA_036377055.1 Gaiellaceae bacterium | reverse complement strand
GAACAACCCGCTCGGAAACGTGCCCGGCGGCGCGCCGATCGACGATCGCCAGTGGCAGGAGTTCTACGGGCAGTCGAGCGTGTACCTGCTCTATCGCACGGTCGCTCCGGCGGTGACGCAGATCCAGCGCTCGGACGACGGAGGTCTGACGTACGGGCCTGCGGCGAGCGCGGGCGCGATCGGCCAGGTCGGCGAGATCGATGTGCACCAGCCGACCGGAACGGTCTACGTCAGCGGCTCGAGCGGTCAGGTCTGCACAGGCACGCCGCCGGCGCCGAACGTCGCCCCGACCACGCTCGACTACGTCTGCCACCAAGCGGCGACGGGCAGCGTGGCGAACATCTTCTTCGTCGTGAAGGTCGCCGACGACGGCACGCCGAACGGCACGGTCTACGTCGCGTACTCGGACGGGCACGACATCTTCCTCGCCGACTCGCTCGACAAGGGCGCGACCTGGAGCCAGCCGGTGAAGGTGAGCCACGGCACGGGCGCGAGAACGAGCCTGCTCCCGTGGCTGGAGACGGGTCCCACGCCGGGCTCGGTCGGCGTCGTCTGGTACGGGACCTCGAGCGCCTCGAACGTCGACGGCGCCGACTGGAACGCCTTCTACGCGCAGAGCTACGATGCGACCTCGGCGGATCCCACGTTCCGCCAGGTCACGGTGAGCGATCACCTCATCCATGCCAGCAACATCTCGACGGGCGGGACGCTCGGGACCGCGAACCGGAACCTGCTCGACTACTTCCAGGTCTCGTTCGACCCGAACGGCGCCGCCGTGATCGCCTACACGGACGACCACAACGACTACGACGGGCACACCTACGTGACGCACCAGATCGGCGGGCCCGGGCTGAACACCTCGAAGGGCGACGTGCCCTCGCCGGGTCCTGCGCCGGCGCCGCAGTCGGGCCCGCATCCGAGCGCCGCGGACGTCGGCGGTGAGGCAGGTTCGCAGGTGACTGACTTCCGGGACGACGTGTCCGATGCTCTCCTGGTGGTCACGCCCACCGACGACCCCCTCGACGTCTTGTCGGTGAAGTACTCGTGCGAGGGAACCGGCGCGAGCACCCAGCTCGTGACGACCACGAAGGTCTCCGGCTCGCTCACCGGCCTTCCGGCCGGGCTCAACTGGCGGGTGAGCTTCGCCGGCAATGCCCCCAACTCGGTGCTGAGCCCGACGGGCGACTACAGCTTCGGGCTCTCGGACCGCGGCGACCAGTTCTACCTGCGCGCGTCGACCGATCCGACGCAGCCGCAGTTCGCGTTCGGCACCGCCGTGCGGAACTCCGACGGCTCGATCTCGTACACGAGGCAGGGCACGGCCACCGGCTCGTTCGATACGGCCACGAACACGATCACGATGAAGGTGCCGCTCTCGAGCCTGAACCCGTTCTTGACGCACGGCTCGGCGCTGGCGCCCGGCGCGATCCTCGTCGGGCTCCGCGGGCAGAGCTTCACGTCGCAGGTAAACGGGAAGCGGGACATCACCCGCGGCGGCACGCAGTACACGATCGGCTGTGCCCCGACCGCCGATCTCTCGGTGACGAAGACCGACTCTCCCGACCCGGCGCACGTAGGTCAGAACCTGGCCTACACGATCACCGTCACGAACAACGGGCCCGACGCCGCAACCGGCGTCACGGCCACCGACCAGCTGCCGAAGAACGCCGGGTACGGCTCGGCCTCGACCACGCAGGGAACCTGCACGCTGAAGCCCTCGAAGACGAGCGTCGGGTGCAGCCTCGGGACGATCGCGAGCGGCGGCGCCGTCACGATCACCATCAACGTCAAGCCGACGAAGAAGGGTCAGATCACGAACACGGTCTCGGTCGCTGCGACCTCGCCGTCCGACCCCAACACGGCGAACAACACGGCGAGCGCCACGACTACCGTCCAGCCTTAGCGCACGGATCGGGAAGGCCCGGCTCGCCAACGCCGGGCCTTCCCCGTCCCCCATATGGGGGTCAGCTGTAACCCTCGTTGCGGTCGAAACAAAGCCGTATGGACCTGCGGCATCCGCTCCTGGCGCTTGCCCTCGTGCTGCTTGCCTTCGCCGGCTGCGGCTCGGGTGGACGATCGGCCAAAAGCGGTCAGACGGTTCTCCGCGTGACGGAGCGCGACTTCCAGATCAAGGCGCCGAAGCGGGTGGAGTCGGGCGACGTTCTGCTCTCCGTGCGGAATCGCGGTCCCGACGGGCATGAGCTGATCGTCGTCCGCGAGCAGCGCTCCCGTCTGCCGCTTCGCCGGGACGGCACGACGGTCGACGAGGATCGGCTCGAACCGGAAATCGCCGGCGCGCTCGAGCCCGGTTCGCCGAACAGCACCAGGAAGCTGCGGCTCCACCTCGCGCCGGGCCGTTACGTCCTGTTCTGCAACATGTCCGGCCACTACCTGGGCGGCATGCACACGAAGCTGGTGGTCAGCTAGCGATGCGCCGGCGCCAGGCGTTCAGGCCGTTCGCGACGCGCGGGCGGCGGACGATCGTGGGGATCCTCGCGACGTTCGCGCTCTTCTCGGCGATGACCGTGACCGTCTCGATCTGGGCGACGTCGGGCTCACAGCATCGCGCAGCGGTGCTCGAGGTCGCGGCGCGGCAGCGGACCCTCGCCGAGCGCTACGTCCAAGAGGTCTTGCTCGCGCGAGCCGGCGCCGAGGCGGATCCGGTTCAGACCGGCCGGCTCCTCGCTCGCAGCGCGGACTCGCTCCTGAACGGCGGGGTCGCTCCCGCCGTGGACGGCGACGACGACGAGACGCCGCTCCCGCGCGCGGACGGCGGGATGGTTCGGGCGCAGCTCCGGCAAGAGCGAAGGCTCGTCCACGACCTGACCGCCACCGGAGACGCCGTCCTCGCCGGCCGGCCGACCACGACGATCAAGCTGACCGCCGACGAGCGGCTGAGCGTGCGCGACCCCGTCCAGCGGCTGCGCGTCCTCGCCGCGCTGACGTCGAACGTCTCGCTCAACGCGGCTCACACGATCGGCGCCGAGGACGATCGCCACATCACGCGGCTGATCGTGATCGAGCTCGTGCTCGGAGCGGTCGGCCTGCTCAGCTCGCTGCTCCTCGCGTTCGGGCTCATCGCAGCGACACGTCGGCAGACGGCGCACTTCCGGAGCCTCGTCACGTCGTCCACGGATCTCGTCCTCGTCTTCGGGGACGGCGGCTGCCGGTACGCGAGCGAGTCGGTCGCGAAGATGCTCGGCCACACGGAGGAGGACCTGCTCGGCGAGGGGTTCGCGCGCTATGTGCACGAGGACGACCTCCCGTCGCTCCGCGCCGCCTGCGTGCACGGCGAGCCGCACGAGATCGTGTTCCGGCTCGCGAACGAGTTCCACGAGTGGCGCCACCTCGAGGCGCACGTCACCGACCTGCGCGGCGACCGCCAGATCCGCGGGATCGTGCTGAACGCGCGCGACGTCACCGAGCGGCTGCGGCTCGAGGAGGAGCTGACCCATCAGGCCTTCCACGACGGACTCACGGCGCTGCCGAATCGCGCGCTCTTCCGCGATCGCCTCGACCACGCGCTCGCGCGGTCGGAACGCTCGCCCGAGCCGCTCGCGGTCCTTCTGCTCGACCTGGACGGCTTCAAGCAGGTCAACGACAGCCTCGGCCACGACGCCGGCGACCAGCTGCTCAAGAAGGTCGCGACGCGCCTCGGCGAGGTCGTCCGTCCGACCGACACGCTGGCGAGGTTCGGCGGCGACGAGTTCGCAATGCTCCTCGAGGAGACGGCGGAGACGCAGGCCGTCGCCGCCGCGAACCGGCTGCGGCGGAGCCTCTCAGAGCCGCTCCGGATCGCCGGGCACGACCTCGCCCTGGGCGGGAGCATCGGAATCGCCG
>DASUZD010000358.1:0-8303 GCA_036377055.1 Gaiellaceae bacterium | reverse complement strand
TTGGAGCAGTTCGTGCGAGACCGCGATCGCTTCGCGCTCCTCGTGACGGCGCTCATGCCCGACGAGCCGATCCCGTCGACGCCCGTGCTCGAGCAGGCGCGACGCAACGCCGCCGCGCGTGCAGCCTTCCTCGACGAGTTTCCGACGCTCTCGAGCGGCGAGGTGGCCGAGCTGTACGGCTCGGCCGCGCAGAATCGCGCCGCGCTGGCGCAAGGATGGCGCAAGCAGGGGCGGATCTTCGCCGTGCCGACGGCGTCGGGCCTTCGATTCCCGATGTTCCAGTTCCAGTCGGACGGGCGGCCGAAGCCGCAGGTCACCCGCATCCTGCGGGAGCTCGAGCGTGCAGGAGTGCACGACTGGGAAGTCGCCCTTTGGTTCGCGTCGGCCCTAGCCTCGCTCGACGGCATGCGCTCGGTGGACGTTCTCGACCAGGAGCCCGACCGAGTCGAGGCAGCGGCAGCGCAGCTGAGCGCGATCCCGTACTAGCCCGTGGCTACGTCATCGGTTGCGGCGATCCCTCCGCCGCCCGACCCGTTCGACCCACTGGCGGAGGTCGTGACCGAGGGGATGCGACTGTGGCGAGCGCACCCTCTCTCCCGCCCCGCGGACTCGTTCAATCCAACCGACAGCTCCGGGCGGTTCCGGCCGATCCGAGACACGCGCAACCCGGCGCGCACATGGGTGCCCACCGCGTACGTCGGCGACTCGGAGGACGGCGCAATCAGCGAGGGCCCGTTCCACGACCTCGACGTGACGGGCGGTCCGAAGCATCTCCCCAGGTCAGTCGTCGACACGTTCGCGCTGACGCCGGTCGTCTGTGGACGCGACCTCCGAGTCGTCAGCCTCCGCGGCCACGGAATGCGGCGCGTCGGCGCGACGCAGGGGACGCTGATCGAGCCAGGGCCACCCGCCTATCGCGCAACGGCGGCGTGGGGACAGGCCGCGTACGACGCGAGCTTCGATGGACTTCTGTGGGTGTCGCGTCAGTTCCCGGGCGGGCTGGCGCTGATCGTCTTCGCTCGGACGGACAAGCCGCTAAAAATCGACGGGCCGACGCTTCCGCTCGCCTCGGGAAAGGGGTTCGAGCTCCTCTGCGCCGCTGCGAACGCTGCCGGGGTCGTGATCGCGGAACCGTAACCCGGACGTCACAGCGCGCGAGCGCGGAGCAGCTGGCCCTCGTACGGGCCGCGACCCGTCAGGACGGCGGCTCCGCAGCGGGCGGCGAGCTCCACCGCGTCCGTCGGGGAGCGGCCTTCGCCGAGCGCGAACGTGAGGCCGGCTGCGAAGCAGTCGCCGCAGCCGTACGCGTCCTCGACCGGGCCTGGGATCGGCGCGGCGCGGAACGGCCCGCCCGGGTTCATCCAGCCGCCGAGGGCGCCCGAGGTCGTGACGACGAGGCGCGGCGGCGGATTCAGCTCGCCGGGACCGTACCGCTCGCCCTCGTCCTCGCCGCTGCCGACGAGCGCGTCGAGCTCGACCTCGCCGTCCCGAAGCGTCGCGAGCTCGCGCGCGGTCGCGACGAGCACACGCGCGTGGCGCGCCGCGCGCAGCGCCGCCACGTCGCCGCTGACGAAGAACACGGCATCGACCGACCGGAGCTCCTCCCACGGGAGCCGGCCCTCCTCGCCCGACGGCCTCTGCTTCGCGCCCAGGACGACGATCGTGCGCTCTCCGCTGCCATCGAGGAGCGTGAACGCGCGCCGCTGCGGCTCCTTCGCGACCACGGCCCGAACGGTCACGCCCTGGGCCGTCAGCTGCTTGCGGGCGCGCCGGCCGAGCTCGTCGTTGCCGAGGACGGTGAAGAGCGTCGCCTCCCCGGCGAGGCGCGCAAGCTGGACCGCTGCTACCGCGCCGCCGCCCGCTGCCTCGGACCAGACGTCCGTTGCGTGCACGATGTCGCCGGCGGCCGGCGTCCGCTCGACCCGCGCGAACTCCACCCACTCCACGTGCCCGACGACCGCGACCTGCACAGCGCGAGTCTCACACCTCGGCACGCTCCCGCGTTAGACCCGATGATGGACGACGTGGCGATCCCGCCCTTCGAGCGGTTCTACGAGACCTGGAGCGGCGAGATCCTCGCGTTCCTCCGCCGTAGGCTCGGGCGCGCGGAGGCCGAGGACGCGTTCCAGGAGACGTTCCTGAAGGCGCTGCGCGCGTACGACCGCCTCGAGCACGGCCGCGACCTGCGTGCGTGGGCGTACACGATCGCGGAGCGCGTCGCGATCGACGTCCATCGGCGGCGCAGTGTTCCCGCCACGCCAGAGGAACCGAGCGGCCGCGAAGACAGCCGACCGGCTTACGCCGAGATCGAGCATCTCGCCGGCCAGCTGCCCGCGACCGAACGCGCCGCCGTCGTCCTTCGCTACGGCTACGACCGCAGCTACGCCCAGATCGGCACCGCTCTCGGCTCGAGTGCGGACGCCGCGCGGCAGGCCGCCTCGTCGGGCGTCCGCCGCCTGCGACGAAAGGAGCTCCAGTGACCGTCCCCACCGACCTCGACCGCCGCTTCCGCAGCGCCGCCGCGGCGGCGGGGCTGCTCGACGTGGCGTACGACGTCGTCGACTCGCCGCTCGGACCCCTCTTCGTCGCCGCGACGCCGCGCGGCGTCTGCCGGATCTCGTTCGACCCCGAGCCCGAGGAGGAGGCCGAGGAGCTCGCCCGCCGCTTCGGGCTCCGCGTCCTGCGTACCGCGCTCGAAGGTCCGCGGCGCGAGCTGGACGAGTACTTCGAGGGGCGCCGGCAGGCCTTCGACCTCGATGTCGACCTGACCAGCGCGGCACCGTTCAACCGGCGGGTGCTCGAGGAGCTCGCGCGGGTGCCGTACGGGGAGACGACGACCTACGGGCGGCTCGCCGAGCGGGCCGAGCGGCCGCGCGCCGCGCGGGCCGTCGGGATGGTGATGAACCGGAACCCGGTACCGATCGTGCTCCCTTGCCACCGCGTCGTCGGCTCGACGGGCAAGCTCGTGGGCTACGGCGGCGGGCTCGACCGCAAGGAGCGCCTGCTCAGGCTGGAGGGCGCCCTGCTCTAGGCAGGACGCCCTCCGCTTTGTTGGGGGCCGCTACTTCCCTTTGCCCTTGCCGTGCCCGTTGGCGTTGCCGTGGCCGCTCGGGGCGGCGGGCTGAACCGGGGCCTGCTTCGGGCCCTTCCCGGGGTTGTTCGGCTTGTTCGGCTTGTTCGGCTTGCCCTTCGACTTCCCCTTGGCGTTCGAGGCGTTGCTCGACGACTTGGGCTTCTTCTTGGTCTTCGAGCCGGGCGGGCAGGCGCCGACGGTGTCGCCGTGGCGAAGGTGCGCAGCCAGAGCGCTCTGGCTGACGGTGATCGTCACGAGCGGGTTCGTCTTCGAGTGCGTGTGATGGCAGATGGTGACCTTGCCGGTCGTCGTGGTCGTCGGCGCGGTCGTGGTCGTGCCGGTGGTCGTGCTCGTCGACGTCGTCGTCGTGGTCGGAGTGGTGGTCGACGTGGTGCTCGACGTCGTCGTGCTGGTCGATGTCGAGGTCGACGTCGAGGTGCTCGTGCTCGTCGACGTGGACGTGCTCGTCGACGTCGTCGTCGTGGAGCCGGTCGTGGTCGTCGTCGTCTCCTGCTGCGAGTGGACCTTGGGGCCGCGAACGCCGAGGGCGGCGGCGACCCCGAGCCCGCTCAGCAGCGCGAGCGCGGCGAGCGTCACGGCAAAGCGAGCGGTGCGGCGTGGGCGTGAGTTCACGGGATTCCTCCGGGGGGAGTTGGTGTCTCGTTAGCCGAAATGCCAACGAAGACGCAAACTTGCGCTCCGCTGCACGAAGATCACCCTTTCAAGGACGCGCGAAGCGCTCTTCCTCGAGCAACCGGTAGCCCACGCCCCACACGTTGACGACGAACGTGCCTCGGCCGGCCGCCGCGAGCTTGCGCCGCAGGCGCGACGCGTGCGAATCCAACGTCCGTGTCCTCCCTTGCGACCTGAAGCCCCAAACGTCGCGGAGAAGCTCCTCCTTGGTGAACACGCGCATCGGGTCGCTCGCCAGCTTCAGCAGCAGCTGGTACTCCTTGCCGGCGAGGACGACGGGCTCGCCTGCGACGGTGACGCGACGGGTTCGACGGTCGATCGCGATCTCGCCCGCAACGAGCAGGTCGCGCTCGTTCTGGCCGCTGCGCCTGAGCACCGCACGGATGCGGGCGAGGAGCTCCTCGTACTCGAACGGCGGCTCGATGTAGTCGTCGCAGCCGTGCTCGAACGCGCGCAGCTGCTCACGCGGGTCCGACTTCTCGCGGCCGACGACGATCACAGGCACGTCGGCGTCCCACGAGCGGCACGCGTCGACGGCCTCGGGGTCGCCCACGAGGACGAGCGCCGGACGGGCAGCGCCTCGAAGCGACGCGACCTCCTCGGCCTCGACCACCTCGAACCCCTCGTCGACGAGCTGCCGCTCGAGGAGGTTCCGCGCCACGGCCGCGGGCTCTGCGATCAGCACTTGCACCGGCACGCAGCCGACGCTACCAACGCCCGAAAGCCCTGCCCAGGTGTCCTTTCTAGCGATTCTGCGCCGAAGAATCGACAGCCGCCGCGGCCACCAGCGGCTTGACTCCGCGCCGCCGCCCGGTTAGGACCGACGCGCCCCGTGAAGCTCTGCCCGAACGGCCCACGAGAACCCTGACGACGCCGACTTCTGCGTCGAGTGCGGGCAACCGCTGAGGTCGGAGCCGACCGTCGAGGACCTGCCTCCTGCACACGTCGCCGGTGAGGAGCCCGCGCCGCCTCCACCCGCACCCGAGCCGCCCCCGCCTGCCGCGGCGTCGCGCCCGCTGTCCGAGCTCACTGGCCGCGAGCAGCTCGCCTCCGTGCTCGCCCGGCTTCGCGGCGAGACCAGGTAGCAGCCGGCCTACAGCCGTCCCGAGCGGACGACGCCCCGCAGCAGCCAGATCGCGAGCGCGCCGGAGAGCACGAACCCGACCAGCGAGAGCACGTGGATCCCGAGGACGTGCGGCCCCGACTTCGCGAAGACCCCGATCAGGCTCGAACCGATCAGGCCGGCAGTGACGACGAGCGCGACGACGAGCCTGTTGAAGGCTCCCGACATCTGGTGCATGAAGTCGTCCAGCCCCTTGTGGACGAAGCCGACCTCGATCTGCCCGTCGCGGACCTCCTCGAGGAAGTCGTGCACCTGGTAGGGCGTCTCGAGCATGATCTGGGCGAGGCGGACGCTCTCCTTGCGCGCCCGCGTGGCGATGCGCCTCGGCGTGAAGCGCTCCGCGAGCAGCCGGCGCGCGTACGGGCGCGCGACCTCGAACACGTTGAAGTCCGGGTACAGGTCGACGCCGACGGAGCCGAGCGTCGCGATCGCCTTGTCGAGCAGCACGAACCGCGTCGGCAGCTGGAGGTTCAGCTTGTAGATGAGCCCGAACGCCTCGCGGATCACCTGGAGCGGGTCGATCTCCGCGAGCGTCGCGCCGTAGTAGCGGTAGTAGAGCTCCCGAAGCTCGTTGTGGAACTCCTCCTCCCGTTCCTTTGGGTAGCGCACCCCGAGGTCTGCAAGCCGGCGCGGAAGCTGGTCGACCTGCTCGTTCGCGGCGTCGATGAACAGCCGCGTCAGCTTCGACATGTCGTCGTCCGTGAGCTTCCCGGCGAGGCCGAAGTCGACGAGGCCGATCTGGTCGGCGCGCCCGAGGACGAGGATGTTCGCCGGGTGCGGGTCGCCGTGGAAGAACCCGTGCCGGAAGATCATCGTCATCCAGGCCTCGGTCATCAGGTAGGCCAGCTCGCGCCGCTCCTCGAGCGTGTACGCCTCCGGCTCGAGGTCGGCGACCTGGATCCCCTCGAGCAGCTCGAGCGTGAGCACGCGCTCGCCCGTGTACGTCCAGAAGACGCGCGGGATGTGGACGTGCGGGTGACCCGCGAAGTCGCGGCGGAACGTGTCGGCGTTCCGGGCCTCGAGGCGGTAGTCGAGCTCCTGGCGGATCGAGCGGGCGAACTCGTCCACGAGTGTGCGCGCATCGATGAAGTCGAACGCGCGGATGCGCTCCTTCGCGATTCGCGCGGCCTGGTAGAGGAGCGCGAGGTCGGCCTCGATCTGCCGCGGCGCGCCGGGCCGCTGCACCTTCACGACCACGCGCCGCCCGTTCGGGAGGACGGCCCGGTGGACCTGGCCGATCGAGGCGGCGGCCATCGGGACGTGGTCGAACTCGAGGAAGAGCCGCTCGAGCGTCAGCCCGAACTGCGCCTCCACCACCTGCTCGACCTGCTCGAACGGGAACGGGCGGACGTCGTCCTGGAGCCCGCGCAGCTCGCTGATGATGTCCGGCGGGAGGACGTCAGGGCGCATCGACAGCAGCTGCCCGAACTTGACGAACGTCGGCCCGAGCTCGTCGAGCGCCGAGCGGAGCGCCTTCCCGCGTTGCGACGGCGCGCCTTCGAGCGGCCGTACCTTGCGCGTCCACGGGACGATGTCGGTCAGGCGGTGGGTCTCGAAGAAGTAGCCGAAGCCGTGGCGCACGAAGACCTGCGCGATCTCCGACAGCCGGCCGAGATTCCGGGTCGCCGGTTGCGCCATCGCGTCAGTATGACTGCCGGGGTCGGAGGCGCTACGACCGCGCGCGGCGCTGCGGCGAGCCTTCGAGGAGCCGCAGCCGGTGCTCGAGCTGCGCGACCCGGAGCTCGAGCTCCTCGACCTCCTCGCGCAGGGCGAGGCCGAGCTGCTTCAGCGCTCCCTGCACCGTCGAGCCGGCGCGCTCGGTGACGCGGACCGTGTCGCCGCGCCAGCGGGACGCGAGGTCGCGGACCAGCGCACGCGCCTCGTCGCGGCGGAGGCCGCCGCGCTCGGCGAGGTCGTCGGCGAGGGTGTCGATCCGCTCTGCGGTCAGCGACGCGGCGCCGACCGCCGCCAGTACGACCTGCTCGGCCAGGTCGCGGATGCCGTCGTTAGCGGGCTCGGCCATGCGGCCTCGCGCGGCGCCGCTGCCTGCGGCGCTCGCGCTTCGCGCTGTCGACGACGCGCTCCACGGTCTCGACGGGGACGAGCTCGGGAGTCGGCGCGGCTGCGGCGGCGGCCTCGGCCTCGTCGAGCACGACTTGCGCCGTCCCGTCCGTCGGCTCGGGCGTCGTCGCCTTCCGGCGCGCGAACTCCGGCTCGCGCTCCTTCCACATCGTGAGCAGCGGCGCCGCGATGAAGATCGAGGAGTAGGCGCCCGAGGCGATCCCGACGAGCAGCGCGAACGCGAAGTCCTTCAGCGTCGCGCCGCCGAAGATGAGCAGCGCGGCGACCGGGAGCAGCGTGATGAAGGTCGTCGCCAGCGACCGGCGGATGGTCTCCCAGAGCGAGATGTTCGCGATCGTCGCGAACGGCGCGCGCCGCATGAGGCCGGTGTTCTCGCGGATGCGGTCGAAGATGATGATCGTGTCGTAGATCGAGTAGCCGAGCACGGTCAGGACCGCCGCGACCGTCGACGTCGACACCTCTCGCCCGGTCAGCGAGTACACCCCGACGGTGATGACGATGTCGTGGATCAGCGCCGCGATCACCGGCAGCGCGAACTTGATGTCGAACCGGACCGCGATGTAGAGGACGATCAGGAAGAGCGAGAAGATGATTGCGAGGATCGCGCTGCGGGCGATCTGGCGCCCGAAGCTGGCCGAGACGTTCTTCGCGCCCGGCGCATACGCCCCAACCTTCTCCTTCAGATCCTGTGTCAGCGTCCGCTGCTGGTCGGCGGAAAGCGACTTCGTGCGGATCTGCCAGTTCGTATAGCCGCCGTTCACCTGCTTGCCGCGACCCTGGACGACCTCGCCCGCCGACACGACCCGCCCGACCTGCGCGCGTACGTCGTCGACCGACTGCGCCTGGTGCGTCTTGAACGTGAGCTGCGTGCCGCCCTTGAAGTCGATCCCGAGGTTGAGGCCGCGCACGCCGAGCGAGACAAGGCCGATCGCGATCACAGCGCCCGAGATCGCGAGCCAGAGGTAGCGACGGCCCATGAAGTCGATCTGGAGCCAGCGCCCGTGCTGCTGGCCGTGCGCGCCCATGAACCGTGGCTTGTCGAACCAGCGGAAGCCCGCGAGGAGGCCGAGCATCGCGCGCGTCGCCGCGACGGCCGTGACCAGCGAGATCAGCGTTCCGATCAGCAGCATCAGCGCGAAGCCCTTCACGCCCGCGGTCGCGACGGCGAACAGGACGAGCGCCGTGATGCAGGTGACGACGTTCGCGTCGAGGATCGTGCGGAAGCCCTTGGCGTAGCCGGCCGCGACCGCGGCGCGGACGGACTTCCCGGACCGCACCTCTTCTTTGATGCGTTCGAACACGACGACGTTCGCGTCCGCTGCGACGCCGATC
>DASUZD010000357.1:0-4988 GCA_036377055.1 Gaiellaceae bacterium | reverse complement strand
CGCGTCGAGCAGCCAGTCGAACGCGAAGCCGAGGACGAAGCACACGGCCGCGAGCGCGAGCCGGCGGCGGAGGAGCGGCGCCAGCAGCGCGCCGATCGCGCCGCACGCGGCCCAGCCGAGCATCTGCCACGGCGTCCACGGTCCCTGCCCGAGGAAGAGGTTCGAGACGAGCGCGGCGATCGCGCCCACGAGCACGCCGGCGCGCAGGCCGAGCGCGACGCCGGCCGAGACGACGATCACGGTCACCGGCTTCACGTTCGGGACGGCGGCGAAGAGGACACGGCTCGCGGCCGCCGCCCCGCCCACCGTCGCGATCACCGCCAGCTCCTTCGCCGACACGGGGCCGGTCTCCAGCCACGCGGCGAGTGCGACGACCAGCGCACCGGCGATCGCGAGCAACGGGAGCGCGTAGCTCTGCGGCGACTCCGCCGACCACAGCGCGGCGGCCACCGCGACCGCGGCGCACGTGGCGAGGACGAGCCTAGGCATACACGAGCTCCCTGACGGGCCCGAGTGCGACGGTGCGGTCGGCAACGGAACGGGCGAAGCTCGTGTCGTGGGTCACCACGAGGGTGCCTCGGCGCGGCGCGTCGGCCCGGAGAAGCTCCGCGAGCGCCTCCTTCCGCTCGGGATCGACGCCGCGGGTCGGCTCGTCGAGCACGAGCAGGTCCGGCTCCGTCACGAGCACGCAGGCCAGCGCAAGGCGCTCGCGCTCGCCGCTCGAGAGGTCGCGTGGGTGGCGGTGGGCGTACGGCTCGAGGTCCACCCGCGCGAGTGCGCGACGCGCGCGCGCGAGGTCGCCGCCGACGCCGAGGGCGACTTCCTCGTCGCAGCGCTCCCGGACGAGGTAGCGGCCGGGGTCCTGCGAGAGGTAGGCCGCGCGACCCCTTCGCTCGACGCGCCCTTCCGCGGGCTCGAGCAGCCCGGACGCGAGCTTCGCGATCGTCGTCTTGCCGCTCCCGTTCGGGCCGACGAGCGCCACGACCTCACCGCGGCGGAGCTCGAGGTCGACTCGCGAGACGGCCACGCGGGCGCCGTACGAGTACGAGACCGCCGACAGACGGCAGACGATGTCCCCGCGCTCCGGCTCGTCCTCGGGAAGCAGCTCGCGGCCGAGGAACGCGGGCCGGTGGCGTGCGAGCCAGCGAAGCGCCTCCTCGCGCGGCGCGTCGAGGACGATCCGGCCGGCCTCGAGGAAGAGCACGCGGTCGGCGCGGTCGAGGACGCGCGCAGGCCGCTGCTCTGCGATCAGTACCGCGGTGTCGAGACCGTCGACGAGCCCGAGGAACTCGTCGGCCCCGTCGGGGTCGAGCTGCGACGTCGGCTCGTCGAGGAGGAGCAGGCGCGGACGGAGGGCGAGCGCCGAAGCGAGGCACACGCGCTGGAGCTCGCCGCCCGAGAGCGCGGAGGTCGAGCGGCCGGCGAGATGAGCGGCGCCGACCGAACCAAGCGCCTCCTGCGCCCTGGCCGCGATCACCCGCGGCGCAGTCCCGACGTTCTCGAGCCCGAACGCGACCTCGGCCTCGACGCCGTTCAGGACGACCTGTTCCTCGGGATCCTGGAAGACCGACGCGACGATGCCCGCAAGCTGCGAAGGGCGCGCCCGGCGCGTGTCGAGGGCCCCGACCTCGACCCTGCCGGCGAAGCGGCCTCCGTGGAAATGCGGCACGAGGCCCGCGAACGCGCGCAGGAGGGTCGACTTGCCCGAACCCGAAGCGCCGAGGCAGAGCACGAGCTCGCCAGGCTCGAGCTCGAGCGAGACGTCGTCGAGCGCAGGCGCGGTCGCGTCGGGGTACCAGAACGAGAGCCGCTCCGCGCGGGCTAGAGCCACAGCCAACCTCCGACGGCGATCGCGGCCGAGGCCGCAAGGGCGATCCGGTCGATCGCCGTCCACGGCGCACGCGGCGCCCGCGTCGAGCCGCCGCGGCCGTACCCGCGCGCCTCCATCGCCTCGGCGAGGTTCAGGCCGCGTTCGAGCGAGCCCGAGAGGAGCGGCGACGCGAGGCGCGCGTACCCGCGCGCGCCGGCGATCGTGACCCCGCGGCCGCGCAAAGCTTCGAGCATTCCGGCCGCGTCGCGTTCGAGCGTCGGCACGAGCCGCGTCGCGAGCGCGACGGCGAGCACCGAACGACGCGCGAATCGCGCCGCCCGCACCAACCGGTCGTGGTCGAGGAGCAGCGCGTAGACGGCAAAGGCGAGCGAGACGGAAGCGAGCCGGAGCGCCTGCGTCGCGGCGTACGACACCTCTTCGCGCGTCACGTCGAGCGCTCCGATCACCGGCACGATCGGCCCCGTCCAGAGCACGTGCGAGCCAACGCTCTCCACGAGCGGCGTGAGCAGGAAGACCGAGCCGGAAGTGACGAGGATGCCGAGGAGGTACGGCCGCGACCGCCTGCCCGCCCTGACGCAGACCGCCAGCAGCAGCGCAGCGATCGCAGCGACCGAGGCGATGTGGTCGGCGAGCAGCGCGGCCGTGGCGAGCGCGGCGAGGAGCGCGGACGCGGGCCCCGGGCTCACGGGAGCGAGTACCTGAAGCGCGCCGCGGCGGGGAGTCGGGCCGGGTCGCCGGAGAGGACGAACGTGACGCGTCCGCCGGCCGTGTTCCCGTCCGCTCGCACGGTGAACGAGAGCCGGCCGCCCCGCCGGAGTAGGAGCACGTTCGCGCTGCGGTCGTCCGGAACGCGCCGCGTCGCGGAGCCGCGAACGAGCCGCGCGAGCCGCCTCGCCGCCGACACTTGCGCCGGGTCCGAGTAGACAACCAACGCGGGCCTCCGCTTCCCGTCGTAGCCGTGCAAGAACGGCTCCGGGAACGCGCCGACGACGACCGGCACGCTCATCGCTCCGCGCCACGAGCGGTAGTCCCACCACTCGACGTCGCCCGGGCGGAGCCGGTACTCGGCCGCGCTCCGGTCGCCCTCGTAGCCGTTCACGAACCAGAACCAGTCGTGCTCGCTCGCGAGGCTGCCGCCGAGGCCGTCGATCGACTGGACGAAGCGGCCGCCATAGCGCGTCTCGATGTCCGCCTCGCGGTCGAGCGCCTGCATCGCGGTCAGCCCGGCCGGCACTGTCGTAGTCAGCAGCACGTGGGCGCCGCGGTCGCGCGTGATCCAGAGGCGGGCCGTGCCGCGGCTGCCCGCCTCGCCGCCGCACCCCGCGAGGAGCGCGGCGGCGAGGAGGATCCCGACGCGCCGAACGCTCAAGCCAGCGCGTTCGAGCGCACGGCGCCCGGCGCGAACGCACGGACGAGCCCGCGATGCTTGCCGACGCACGCGGCGCCGCCGGTCGCGACCTTCGTACGGCCGTCGACGCGCAGCGAGGTGCCCGGCACCACGGTGCGGGCGCCGCCGTCGTCCTGCGCGACGACCTGGTAGCAGTTCCGCGACCGGCGCGTGAGGAGCAGCGTCTTCTCCCCCGGCCCGCTGGACGAGAACGAGCTCCAGTACCAGAGCACGCGGTCGCCGTCCTTGAGCGTGACCTTGTCCGCGCCCACCTGCGGGAGCACGCCGTTCACCTTGAAGAGCCAACCTCCGGTATCGCTCGAGGAATAGCGGCCGATCTGGTCGACGAACGGCCCGAACGAGAACTGCTTGACGTGGTAGAAGAACTCGCCGAGGACGCTGGCGTCTTCGAGCGCCTCGAGCGGCGTCGCAGCGGGGGCGACGAACGGCTCGGGCGCGCCGAAGATGGTGGTGGTCTTGCCCTCGACGCGCACGTGCACGCGCGCCGCGAGCGCGGCGGGCGCGATCGCCGCCACGAGGACGAGAGCCGTTCCGAAGAGAACGAGTCGACGAAGCACGAATCCTCCTTCCGCGAGGGGTTCGATGGTCGCGGCGGGCGGCAGGTCTTCTGACTCGGGGCTCCCTCACGCGCCGCCTTCCCAGCCTCGCGGCCAGTGGCACTACGGCGCGGGAGCGTCTCCCCTTACAGCGGCGGGACCGTCCCGGATTCGCACCGGGTTCCCTTTCCGCTCGCCGGTTATCGCGCGCGAGCTTACCATCGGCTCGTGGAAGCGGCCGCTGTCGATTTCGACTGCGTGCTCGGCGACACGCGGGCGCTCTGGGAAGCCTGGCTAGTGGACGTCTCGCGGCGGCTCCGGCTCGGGCCGCTCGAGCTGCCCCACGACCGCGCTGACGCTGCTTCCGCGCTCGACGCGCGAGTCGGCAACTGGCGGGTGCTGCTCGAGCGGTTTGCCGAGGAGCACGCGCCGGTGTTCTTGCGTCCGGACGCGGCGACGAGCGCCGCGCTCCGTCAGCTCGCCGGCGCCGGCGTTCGACTCGGTGCGTTCACCGACGCTCCCGAGCCGCTCGCACGCGTAGCCGCAGCGCACCTCGGCGCGGCGCGCCGGCTCGAGCGGCTCGAAGCCGGCGCCGGCGCCTTCGAGCGGCTCGTCGAGCACCTCGGCGCCGACGCCGTCGTCGTCCGCACCCGCGCCGAGCTCAGCAGGCTCGCGGGCTAGAATCGCCTGCTGATGGAGCGAAAGGACCTCGGCGACCGCCAGCTCGACGCATTGCTCGAGCGGCTCGACCGGCTCTGCGACGAGGTCCACTCGCTGAACAGGAGGCTCGACACGAGCGAGCACCTGCTCCGGATCTCGCGCGAGCTCTCGACGCTCAACGAGTCGCTCCAGGCGCTTGCGTACGCCGCGCTCGGCCACCAGGGTCCGCAGATCAGACGCCGCCGCACCGGCTAGACCTCGGCGTCCTGCCGTGGCCAAAGCTGCGGAGCGCGGCGGGAAGAGTCAGAGCCGTCGCCTTCGGCGAGTGGGGTCTGTCCCCACCGGCCCGAGCCGCGGCATCGGCCCCCGGGCGTCGGAGACCAGTGGATGTCCACGTGCGCCAGTGGGGTCTGGAGGTGCTAACGGAATGAAGGGACCCGTGGTGGTCTGGCGAATCCGTCCGCTGTCATTGTCGAAATGGAGGGGTGATGGCGGCGAGGCGGTGGCCGTGGCGGGTGCCTGATCGGTTGTGGGTGGAGGTGGAGCCGTTGAT
>DASUZD010000356.1:0-5257 GCA_036377055.1 Gaiellaceae bacterium | reverse complement strand
AGCTTGTACGAGGTGATGCCCTGGTCGGGGAGCGACGCGAGCTCCTCGAGCGACCCGCCCTCCTTCAGGTCGGTGACCGCCATGTGGTAGCCCATGTCGATCACCTGCTTGCCGTTGGCCTTGGCGCGCCACTCGTCGAGCGCGTCGGCGAAGGTCGCGCCCTGCGGCTGGATGATGAAGTCGACATGGCAGGTCGTCCCGCCGAACGCGGCGGCGGTCTGCCCCGACTCGACGTCGTCGATCGTGACCGTGCCTCCGAAGGGCATGTCGAGATGCGTGTGCGGGTCGACGCACCCCGGCAGGACGTACTTCCCCGTCGCGTCGATCGCCTTGTCGGCCTGGACGTCCAGGCTCTCGCCGATGAGGGAGATCCGCTCGCCTTCCACGTAGACGTCGCCCACGTAGTCGTCGGCGGCGGTCAGGACGCGGCCCCCCTTGATCAGAACTGACATCGCGGATCTCCCTCCTCTCGGCTAGCTGCCTCTTACTTGCCGCCCGCTGTGAGCGTCACGACCTTCTTCTTCCAGCCCTTGCCGTAGACGTCCACACCCTGCTTCTTCAGGTTGGCCACGGCCTTCTTGGCCAGGTCTGACCGGTACGCCGCGCTCGTCGCCGGCTTCTTGATCACCTTGAACTTGTATGCGATCCGCGCCGTGTTCTTGAACGAGGCCGGATCCATGACGCCGACCCCGAGCTTGTTCGGCCAGATCAGCGCGTTGATCTCGTTCATCTGCCAGGTCTGATGGCCCTTGGGCAGCGCGGGGCCATTGGCGAGCACGATGTTCACGCACTCCGTGAGGTGGTCACGGCAGTACGCCCAGCCCTTGAACGTGCCTTGGAGGAACTTCACCGCCGTCGCCTGGTTCTTCTTGTCCTTGATCCAGTCGCCCCGGACGAAGATCAGGTCCTGGAGCATCCCCGTCCCGAGCGAGGCCATCTTGAAGACGTTCAGGTCGTTCAGCGTGTAGAGCTTGCCCGTCTTCGGGTTCTTCGCCTCGAGGATCTGCGCGAGCTCGTTGTACGTCATCGCCGAGGTCGCGTCGATCTGGTGCTTGAGGAACGGGATCACGTCGAAGTTCTGCTTGACGAGCGTGACGTCCTTGTGCGGGTCGAGCCCGTTCTTGACGAGCGCGGCCTCCTGCTCGAACTCGTTGCCGAGGATCCAGACCCCGAACTTCTTCCCCCGCATTTTCTTGAAGGAGTTGATCCCGCTCGACTTCCAGGTCACCTCGGTCGTGCCGCTGCGCGTGAAGACCTGGCCGATGTCGACGAGGTCGTTGCCGGTGTCGCGCTGGGCGAGGAGGCTCGGGAGCCAGTTGACCCCGAACTCGGCCTGCTTGCCGAGGACGACCTGCTCCGGGCTGATGTCGGGCCCGCCGACCTTGATGTTCACGTCGAGGCCCACCTGGTTGTAGAAGCCTTTGGCCTTGGCCGCGTAGTAACCGGCGAACTGCGCCTGCGTCACCCACTTCAGCTGCACCGTGACCTTCGTCGCCTTCGCCGAGTGCTTCGCCGTGCCGCCCGCCGTCGCCAGCCCCGCGGTGATCGCCGCGGCGACGGCCGCCGCGGCTGCGGCGACGACCACCCACCTGTACCTCTGCATGCGCCCTCCTCGCTCGTAGCTCATTCGCTCGCCCCTCTCGTCGACGGGTGCCACGCCAGCGCGAAGCGCTCCACCACCGCGATCGCGGTGTAGAACGCGATCCCGAGGATGCTCGCGACCAGGATCGCCGCCCACGCCGTCTCGAACTGGGACAGCGAGACCGAGGACTGGACCTGGACGCCGAGCGATCTCGTGGATCCGCCGAAGTAGTCGCCCACGACGGCCCCGATCATCGCGAGTACCGACGCAACCTTCAAGGCCGTGAAGACGAACGGGAGCGAGGTCGGGATCCGGACGCGGCGGTAGACGGCGCGCTCGCTCGCCGCGTAGGAGCGCATCAGCTCGAGCGACTCAGGATCGACGGAAGTGAGCCCTCGGAGCGCGTTGACGAGCACCGGGAAGAAGCAGAGCACCGCCGCGATCACGATCTTCGACCACGGGCTCAGCAGGCCGAACCACGCGTTCGTGATCGGCGCGAAGGCGATGATCGGGATCGCGTTCGCGGCGATCGCGTAGGGCATGAACGCGCCGCCGACGCGCTTCCAGCGCGAGAGGACGACGGCGATCGCGAGCGCCACGCTGCACCCGAGCGCGAAGCCGGCGACGGCCTCCTTGAACGTGAACCAACCGGCGCTCCAGAGTGTCCCCCGTTCGTGCCAGAACGTGCTCATCACCGCGGAGAAGCGCGGGAGCAGGAAGCGCTGGACGTGGAAGACATCGGGGATCAGCCACTGCCACGCGGCGATCCCGAGCCCGAAGACGACGACGGCCGGGATCCAGTCCTGCGCGCGCCGGCCCACTCGGCTCACGATCGTCCCCTGCGGGATCGGCTGCGCCATCACGCTCACTCGAGCGTCGCCTCCTCGAGCACCTCGTCGGCGCCGCCCGCGTGCAGGCGCTCGCGCACGTCGGTCACGAGCTCGAAGAAGCGCGGGTCCTCGCGCGTCGCCGCCGTCCGCGGCTGCGCGAGGTCGACCGGCACGATCCCGGCGATCCGGCCCGGGCGGGCGGAGAGGACGACGACGCGCGTCGACAGGAACACGGCCTCGGAGATCGAGTGCGTGACGAAGACGACCGTCGACCCTGTCTCGCTCCAGATCCGCAGCAGCTCGAGGTTCAGCCGCTCGCGCGTCATCTCGTCGAGCGCGCCGAACGGCTCGTCCATCAGCAGCAGCGCCGGCTCGAACGACAGCGCGCGCGCGATCGAGACGCGCTGCTGCATGCCGCCCGAAAGCTGCCACGGGTGGTGGCCCTCGAAGCTCTCGAGCTCGACGAGCTCGACCATCTCCTTGATCCGGGCCGTCCGCCGCGCGCGGTCCCAGCCGAGCATCTCGAGCGGCAGCGAGATGTTCTTCGCGACGGTGCGCCAGTCGTAGAGCACAGGCGACTGGAAGACGATCCCGTAGTCGCGGTCGAGCCGCGCGCGCCGGGCCGTCTTCCCGTTGACGGTCACCTCGCCGGAGGTCGGCTCGATGATGTCCCCGACGATCCGGAGCAGCGTCGACTTGCCGCAGCCCGAGGGGCCGATCAGCGAGACGAACTCGCCCCGCGCGACCTCGAGGCTGATGTCCTGGAGCGCGGTGACGCGCCCGCCGCCGAAGGCCTTCGAGAGGCGCCGGATCGAGACGACCGCGTCGTTGGCGCTCATGCGACGTGCTCCGGCGCGCGCCGGACGACCAGCTTCTCGACCACGACCACCGCGACGAAGAAGAAGATCCCGAGCGCGGCGGCGACGAGGTTCGTGGCCCAGAGGTTCTTCGGCTCGAGCGCGTAGTACTGGTTGAAGTTGATGATCGCGCCGCCGAGGCCGTTCGGGATCGACGACGGCGCCTCGCCGATGATCGCGCCCACGACGCTCGCCGTCGCCGAGACCTTGAACGCCGAGAAGAGGTACGGCAGCGACGACGGGACGCGCAGCTTCCAGAGGATCGCCCAGCGGCTCGCTGCGTACGAGTGCATCAGCTCCAGCGCTCGCGGCTCGGCCGACTGGAGGCCGCGGAGCGTGTTCACGGTCACCGGGAAGAAGGTCAGGTACGCGGCGATCACGGCGACCCGGAGCCAGGCCGCGATGTTGTAGTTCCCGAGCCCGACGACGACCATCGGCGCGATCGCGATGATCGGGATCGTCTGCGAGGCGACGATGTACGGCAGGAGCCCGCGCTGGAGGATCCGGAAGTGGGCGAGGACGACGCCGAGGACGAAGCCGACGGAAGCGCCGATCGCGAAGCCGACCGCCGCCTCCTTCGCGGTGAAGAGCGCCGAGTGCCAGAGGATCGTGATCAGGAGGGGGCCGTTCACGCGCGCGGGCTCGAAGAGTTGGCGGGCGATCAGGTGGAGGTGCGGCATCGAGATGTCGTCCACGAGGAACGGCTTGGTCCAGTGCTCGTGCATCCAGAGCCACCGGTAGCCCTCCCACGCGCCCCAGAGAAGCGCGGCGACGAGGACGAAGACGGCGCCGCGGCCGAGTGCCGCGCGCACGCGCTCGGCCCGCGGCTCGCGAGGACGCTCGACTGCGATGGCCGACACGCCCCATCCTTAACACACCGACGGCGCGGGGTTAAGCTCGCGCCGATGCCGCTCGACCCCTCGCGCACGGTCGCCGAGCTTCGCGAGCTGCGCGACCTCACCGGCGACGAGAACGGCGCGCAGCGGGTCGCCTGGACCGAGACGTGGGCGCGGGCGCGCGAATGGCTCTCCGGGAAGCTCGAGGGGACGGGCGCGCGTGAGGAGACCGACGAGGCCGCCAACCAGTGGTTCACGCTCCCCGGCCGGGACGACCGTGCGCTCCTGATCGGCGGGCACATCGACTCCGTCCCGAACGGCGGCTGGCTCGACGGCGCGCTGAACGTCATGGCCGGCGTCGAGGTGCTGCGGCGGATCGCGGAGGAGGGCGAGCCCGCGGTGACGGTCCGGCTCGTGAACTGGGCGGACGAGGAGGGCGCGCGCTTCGGCCGGTCGCTCTTCGGCTCGAGCGCGGCCGCCGGCTCGATGGCCGACCAGGACGAGCTGCGGAAGCTCCAGGACGCGAACGGGGTGTCGCTACCGGATGCGGTCGGGGCGTACGGCGTCGACCTCGACCGAGCGCTCGAGGCGCGCAGGCAGCTCGAGAGCGCGGTCGCCTACCTCGAGCTCCACATCGAGCAGGGTCCCGTCCTCGAGTCGATGGACCTCCCGCTCGGCGTCGTGCTCGGGACCTTCGGCGTCGAGCGCTCGCGCGTGACGTGGAGGGGCCAGGCAGCGCACGCGGGGTCGACGCCGATGGACCAGCGGCGCGACGCTCTGGCGGGCGCCGCGAAGCTAGAGCTCGAGATCCGCGAGATCGCCAAGCGAACCGGCGAGGGCGCCGTCTGCACGATGGGCGGCGTCGTCACCAAGCCGGGCATCGTCACGTCGGTCGTCGAGACGGCCGTGTGCCTGCTCGACCAGCGTCACCTCGACGCCACGAAGCTCGCCGAGATGCGGAGCAACGCGGAGGCAGCCTCCCGGCGCTTCGCAGAAGAGGAGCGGATCGACGTCGACTGGGAGCGGATCTGGTCGATCGAGCCGATCCTCTTCGACGACGCGCTGATCGAGCTCGCCGACGAAGCGATCCGCGAGGTGGCGGGTACGGCGCACCGGCTCCCGTCAGGCCCGCTGCACGACGCCGCCGAGGTC
>DASUZD010000355.1:0-3028 GCA_036377055.1 Gaiellaceae bacterium | reverse complement strand
GTCGGCGCGCATCTGGACGCGCAGCTTCGCGTCGAGGTTCGAGAGCGGCTCGTCCATCAGGAAGACCTGTGGCAGGCGGACGATCGCGCGGCCCATCGCCACGCGCTGCCGCTGGCCGCCCGAGAGCTGCGACGGCTTCCGGTTGAGGTACTCCTCGAGGCCCAGGAGCCTCGCGACCTCGCGGACGCGCTTGTCCCGCTCCGACCGCTTGACCTTCGCGATCCGCAGGGGAAAGCCGATGTTCGCGGCCACCGTCAGGTACGGGTAGAGCGCGTAGCTCTGGAAGACCATCGAGACGTCGCGCTTCTTCGGCGGCAGGTCGGTCACGTCGCGACCGCCGATCAGCACCGAGCCCGCGTCGACCTCCTCGAGGCCGGCGAGCATCCGCAGCGCCGTCGTCTTCCCGGAGCCGGACGGGCCAACGAGGACCATCAGCTCGCCGTCGCCGACGTGCAGGTCGAGCGCGTCCACGGCCGGAGCGTCCGTGCCGGGGTAGATCCGGGTCGCCTGCTCGTACCGCACATCAGCCATTGCCGAACCTCCCGTTGCCGTCGAGATCACGAACCGCCGCGCCGAGCTCGCGCCGGAGCCGCTCATGTGCCTCGGTCGGAGCGCCGAGGTCGTCCAGGCCGAGCAGCGCAGCGCCGACGATCGGCGGCGAATCGGTCGCCCGGACGCTTGCCGCCGGCGCCACGTCGTGCAGCCCCTCGGCGATCGCGTCGAGGAGCCGTCCGTTTCCGGCCTGCACAACGCCGCCGCCGAGGACGACGTCGACCGGCTCGCCGTTCAGCTCGAGCCGCGTGAGGGACGCGCGCGCGAGCGCGACGATCTCCTCGGCGAGCCGCGCGACGAGCCCGGCCGCGACGGCGTCGCTGCGCGCCTCGGCCAGGACGACCGGCGCGAGCTCCGAGACGCGGCTCATCGCAAGCTTCCCCGTGTGGATCGCCTCCGCCACCGCTTGCGGCGTCTCGAGGCCGAAGTACGCCGGGACCGCCTGCTCGAGCGAGGTCTGCGGGCCGCGGCCGTCCTCGCTCCGGGCCGCCGCCGAGAGCGCCCCGAGCCCGAGGTCGTAGCCGCCGCCCCAGTCGCCGCTGATCGCGCCGAGCGCCGGGAAGCGCGCGGTGCGGCCGTCGGGCGCGACGCCGACGCAGTTGATCCCGGTCCCGCAGACGATCGCGATCCCCCAGCCGCGCTCGGTGCCGGCGCGAAGGACCGCGAAGGTGTCGTTCCCGACCACGATGCGCTCGGCCCAGCCGCGGCCGGCGAGCGCGTCGTCGAGGGCACGCTCCTCCGAGGGGAAGTCGACGCCGGCGAGCAGGAGCTCTCCGATCGCGACCGGGAGCTCGACCGGCCATAGCCGCGCGGCGTGGAGCGCGCGCTCGAGCAGCCGCTCGAGGACGCCGAGGCAGCCCTCGAGCCCGATGTGGTGAGGCGACGAGAGCGGCCCGCGAGCGAGCCCGAGCAACCGCCCGTCGGCGCCGACGAGCGCGAGGTCGGTCTTCGAGTTGCCGCCGTCGACGGCGAGGACGACGCGCGTGTTCACACCGGCGCCTCCGCGGCGACGAGCGCCTCGGCGAGCTCGTCGACGAGCGCGACCTGACCGATCAGCGGGTGTGCGAGGAGCGCCTTGCGCGCCGGCACGACATTGCGCGTCACCGCTGCTTCCGCGGTCAGCCGCTCGTACGCCGCCACGTGCTGGACGAGGCCGAGCAGCTCCGGCGCCAGCGGCTCCTGCGTGAGCGGCTCCGGGCCGTCGCGGCCGACTCGGGCCGGGACCTCGACCACGTCGTCGGCCGCGAGGCCGGCGAGCGTCGAGCCGTTGCGGACGTCGACCACGTGCGCCGCGCCGTCTCCCGTCGTAAGCGAGCCCACGAGCCCGACCGCCGCCTCGCTGTAGTACGCGCCGCCCCGCTGGTCGAGCAGCGCCGGCTTCTCGGCGAGCGACGGATCGCGGTACATGCGCAGGAGCTCGCGCTCGATCTCCGCCACCGTCGCCGCGCGCGGCACGCCGTCCCGCTGCTCGGCGAGTACCTCGTCGTGCGCGTAGAAGTAGTGCAGGTAGTAGGACGGGATCGCGCCGAGCTCGTCGAGCAGGCGCCGCGGGAGCCCGACCTCGGCGGCGAGGTCGTCTCCGTGCTCCGAGAGGAGATCCGGGAGGACGTCGCGGCCGTCGACGCGCACCGCGCGCACCCAGGTCAGGTGGTTGAGGCCGACCTGGTCGACGAGCACGCGCTCAGGCTCGACGCCGAGCAGGCCCGCGAACCGGCGCTGGAAGCCGATCGCGACGTTGCAGAGGCCGACCGCGCGGTGCCCGGCGTCGAGCAGCGCGCGCGTGACAATGCCGACCGGGTTCGTGAAGTCGACGATCCAGGCGTCGGCCGCCGCGCGCTCGCGCACGCGCTCCGCGATCTCTAGGACGACTGGGACGGTCCGCATCGCCTTCGCGAAGCCGCCGGCGCCGGTCGTCTCCTGGCCGATGCAGCCGCACCGCAAAGGCACCGTCTCGTCGCGCAGGCGCGCCTCCTGGCCGCCCACGCGGATCTGGACGAGGACGAAGTCGGCGCCGTCGAGCGCGGCGTCGAGCTCGGCCGTGACCGTCAGCGCGCCGCCATAGCCCTGGCGGTCGAGCATCCGCCGCGCGAGCCCGCCGACAACCTCGCGGCGCTCGTCGTCGATGTCGTGCAGCACGAGCTCGTCCAGCGGCACGCGCTCACGCTCGCGCGACAGGCCCGACACCAGCTCGGGCGTGTAGGTCGAGCCCGCGCCGATCACCGCGAGCTTCATCCCTTCACCCCCGTGAGCGTCACGCCCTCGACGAACGCGCGCTGGGCGCAGAAGAACAGCGCGATGACGGGCGCCATGAACAGGAGCGTCGCCGCCATGGTCACGTTCCACTCCACCTGGTGCGTCGTCCGGAAGTGCGACAGCCCCACCGAGAGCGGCCAGTTGTCCGGGTTGTCGGAGGTGTAGAGCAGCGGGAGGAAGAAGTCGTTCCAGGCGTACAGGAACGCGAACAGCGCCACCGCCG
>DASUZD010000354.1:0-3033 GCA_036377055.1 Gaiellaceae bacterium | reverse complement strand
GTCGCCAGCTCCTCGAGCGTCCACTCGCGCCGCCTCGCCACCCGCGCAGCTTAGTAACCACGGGGGAAACCGGGTTTCCCCCGTGAGCCCCCTCCTCGGCTAGCGACCAACCGCAGCAGGCGCGGCCGGAGTAAATCCGGCCGCGCGGCATCAAATCTGGGGAAGACGTGGGCGGGCGTCGTCGTCGGCGCTCGCGCTAGGAAGTCACGGCCGCCCGCGTCGGCGCGCCCTCCACGCGCTCGCGCAGCGGGATCCCGCGAGCGAAGGCAAGCCCGGTCGCCGCCGCAGCGGCCGCGACCCCCGCCGCAGCGCCCCACACCCAGCGAGCCCCGACGGCGTTCGTCACCGGCCCTGCGACGGCCATGCCGACCCCGAGGACGACGTAGGTGGAGCTCATCAGCACCGTGAAGACGCGACCACGAAGCTCGTCCGGCGCGCCGCGCTGGACGAAGAGCGCGTTGCACACGACGGCCGCGCCGTTCCCGACGCCGGCGACGACGACGCAGACGGCCGCCACCCACGCGTTCGGCGCGATCGCGGCGCCGCCGAAGCCGACCGCCATCAGCGCGATCGAGCCGCCGTACATCTCGCCGGGCCGGCGCCGCTCGAGCAGCGGCCCCGCGGCGAAGCTCCCGATCGCGAGCCCGAGCCCGGCCGCGGCGACGAGCACCCCGAAGCCGAGGTCACCCGCGTTGAACGAGACCTTCGCGAGCACGACCTCGGCGACGTTGATCCCGGCGTTCGCGACCATCACCATGTTCCAGACGACGAGCACGGTCAGGAGCGCACGCGAGCGCCAGATGAGACCGAGCCCGTCGGCGATGTCGTGCAGATGACCTCTGCTGAGACCGTGCACCGTCTGGAGCATCCTGCCGGGGATCCGCGCGAGGAGCGCAGCGGAGACGACGAAGGTGACGGCGTTGACCCAGTACGCCGCGTGCGGGCTCGTCGCGGCGACGAGGACGCCGCCCGCGACCGGGCCGGCCGTGGTCGTGACGTTCTCGGCCGTTTGGAGGAGCGAGTTCGCGCGCGGCAGGTCGACGTCCCAGACGAGGTTCGGGAGGCCGGCGTAGACCGCCGGGCGGAAGAAGGCCGTGGCGAAGCCGGCGGCGGCGGCGAGCAGGACGATCGTCGTCGCGTTACGGGAGAACGGAAGCGCGCAGAAGACGCCGAAGCGGAACAGGTCCGCCGCGATCATCAGATGCTTCCGCGAGAATCGGTCGACGACCGGCGCGAGCAGGACGCCGACGAGGATCGTCGGCAGGAAGTCCGCGATCAGAAGCGCGCTCACCCACGTGCCGGAATGCGTGCGGTCCCAGACGTCGATCGTCAGCGCGACGAACGCGAGCCAGGTGCCGAGGCCGGACGCGAGCGCGGCGAGAAAGAGGGTCCGGAAGCTCGGGGCGCGGCCGAACAGGTCGAACTGGCCGCGGCCGGCCACGTCAGCCTGCCGCGGCGACGCGATCCCGGAGCCGAGCGAGCGCCTCCGCGAAGAACTCGTTCTCCTCGGGAGTCCCGACCGTGACGCGAATCGCGGTCGGCGCGCCGAATGCGGCGAGCGGCCGGACGATCACGCCGAGCCGAAGGAGGTCGTCGAAGAGGATCCGCGCGTCGGCGCCGGTGTCGACGTAGAGGAAGTTCGCGACCGCGGGCGCCGCCGGGTCGAAGCCATGCTCGCGGAGCGTCCGCTCGAGCTCCGTGCGCGCGGTTGCGTTCAGCCTGCGTCGCCGCTCGATCTCGGCGCGATCGTCGAGGCTGGCCAGCGCGGCGGCCTGCGCAGCCGAGCTGACGTCGAACGCGCGCCTGACCTTGCCGATCGCCTCGACGACGTCAGGCGGGCCGACCCCGTAGCCGACGCGCAGCCCGGCGAGGCCGTAGATCTTCGAGAACGTCCGGAGCACGAGCACCCGTCGCCCCGCCTTGACGTACTCCTCGATCCCGTCCGGATAGTCCGGATCGTCCACGTACTCGAAGTAGGCCTGGTCGAGCACCGAGAGGACGTGCGGCGGCACGCGCTCGAAGTAGTCGTCGAGATCGGCGCGGCTGTTCGCGGTGCCGGTGGGGTTGTTCGGATGGCAGAGGTAGACGAGCTTCGTCCGCTCGTCGATCGCGTCGAGGAGCGCAGGCAGGTCGTACCGGTCGTCGCGGAGCGGCACGCGGCGCGCCTCGGCGGCCAGCTTGAGCGCGTCGAGCACGTAGCTCGAGAAGGACGGCCAGCCGCAGACGATCGAGTCTCCCGGATCGAGGGTCGCCTGCGAGAGGCAGTCGACGACGCCGTCCGCCCCCGCGCCGACGGTGACCTCCTCGAAGCGAACGCCGTGCCGCTCGGCGAGCGCCGTCCGAAGCCGGAAAGCGCCTCCGTCCGGGTATCGGTTGAAGTCGTTCGCGCAGCGGGCGAGCGCTTCGCGAGCCGCCGGGAACGGCGGAAAGGGCCCCTCGTTGGACGCGAGCTTGACGACGCGGTCGAGGCCGAGCTCGCGCTGGACCTCCTCGACCGGCTTGCCCGGCTCGTATGGGACGAGGCCGGTGACGGCGCGCCGGAAGAAGTCGTCGGGCACCCCGAGACTCTATCCGGGCGCCTCGTCCTCCTCGTTTCGCCACCAGAAGAAGAGCAGTCCCGCGAGCGCACCTCCGAGCGCGAAGACGAGCGACTTGTTCGGGCGCTTCGTCCCCGGGTCGAAGCTCGGCACCGCGTCCTTCGCCTTGCGCTTCGCGACGCGCTTCGCGACCTGCCAGACGGTCCAGCCGAGAACGGCGTTGCGACGGTTCACGATCGCCATGCGTGCTCGTTCCCTCGCGAGCCGCGGACGTAAACGCGGCTACTTCGCTTTCTTCAACCGTGCACGGTCGGGCACCTTGCGCGTATGCCGCTTCGGCAGCTTGCGAGCCTTCTCCACCTGGCCGGGCGGGACCGCCTTGAGCTTCGCCGCGGATGACTTGCCGTTCCCGTGCGCCACGGGCTGCCGCTCGACGACCGGTGACCTCCGGCCATGGGAGACGTGGCCGCGGGCGCCGAGTGCCTTCCCGCGGCTC
>DASUZD010000353.1:0-9726 GCA_036377055.1 Gaiellaceae bacterium | reverse complement strand
TTGTGTGAGACGAACGGCTCGACGTCGATCTCGCCCGCGAGCCAGCGATCGACGAGCCGCGGAACCCCGTCCCGGCCCTTCACGCCGCCGAACGACGACCCCGCCACGCGCCGCCCGGTGATCAAGAACCGCGGGATCACGTCGAGCGTCTCGCCCTTGCCGGCGACGCCGCAGATCGTCGCGAGCCCCCAGCCCATTCGCGCCGACTCGACCGCCTGCCGCATCACGCGAACGTTCCCGGTCGCCTCGAACGTGTAGTCGGCGCCGAAGCCGCCCGTCAGCTCCAGCACGCGCTCGACCGCATCCACACCGCCGACGAGAACGTCGGTCGCACCCTGGCCGCGAGCCAGTGCGAGCCGCTCCTCGGAGAGGTCGACGCACACGATCCGCTCCGCGCCCTGGAGCCGGCAACCCGCGACCGCGCCGAGCCCGACCATCCCCGCGCCGAAGACGACGCACGTCGAGCCGGCCGCGACCCGAGCCGTGTTCATCGCGGCGCCGAGTCCGGTCGACAGTCCGCACGCGAACAGGCACGCGCGGTCGAGCGGCGCCTCGCGCGAGATCCGAGCGAGCGCGATCTCGGGCATGACCGTGTACTCCGCGAACGTCGAGGTGCCCATGAAGTGCCGAATCGGCTCGCCGCTGCCGCCCGCATACGAGAACCGCGTCGTCCCGTCCGGAAGGAGGCCGACACCCTGCTGCTCGCGGATCGCGAGGCACAGGTTCGTCCGCTCGTCGCGGCAGTGGACGCACTCGCGGCACTGCGGTGAGAAGAGCGTCACGACGTGATCTCCCGGGGCGACCGACGCAACGCTGTCGCCGACCTTCTCGACCACGCCCGCTCCCTCGTGCCCGAGCACGGCCGGCGCGTAGCCCGACGGGTCGGCGCCCGACGCGGTGTAGAGGTCGGTGTGGCAGACGCCGCAGGCGACGAGACGGACGAGCACCTCGCCCGCGCGCGGCTCTTCGAGCTCGAGCTCCTGCACCGCGAGCGGCTGCCCGAACTCCTCGAGGACGGCGGCGCGGACTCGCATCCGCTGATCCTACGATTCTGCGCTAGGCTGAGGCGCGAAAACCAGAGCGCGCGTACCGGTGGTGCCTATCTGCACTTCCTCTACCCGTTCGAGTACCTGGTAGGGGAGGTGTTTTTTCTATGGCAACCGGAACCGTGAAGTGGTTCAACGATTCGAAGGGCTACGGCTTCATCCAGCCCGAGGACGGCGGCAAGGACCTGTTCGTCCACCACTCGCAGATCAGCGGCAACGGCTTCAAGACGCTCGCGGAGGGCGCGAAGGTCGAGTACGAGGCCCGCGAGGGCGCGAAAGGCCCCGAGGCGACGAACGTCGTCACCGTCGCGTAGGCGCTGCCGGCAGGTCCCGCCCGCCGCGCGCGAGCGGGACCTGCCGTTAGGATCGCTCCGCGGGGTCGCCGCGAAAAAAGGAGCGCGCAATGAATCTCTTCGAGCAGGTGGACGCGGCCCGCGAGCGCTGGAACGTCCTTCGGCACCCCTTCTACGTCCGTTGGGAGGCCGGCGAGCTCTCCCGCGACGAGCTCGCGTTCTACGCGGGCGAGTACCGCCACGCCGTCGTCGCGCTGGCCGATGCGGCCGCGGCCTCTGGCGACGCGGACCACGCAGACGAAGAGGCGGCGCACGTCGACCTGTGGGACGACTTCGCGCGCACCCTCGACGCGCCGCTCGACCGCGAGCCGCTGCCCGAGACGCAGTCGTGCGCGGAGGCGTGGGCGCCTGACGACCGGCTCGAGGCGCTCTCGGTCCTCTACGCCGTCGAGTCGGCCCAGCCAGCGATCTCCGAGACGAAGCTCCGCGGGCTCGTCGAGCACTACGGCTTCTCGGCCGACGATCCGGGCGCGAGGTACTTCGCTCTGCACTCGGAGCGAGACGTCGAGCACGCGCACGCCGCACGCGCCGCGCTGGAAGAGGCGGCTCCGGCCGATACGACCGCGCTGGCCGCGGCGGCCGAGCGCGCGCTCGAGGCGAACTGGCGTCTGCTCGACGGCGTTAGCCGCTAGGCGCAGTCAGCAGGAGGAGCTCGGCCGCGCCGAGCGCGGTTGCGACGAGCCACAGGAGCGTCCGGATCGCTGGACCGTGGTCGAGCTGGGGCAGGTCCGAGGTAGGCGTCATCAGGCCGGGCCGCGGGGGTTGCGGGCCGCCTAGGAGGGGCGAGGTCTCGTACCGCACGGGCGGCGTCATCACTCCCGGATTCGCCATCGGCTCTTGCATCGGCACCTCGACAGTACTTCAGTAGCCGGATATCGCAAAGGCGCCGTTCCGGTCGTTTCGTCTGATTTAGAAGCGGGAAACGGCTGCATATGCCAAACAAACGACCAAGCGTCAAGAACGAGAAGCAGTACGAGGCTCTGAAGGACAAGGGCATGTCGAAGGAGCGCGCAGCGAGGATCGCCAACTCGCCAGGCGCCTCGAGCCGTGGCGGGAAGAAGTCAGGCTCGGGCGGCAGCTCCTCGCAGGGCGGCACGACGGCGCAGAAGAAGGCCGCCGGCCGCAAGGGCGGCAAGGCCGCCGCCAAGAAGCGCTAGTCACAGGAGCCTGTCTCACAATGGGACTCGCCGAGCCTGCCGCGCTGGGCGCGTGCGATGCAAGGACGCAGGGAGCCCCGATAGTGGTGCTATCGGGGCGACCGAGGACGCGGCAGCGCGCCGCCCAGCGCGGCAGGGCGGCTCAGCTCTCATTGTGAGACAGGCTCCAGGCCTCACGAGCTTGCGGCGGCCCGGGACTCCGGGCCGCCGCCGCAACCACCTACGCCAGACGCGGAACGAGCCGTCGCCTGACGGCGACGACCGCCGGCTGCCGCGCCTCGGCGAATGCCAGCCAGGTGTCGTGCGGGCAGCCGACGATTCGGCTCGCGTCGCGCCGCCATGCCGCCGTCTCGCGGGCGTGCTCGAGACAGACGCCTGCACCGCACTCGCAGATCGCGACGGCGGCTGTTTCCTTCGCAGCCTTCCTACACTCGTAGCAGTTCATCGCTCGTCCTTTCACGCAGCCTTGAGCGTCGGCTGCCCCTTGCGCCAGCTGACCGGGCAGAGCGCGCCCGTCCGCAGCGCCTGGATGACGCGAAGCGTCTCGTCCGGGCTTCGGCCGACGTTCTGGTCGGTGACGCTCATGTGCCGGAGCACACCGTCGGGATCGATGACGAAGGTCGCGCGAAGCGCCGAGCCGTCGTCCAGCAGGACGCCGTAGTCGCGCGCTACGTCGTGCGCGGTGTCGGCGAGGACCGGGTACGCGACGCCGTCCAGCAGCGGGTGCGACTCGAACCATGCCTTGTGGCTCCAGTAGCTGTCCGTGCTGGCGGCGATCAGGGAAGCGTCCTCCTCGGCGAACGCGGCCTCGAGCTCGGCGAACGCGTGCAGCTCGGTCGGGCAGACGAACGTGAAGTCACGGGGGTAGAAGAAGAGAACGATCCACGAGCCGCGGTAGTCGTCGAGCGCCATCCGCCGCGGGTCGGGCTGTCCCGGGATGTATGCCTCGGCCTCGAACGACGGGGCCGGAGCGGCGATCTGAACCGTCATGGTGCCTGCTCCTTCGCGTGTTTGGTCTCCCGAGGGTGGCACCGAGACGAACCCGCGTCGGTGTAGCCGACCCCCCTCGTTGGTGCGGTTACCCGAACTTGACGCGCGGCGAGGCGCTCGGCTGCTGCTGTGGAAACTGGGGAAGAACCGTTCAAAACCGCTCGCTTCTGAGCTTCGAATTGTGGATAATTACCGCGGAGACGACGCAGTCGGCGCTCCATGCGGTTCTGCGGCCACGGGAGGGCGGGTCACGACGAAGGCTTAGGTGGACGAGGTGCGGCCCCACCCCGACTCAGCGTGCATGCCTGCCGGGGTGGAGCCAGGACTTCCTCGAACCCGCCTCACGGAAAGGGGGTGAAGGAAGCCGGAAGAGTCTAACCAGCAGCCTGGTCGGTTTCGTCGGGGCCGCAGCGGCTGCGACCTCATCTTCGATCTCGAATGAGGGCGCACGTGCCCCTCGCGCCCTCGAAGGAGGGTTTCAGCTAATGCGCAAGATGCTCTTTGCCGCGCTCGTCGCCGTGACGGCGCTTGCACTCGCCGGAGTGGCGGCCGCGCAGACGTCGGGGGCGCACTTCACGAAGGGCGGCACCCCGGTGTGCACCGACATCGGCACCCAGTTGCGCTGCACCGCCGAGGTCGCGGGCCTCGGCGGGGAAACCGTCGTGTCGACGGTGTCCGCCAACGGGACCGCCATCGGCCTGACCTGCACCAGCCCCGGCGGCAACGAGTCTCCGGGTCAGAACCCGGCCGTTCCGGTCACCGCGGGCGGCAGCCAGACGATCAACAACCCGAAGAACGGACGCGCCGGCGTCGACGTGACGACGGCGGTGCCGACGGTCACGCCGAAGCAGGCGGGCTGTCCGAACAACAACTGGAGGGTCACGATCGCGGACGTGACGTTCACGACGTACACGCTTACGATCAACCAGGGCGGCACGACGCTCTTCTCGTGCAGCGGCAGCTTCTCGCCGTCGCCCAGCCAGAACGGGCAGACGAGCACGCCGACCTGCTGAGCATGCGGCAGAGGAGGGGGCGCCGGGGTGCGTCCCCTCCTCGCTCGTAGGCCCACGTACGATGATCGCGTGGCGGCGAGGACGACGAAGGACGAGCTCGTCACGCTCCGCGCCCGCGTCGAGGAGCTCGAGCGCAACCGCGAGCTCCTGAACGCGGTCGCGAACCACGCGCCGAGCCTGCTCGTCCTGGTCGACGCCGACGGGACCGTGCGGCCGGGGGCGACGAACGTGGCCTTCGAGCGGACCCTCGGCTACGCGCCCGACGAGGCGAACGGCCTCGTCTTCTGGGAGCATTTCGTACCGCCCGAGGACGCGGAGCTGACGCGGCACGCGATCGAGGACGTCGTCGCCGGGCGCCCGTACGGTGAGCGCGAGGGCCGTTGGCTGACGAGCACGGGAGAAGTCGTGCACGTGCTCTGGACGTGCACGCCGCTGCCGCCGTTCGAGACGGGGCCGGCTTGGCTCCTCTCCGCGGCCGACATCTCGCTCCGAAAGCAGCACGAGGCCGAGGTGCGGGAGTCGCGGGCGCGCATCGTGGCCGCGGCCGACGAGGCGCGAAAGCGGCTCGAGCGCAACCTGCACGACGGCGCGCAGCAGCGGCTCGTCGCGCTGCTCCTCCGACTGCGGGCGGGCGTGCTCGAGGGCGCGGTCGACGAGCTCGGCGCGGCGATCGAGGAGCTGCGCGAGCTCGCACGCGGGATCCATCCCGAGGTGCTGACGCGGCGAGGGCTGGCCGCCGCGCTCCGTGTCGTCGCCGCGCGGAGCCCTGTCCCCGTCGACCTCGAGGCGCCGCCGGAGCGCTTCGACGAGCAGGTCGAGGCGACCGCGTACTACGTCGTCAGCGAAGCGCTCGCGAACGTCGCCAAGTACGCACGGGCGACGCGCGTGTCGGTTCGTGTGCGCGCCGACGGCGACCGGCTCCTCGTCGAGGTCGCGGACGACGGAGTCGGCGGCGCGGACGCCTACGGCGGCAGCGGCCTGCGCGGGCTCGGAGACCGGCTGGCGGCGCTCGACGGAGAGCTCTCGGTCGAGAGCCCGGCCGGCGCGGGAACTCGGATCCACGCGCAGATTCCGCTCTCGCGAACGAGTCGTTAAGTAGCGCGCCGGCCGCGGCCACTGGCCGCAAGAGCCAATTGACAACGCTCGGGCTGGCGGGCCAGAGTGGAGTCGCTCTAACGTCGACTCGTTCGGAGGTGAGAATCGATGACCGGAAATCGCCGTCGCGCCTGCATCGCGGCCTGTGTCGCCGCGACCGCGCTCGCGACCGCGACGAGCGCCTTCGCAGGCTCGACCGCGTTCATCTTCCAGCACTACTGGTACGCCGGCCAGAGCGCGTCGAGCGCGTACAGCTCGTCCTGGTACAAGGCGTCGTTCAACAAGCAGTCCGGCGGCTACGACACGACGATCACGCTGATCGACAACGTCTCCTACAGCTGGCACGGGACGCACCGCGACACGAACCAGGTGACGTGGACCGACGCGTGGTTCTCGTCGACCGGCAAGAAGGGCTATTGCAAGTCCTGGTCCAACAGTCCCTTCTGGGGGAGCTGCTATGTCTACAACTGAGCTGAACAAGCGAAGGATCGTCGCCGTCGTCGCGACGTGCGTCGCGATCGGCACGGCGTCCGGGGTTGGCGCCACGGCCATCTTCGGAAGCAGCCACGCGAGGTCGGGGATCAGTCCGGGAGCGGTCCAACGGGCGCTCGCCGACGGCAAGAAGGTCGAGGTCGCGCGCTTTCCGTCCGTTCCGGGTCTCCAGGACCGGAGCGTGTTCCTCGCCGAGGCCGACGGCCTCATCTGCCTGTGGGACGCCGTCGACGCGGCCCACGAAGGCGGAGGCGGCTGCAACGACGCCAACGATCCCTTCGCCGGAAGGAAGATGATGTTTGGCCTGAGCTGGGACGGCGGCCCAGCCCTGTCGAGCGTCAGCAACGGGCGGCTCTCGGGTCTCGTCGCGCCGGACGTCGACCGCGTCTACCTCGAGCTGAGCGACGGCTCGAAGCGGCCGATCAGGCTGACGAACGCAAGCCCGTACCGCGCGTTCGCCTACCGGATCAGCAAGGCCGACGCGCGCCCGGAGTCGCAGCCGGTCGCCGTGGTCGCGTTCGACGCGTCCGGGCGGCAGATCGACCGGCAGCCGACCGGCTTCAAGTAGGGGTACGCCGCCGGCGGGGCGCTACGCGCGCTTCGCCGGCGGCGTGAGCTGTCGAAGCCTGCGGCCGGCGGCCGAGTCCTCGATCAGCGTGCCGAGGCGCTTCCGCCGCGTCTCCTCGCGCTTCGCGCTCACGATCCACCACGTCGCGTTCCTGCGGTACCACGGCGGCTGCGACTGGAAGAACTCCCACGCGCTCGCGTTCGCGCGGAGCTCACGCTCGTGCTCGGGCTCGAGCTTCGCGCTGCGGCGCTGCTCGTAGGCGTAGATCCCGGATCGCTCAGCGCTGCGGGCCTCGTACGCAGCAAGCCCGGCCGGCCGCATCCTTCCCTCCGCGATCAGCGCCTCGGCGCGCTCGACGTTGACGGAGCTCCAGGTGCTCCGCGGCTTCCGGGGCGTGAAGCGAATCGTGTAGCTCTCGTCGCCGAGGCTCCGCCGGACGCCGTCGATCCAGCCGAAGGAGAGCGCCTCGTCGACCGACTCCGGCCACGTCATGCTCGGCCGGCCGGACGCCTTCTTGTGGAAGCCGACCACGAGCTCGCGGGCGTCGGCGTGATGCTCCGCGAGCCACGCGCGGAACTCCTGCGGCGTCGCGAAGAAAACTGGTTCCACGCGGCTGCACGTTACGCTTCGGGCGATGTCCTTCGCGATTCGTCTCGGGCTCGCGTGGGCGGTCAACGCCGCCGCGCTCTGGGTGGCCAATTCGTTGTGGGACAGCGTGCGGATCCACGGCTGGGCCGCGTACCTGATCGGCGCCGCGGTGCTCGGGATCGCAAACGCTCTCCTGAAGCCGGTGCTGGCGCTCCTCACGCTCCCGCTGATCATCGTGACGCTCGGCTTCTTCTACCTCGTGATCAACATCGCGATGGTCGCGCTCGCGGAGTGGGTCGCGCCGAACTTCTCGATCGACGGCTTCTGGACGTACGTCGGCGTCGTGGTCGTCGTCTGGGCCGTGAACTGGATCGGCTACGAGGTAGTCGACCGGGTCGACGAGGGGACGCGGCGCCGGCCGCGGATGATCTAGCCCAGGCGAGACGCGACCAGCCGCACGAGCGCGGTCTGGCGCGGGATCGGCTTCGTGAGCGACTGGAACGAGACGGAGCCGAGGGACCTGTTCACCTGGAAGGCGTAGAGGTCGACGTAGTACGGCACCGTCCGGCCTTGGATGCTGAGCTTGAAGACCAGGTGCCACGACATCGCGCGTACGCCGATGTGCGGCGAGCGGCTCGAGCGCTTCGACGCGACGGAGACGGCGAGGCCCGAGCGGGTGAACTGCTGTGCGAGCTTCGAGCTGAAGCACGAGAAGAAGGCCGGGGTCGCTCCCTCGGCGAAGTCGCCGGCGGCCTGCGCCGCGCTGGGGTAGAGCTCAATCGCCGAGGCGATCCCGTTCCCGGCGCCGTGCGTGAATCCCGAAGCCGCCTTCCCGGTGATCGTGAAGCGCGAGAAGTCGGGGTTGTAGCCGCGGCAGCGGGGGCCGTTCGAGTCGGCCGGCGTGCTCATCGCCGTCCAGGTGGGGAGGTCGCTCTGTCTGAGGATGGCGTGCCGCGCGCGCGCCATGTCGGCCTTCGTGAGGCGCTGCTTCTCCTCGCGCGGGCCGGCCGCGGCGGTCGCGACGAGCGCGAGGCCGCAGACGAGCGCGGCGGCAAGAGAGACGAGACGACCCACGCCCCGTTCATCGTATGCGGGCGCCGAGCGGACGATCCCTTGTCCGGGCAGACGGTCATAGGCTTGGCCGGTGGACCCGCTTCGCCTCCGCCGGCCGGAGAACGAGGCGGTGCTCGCGTACCTGGAGACCGAGCAGCTGCCCTCGTGGCGCGAGAGCGACTCGCCGTGGATCGTCGACGGCTACGCGCTCTCGACCCATCCGGACCTGTGCGAGCGGGTCGAGGCGCTTGCGGCCACGGCCGGCAGCGCGTTCGGCTACCTCTTCGGCCGGCCCGTCGTGGTCGGCGGCCGCGACGTGATCGTGGCGTTCGGCGCCGGAACGCACATCTTCTGCCTCCGGCTGCCGCGGGAGGAGTGCCGTGAGGTCGCCGTCACGCGCGCCGACGAGCCCGCGCGCCAGCCGCTGCTCCGGCGCAAGCAGCTCGAGCTGGAGGCACTCGTCGCCGGGGAGTGGACACGCGTCGATCCGTGGGCGGACGAGGCTGCAGTCGCGCTGGCCGCGGCGTTGACCCGGACGGGCTAGATCACCTGTCGCGCAGGTGCGAGACTCGCGCACCCGATCGAAGGGAGGCCTCATGTACGTCGCGGTGCGCAAGTACACGACCGGCAGCGAATTCGCGGACGCGCTCGTCGAGAACGAGAGCGAGGTCAGACGCCTCATCACCGGGATCGACGGCTTCCGCGCCTACGACCTGGCCCGCACCGACGACGGCGCGGTCACGATCAGCGTCTACGACGACCGGAGCGGCGCCGAGGAGTCGAACCGCCAGGCTGCGGACTGGGTGCGCGAGAACCTCTCGCACCTGTCGGTCAGCCCGCCGCAGATCTCCGCGGGCGATGTCGCGTTCTCACTTCCCTGATCGCAGGGTCCGGAAAGTGATCGAGTAGCGAAGCGTCTTCGCCGGCGGCACGTGGTGCTGCCATGCGTTCCGCGCCTCGCCGGCGAGGACGTACCCCGACCGCGCCTCCAGCTCGAGCTCGAAGGTGCGGCGGATGCCGTCCTTGTCGCGGCGGAAGCGCATCCGTGCCGGCCCGCCGAGTGAGACGCCGACGACGATCCCGAACGCGGGCGCGTCGCGGTGCCAGCCGATCTGCGCGCCGGGCGGGTAGCGCTGGACGAGGATCTCCGCGAGCTCCTCCGGCGCGACCCCGGGAAGCTCGGCAGCGCGCTCGCGCACGCCGGCCAGCCACTCCGGCACCGGCTCTGCCTCGTGGACGGCCGCGCGGCGCTCGTAGTCGTAGTCGACGCCGAAGTGCCTCGCGGTGCGCTTCGCGGCGACGCCGTGCATGCGGATCTCGTGGAACTCGAGCCGCTCGAGCTCCCCGAGCAGCGCCTGCTCCTCGTCTTCC
>DASUZD010000352.1:0-3752 GCA_036377055.1 Gaiellaceae bacterium | reverse complement strand
CGTAAACCCGCAGAACATCAGCGCGACGCCGACGAGCTCGCCCGCGTAGACGAGCGAGTAGTCGCCCGTCCGCGAGAGGCCGGTCGCTAGGGCGACGACCAGCGCGCCGCCGCCGATCCAGAGGTTCGTGCGCACCCGCTGGCGCCGGAGGATCGACAGAGCAGAGCCGCCGACGAGGAAGAGCGTCCCGAACGAGTTCAGCGCGATCGCCCACAGGAAGGCGTGGCCTCCGATCGCGCCGTTCGCCGGCGGCCTGTCTCCCGCCGTGGCGGCGATCGCGGCCGCGTCCACAGGGGCAAGGACGACGGTCGCGATCGCCGCCGCCGTGGCCAAGGCGAGGGCGCCGAGCAGGACGTCTCGAGCACGCGGCCGGAGCTTCAGCCACGCGGAGCCGGCGCCGAGGTACGCGACGGTGAGGACGCCGCCGCAGAGGTAGTAGGCGCGGAAGAGTCCTGGCGACCAGCCGACCCGCTGCGCCGCCGCCTCGCACGCCGCGGCCGCCGCGAACAGCGCAAACCCCGCCGCCCAGAACGCCTTCTGCCCGGCCGGCCGCGCGCGGTACGACCGGAGCAGCAGAAGCGCGAACGCCAGCGCGACGAGAACCGTGGCGACGGGGAGCACGGCGTCGGCGACGGCCGGAGCCCGCCCGGACGGGTTCGACGCGATCGCCGTCACCGGCTCGCCGGGCCGCACGACCGTCAGGTAGTCGTAGTCGCGCCCGCCGAACATGCCCTCGTGCGCAGCGACGAACGCGTAGCGGCCCGGCTGCATCGGCCTTGCAGGCGCGAGCGACATCGTCGTCGCCGAGCGCGACCGAACCTGCAGCGGGACCGCGCCGCCGCGGTCGAGGTCGTAGAGCTGGTAGGCGGCCGGCGCATCGACTGCCGCCGCGCGGACGAGCAGCGTGCCGATCGCGCGCACCCGAAGCGCGTCGTGCGGGTACGGATTCTGCGGGTCGCTCCACGCGAAGAGCTTCACCGGCCCGCCGGCGGCCGCGAGGTACTGACCCGTCGTCTCGCGCGTGAAGCGGGTCTCGTGCGCGTAGCGGACGGTGCTCGAGCCGATGCCCGCCACCGCCGGCAGGAACGGCAGCGAGACGAGCACGAGCAGGATCGTCCCGGCGGCGATCGAGACGCGCGTCCGGTACGACGAACGGAGGAGCTTCCCGCGCGGCGGCCGGCCGAGGAGCCGCGCCCGTCGGCGCGCGTGCGCACGGTAGAGCGCGGCGCTCGAAAGGAGCGCGCTCGCCGGCAGATAGGCGAGCTCGACCTTCCAGCCGACCTCGCGCAAGGGCCCTTCGCCGAAGGGGCTGAACGCCATCGGGATCACGGCCCACGCGAGCGCCGGCCCGCCGCACAGGAGGATCGACGCCGTGAATGGGAACCCCGCGAAGAGCCAGCCCACGCCGGGAAAGCCCATCAGGCCGAGCGGCAGCTCGTAGCCGGCGAGCGCGGCGGGGCTCCGCCGCCGGACGCGGTTCGGGATCTTGCCGGTGTACAGGCGCGGCGCGCCGGCGATCGCGCGCCGTCCCTCGGCCCGCTGCCGCTCGCTCAGCTGCCACGCCGCGCGGGCGTACGAGCCGAAGCCCGCGAGGACCGCGAGCGCGGCCGGGACGAGCACGAGCGCTTGCCACGGCTCCAGGACGGCGAGCGCCGACGCGAACGAGCGGCCACCCGCGACGCCGTGCGCCTCCACCGCCGCGAACGAGATTCCGCCCGCGTAGTAGACGGCCATGCCGCCGGCGACGCAGGGGAGCACGATCCGGAAGCGCGGCCGCGGAGCGTCGAGCGCCACGAGCGCGAGCCCGACGAGGATCGCCATCAGCCCGCCGAGCATGTTCAGCTGCGCGTGGAGGTTGACGACGATGTCGCCCGCCTCGCCGCCTCGGTCGAGCAGCTCGTTCACCGCCGGGACCGCCTGGACCGGGCCCTGGAGCGTGCCGACGGCGAGCGCCGCGCAGCCGGCGAGCACGAGCGGCCGCAGCGGTCCCTTGCTGCCGCGGACCGAGCGGACGACGACCGCGAGCAGGAGCCAGAACGCGGCGAACATCGCGATCCCCGCGCCCATGATCAGGAACGGGTGGAGCGGCGTCGCCTCCTCGGCTTGCTCCGGGGTCAAGCCCTTGCCGACGACGAGGCCGCCCTCGTGGAAGCCGAGGTAGAGGGCCGCGCCGTAGAAAGCGAGCGAGCCGGCGAGGAGCGCGAAGAAGCACCGGTTCGCGAGCCGCCGCGACGGTGGGTTCGGCGCCAGCGCGAAGAGCGCGCCCGCGACGAGCATCGTCAGCCCGGTGACCAGGTTGATATGGGCATGGCTGATCGGGTCGATCCACTCGCCCGCGTGGCCGGCCCGGTAGAGCCAGTCCGCCTTCGCCGGCTGCACCTGGATCACGCCCTGAACCGTTCCGACGGTCAGCGCGGCCGCTCCGGTCGCAAGGAACTTCCACAGGTGCCACTGCGGCTTCGGCACCCTCACGAGCCGCGACTGGAAGATCGTCAGGGCGACGTTCGCGGCGAAGCACCAGTAGCCGAGGCCCATGATGCCGGCGCCGACGCCTGTGGGCACCTTGTACCACTTGCCCATGTGCGCCTTGGCGAGCTCGTAGTTCCGGCCGTGCTCGACGAGGCGGCCGATCGCGATCCCGTTCCCGACGAGCGAGACGTAGAAGACTGCGAGTCCCGCCGCCGTGAACCAGAAGGCGCACTGTGCGAGACCCTCACTCGCGAGCGGCCTGCCGACGATGCGGGGAAGGACGCGCCAGCAGAGGCCGGTCGCGAGGAGGGTTCCGCCGCCGACGATCATCACGTGCGTGTTCGAGAGGTCTCGCACGAGATGGCCGGCGTAGCCGGTGCGGGCGAGGTACTCGGCTGCCCAGGGCAGGTTCTTGACGACCATGTGGACGCTGCCGAGCACGAGGAAGGCCCCGCCCGCGACGAAGTACTTGGCGAGCTTCCGGTCGTGCGCCGCGAGCTCGTCGTCGGGGTACGGCGTCGTCCGGAGCGGCGGCGCCTTCCCCGGCATGAAGCGGAAGATCGCCGCGATCACGACGGCGAAGAACGAGCAGTACGTCAGGAACTGGAGCGACGAGAGGTGGCGGAGATACACCTTGCCGCGCTAGCGCAGGCCGGGTTCCAGGAAGTAGACGATCAGCGTCCAGGCGAGGTAGAAGACGACGAGCGCCGCCAGGACGATCCAGGCGCGACTGACCGCGCTGCGCGAGTGGCGGACGTCCTCGCCTACGTCGCGGTAACCGAAGAGCGGGCGTGCAGGCCGGCGGGCCATCAGAACACCTTCTCCATCACGTAGGTCTCCTCGATGTCGAGCTCCGCGACGTCCCGGAGCATTCGCTCGAACGTGTAGCCGCGCTCGAGGAAGGCCTCGAGCTGCTCGGCCGTGTCCCAGGTCGTGTAGCAGTGGACCCGAACCGCGCCGTTCGGCTCGACCCTGACGAACGCCTCGAGCCGCTCGCAGCCCGGGTACTCCTGGACGTGGCCCTTGAGGGCCTGGAGCGAGCTGTACACGAGCGGCCACGCCTCCGCGGGAACGAGCGCGACGGTCGCGGACGAGTACGAGACGTACGGGGCTGCTGCAACGGCAGCCATCAGAATTTTTGTCCCCAGACGATGTGGCCGACGATCAGCGCGACTGCGAAGGCAACGAGGATCGCCGTCAGCGCGAGGAAGAAGAACGTGGCCGGGCCGGCCAGCTCGGTCGTGAAGCCGCCGAAGCTGTCGATCGGGTAGATGCCGGCCTTC
>DASUZD010000351.1:0-4002 GCA_036377055.1 Gaiellaceae bacterium | reverse complement strand
AAGACACCGGCCGGGCTCGCCGTACGAATCGCGCAACGCATCCTCGCGCTCACCCTCGGCATGCTGCTCAACCGACTCAGCGGCCGCCCAACACGCGCCCTCGCCGCCTACGACGGCCGCTGAATCACATCAAGCCTCTAGTCGTCTTCGCTCACCCCTCAGGCGACACGTAAAATTCCCGGTGTGGCCGAGCTGAGTCACACCGCAAAGCAACATCGGGCCGCCCTACTGATCCTTCTCGCCGCATGTGAGCGAGCTGTCGAAGCCTTTCAGGCGGCTGACAACGCTCTCGACGAAGACTTCCTCGCTGACCTGGAACGAATCGTCGCGCGGACGCGACGCGAGTTAGAAGCTTTCGCGCCAGGTGCGGAAGCCACATAGCCGACGCGCGTGACCGCTCCCGCGTCTGACCCGGGCGACTCGACACTCGCGGATTACATCGCCTCGCGCCTGGCGCGGGTCGGCCCCTACTTCGCGGAGCCAGAAATCGTCCACGACTCGATCGCCTTCTACCGCGACCTGTGGTTGAACCTCTACAGGCTCGACACCGGAGACACACCAAGCGATATCGCCAACCCTTCCTAGATGAGCGCGACGCTGGCCCGCATTCGGCCGCCTTAACTTCCGGACGCGTCGAGGAGGCAGGTGGTATGGAGTCGAGGAGCAGCGCACCGAGGAAGACGACGCTCGTCTACTTCCGGCACGGCGAACTAGACCGACCGGCCGTGAAGGTAGAGGAGCGACCGAACGACGTCACGATCATGCTCCGTTCGGAGCGCGACGAGCACCTCTCGCTTCACGGCACCGAAGACGGCATCCTCGTGACGCACTACAGCCCCGATGTCGCCTCGTCCGTCCACGACGAGGCTCGCGTCGCCGCCGCGCGCGCCCGCGGGTGGCGCGACCCCCAGCGCCACGCGGACTACATCGCGCATTGGTGGCTCCAGCCGCGTGTGTCCGGGATGGACGGCCACATCCTCTGCGGCCGTCGCATCTACCTCGAGCGCGCGAAGGCAAAGCGGAAGTACGAGGCCAAGCCCCGGATCACGATTGACGCGCCAGCGGCGGAGTTCATGGTCGAGGTCGTACTTTCCACGCCCGAGCAGCCGTACTCCGGCACCGCACGAGCCGCACGTCGAGACGAGCTTCGGCGAGCTCTACTTTCGGCCCGAGCCGCGCTAGCCTCCGCCCTTGGCCGACTCTCCGCGTGCGGAGATTTTGCCCCCGTCCGCGAGCTCCCATTGGTACCGCTTTTGGTACCGACTTCAGCGAATCTGAAGTGACCTCAGGTCACATAGAATCGCTTGGTAGGGGCAAGAGCATCTGCGGTGACGTTCCCCGGTACGGCTGTTAACCGGAGGGTTGTTGGTTCGAGTCCAACCCGGGGAGCTTCGATCTGCGGCGAGGGGTAGGGCGTGAGCGACAGCCTGGCGCGGCTGAAGGAGATTCTCGGGACGATCCACGACCTGGAGCGCCTCGGTTCGCTCGCGGCCTGGGATCAGGAGACGATGATGCCTCCGCAGGGGGCCGAGGGTCGCGCCGACCAGCGAGCGACGCTCGTCAGGCTCTCGCACGAGCTGCTCGTGTCGCACGAGCTCGGCCGGCTGCTCGAGGAGGTGCGGCCATACGAGGAGACGCTGCCGCACGACTCCGACGACGCGAGCGTGATCAGGGTCACGCGCCGGGATCACGAGAAGGCGCGCCGAGTGCCGCCGGAGCTGCGCGCGGAGCTGAGCCGCTCCGGGTCGCTCGGCCTGGGCGCCTGGCTCGAGGCTCGCGCGCGTCGAGACTTCGACGTCCTGCTCCCGTACCTCGAGCGGCAGCTCGAGCTCAGGCGGCGCTACATCGAGTGCTTCGAGCCGCGCGAAGACGACTACGACGTCCTCCTCGACGACTACGAAGCGGGGCTGACGACGGCCGAGGCCGAGTCGGTGCTCGAGCAGGTGCGGGACGAGCTCGTTCCGCTCGTCGCGGCCATGCCCGAGCTCGATCCGGCCGAGGACGTCGTGCGAGCCGGGCCGTTCGAGATTGCCGCGCAGCGCCGCTTCTCGGTCGTCCTCCTCCGCCGGCTCGGCTTCGAGCCGGACGCGTGGCGGCTCGACCGCGCCGAGCACCCGTTCGCGACGGCAGCCTCGGTCGGCGACATCCGGATCACGACGCACTTCCACGAGTCCCACCTCGGCGGCGTCTTCGCGTGCATTCACGAGTTCGGCCATGGCCTCTACGAGCGGCAGGTGTCGCCCTCGCTCGCGCGAACGCGGCTTGGGACCGGCGCGTCGGCGGCGCTGCACGAGTCACAGAGCCGGATGTGGGAGAACCTGGTCGGCCGGAGCCGGTCCTTTTGGGTTCATGCGTACCCCCGCCTCCAGGCGGAGCTCCCGGAGCGACTCGGCGGCGCGGATCTCGACACGTTCTACCGCTCCGTCAACCGGGTGCAGCCGTCGCTCGTGCGCGTCGACGCCGACGAGATCACGTACAACCTGCACATCATCATCCGGTTCGAGCTCGAGCGGGAGGTGCTGGCCGGCCGGCTCGAGCTCCGCGACCTCCCGGAGGCGTTCGACGCGCGGATGCTCGACTACCTCGGGCTCGAGGTGCCGGACGTGCGCAGCGGCGTCCTCCAGGACATGCACTGGGCCGACCTGACCTTCGGGTACTTCCCGACGTACTCGCTCGGGAACGTGATCTCCATTCAGCTCTGGGACCGCGCGCGCGGCGACCTGCCCGAGCTCGACCAGGCGTTGGAGCGCGGGGAGTACGGCGACCTGCGCGAGTGGCTGCGGGAGAACCTGCACCGGCACGGCCGGAAGTTCACGCCGCAGGAGACGCTCGCGCGGGCCGTGGGTGGGCCGATCGACCCCGCGCCGTACATCCGTTACCTGAAGAGCAAGCTCGAGACGATCTTCGGCGTCGCGGCCGCGTAGCGGCGGCTCGTCGGGGACAGCGGGGGAGGGCTCCTTCGTGCGCCCTGAGGCGCGGTCGTCGTCCCCAACCGCCCCCGTGGGGTCCGGCGTGACCCCTGAGGGAAGGCTATCGAGGTTCGTGTGACGCGTCTGCGCCGCGACCGTGCCGGTTCTGTGTCAAAAACCTGCCGATCATCGCCCCGCTTCGGCGCGGCATCGTCCTGAGCCTCCGCAGCGCACCGGGCCGATACCCTGAGCGCCATGGCGAACGACGACCACCGGCTCGTCCAGCGGCTCCAGGCGTGGCGCGAGCGCCATCTCGGACGCGGCGCGATCTATCGCGTGGCCTTCGCGGCGGCGGGGTTCCTCGTCCTCGCGGCAGGCGTCGCGATGCTCGTGCTGCCGGGGCCGGGGATGCTCGTGACTGCGATCGGGCTCGCCATGCTCGCGCTCGAGTTTGCGTGGGCCGAGCGGTTGCTCACGCGCGCGATCCACCGCGTCGAGCGGGCGCGGGACAACGCGAGAGGGGCGAACGCCGGGCTCCCGGGTGCGCTCGCGGTCGCCGCGGCGGCGTTGTCCCTCGCGGCCATTCTCCTCTGGGACGTACCGCTTCTTCCTGTCTAGAAAAGCGTCCGCGTACGCCTTACGATTCCGGCGATGCGTCGCCCAGCGCTTGTCGGCATCCTGCTCACGACCGCGCTCGTGGCCGTCGCGCCGAGCCACGCGGCACAGCCGCTTCCGGTCAGCTTCCACGCCTACACGTCCACGAGCGACTTCGACTCGGGAACGTACGAGGGCGCGCGGCTCGCGAAGGGCGGGGGGCCGTCACGTACGGCTCCACGATCGGCACGCTGGCCTACTCGGACGCGTACGGCTCGCCCGCGCGCAGCTACTCGTACGACCGCTGGACGTCGCCCGCGTTCGCGACGGGGTTCGGCTTCACGGAGCTCGTCGCGTCGTGGAACGCCGACACGCCCGCCGGGACGTGGATCCAGGTCGAGATGCAGGCGCTGTCCGATCACGGCACGTGGACGAAGTGGTACACGATGGGCCGCTGGGCCTCCGGCGACGGCGACGTCAGGCGGAACTCGGTCGGCGG
>DASUZD010000350.1:0-10102 GCA_036377055.1 Gaiellaceae bacterium | reverse complement strand
GCGCCGATCAGCGAGCCTTCGGACCACGCGAGGCCGTCGAGGAGCGAGGCCAGCGTGAACACGACGAGACCGCCGAGGAAGATGCGCCTGCGCCCGAGCACGTCGGCCAGCCGCCCACCGAGGAGCAGGAAGCCGCCGAAGACGAGGGCGTACGCGCTGATCACCCACTGGAGGTTCTGCTGCGAGAACCCGAGGTCGACCTTGATCGAGGGCAACGCGACGTTCACGATCGCGATGTCCAGGACGACCATGAACTGGACCACGCTCAGGAGCGCGAGTGCCAGCCACTTGCGTCGATCTGAAGCCACCATGGCGTCCGTTTCCTTTCGCTTTCGGTTTCTTAGTTGGTGCTGGCAACCTAGCAGAGTCCACTTGCTTTTTGCAAGTAGTTGCTTCACAACAGCAACCACGCGCGCTACACTGCCTTGCATGCGCAAGCGTTACGACCAGTACTGTCCGGTCGCCCACGCGCTCGACCTGGTCGGCGACAGGTGGGCGCTTCTCGTCGTCCGCGAGCTCATGCACGGGCCGAAGCGCTACACCGACCTCGCCGAGCACCTGCCCGGAATCGGCACGAACATCCTCGCCGCGCGCCTCCGCGACCTCGAGGCCAACGGGATCCTCGCGAAGCGGACGCTGCCGCCGCCGGCCGCCTCACGCGTGTACGAGCTCACCGACTACGGCTGCGAGCTGAAGTCGGTCATGCGCGAGCTGGCGCTCTGGGGCGCGCGTTCGCTCGGGCCGCCGACCGACGAGGACGAGCTGTTCCCCGGGTGGCTCGCGAATGCAGTCGAGGTCGTGCTCGCGCCGATCGCGCCGCCGGGGCGCTTCGAGTTCCGCGTCGGCGACGAGGTCGCGGCGCTCGTGGACGGCGAGGCGCGGGAGGGGCCGGTCGAGGAGCCCGACGTGGTCGTCGAGGGCGACCCGGAGGCGATCTACCACATGTTCGTCGACCGCCGTCTCGATCTGGTGAAGGTCGAGGGCGACCGCGAGCTGCTGGTGCGGCTCGTCGAGGTCGCGCCGGCTCCGGTCGAAGCGCCGGCCGCCGCATAACGGAACTCCCGGCCTGCCCGTGCGTCCGGCTGAGCGGCTGGAATAGACCTCGCTGGCTGATACGGCGGGGACAGACCCCACTGGCCGAAAGGGCGGGGACCTGACCCCCGACGTGGCTCGCGGTAACGGGTCGGCGCGTCGCGGGTCCCAATGGCGGGGTCAGACCCCGGACGCGGCTCGCGGCAACGGGTCCGCGCGGCGCGTGTCCGAACGGCGGGGTCCAGACCCCGCTGGCCGAAAGGGCGGGGACAGACCCCACTGGCCGAAAGGGCGGGACAGGCCGCCGCCAGTGACTGGTCGACGCGGTCAAGCCGCGTAACGAGGCGCTAAAGGTTTTCCACAGAGGCGTCGATGTGTGGCCAATGACTGCGCCTCGGGTCTCGGCTGGCCGCCGGACCGCTTTGCCATCCTCTAGGTGGATCGACAAGTGGCTCGCGACGTGTCGCGATCTCGCTGAGCTCGAGCGCTCGAATCCGATGACCGACGCGGTCATCGACGAGATCGACGGACGGATGATCCGGATCGGCGACCGCTGGCTCGCGGACTTCGCCTCTTGCAACTACCTCGGCTTCGACCTCGACCGGCAGGTCGTCGAGTCGGTGGCCCCGGCGCTCGCGCGCTGGGGCACGCATCCGAGCTGGTCGCGGCTGCTCGGAAGCCCCGTGCTGTACGAGCAGATCGAGGACCGCCTCACCGAGCTCGTCGGCGCTGAGGACACGCTCGTGCTGTCGACGATCACGCTCATCCACACGTCCGTGATCCCTGTGCTCGCCGCGGACGGGACGATCTTCGTCGACAGCCGCGCGCACAAGACGATCTACGAGGGCGCGCAGATCGCCGCCTCCCACGGCGCCACGGTCAAGCGGTTCCGCCACGACGACGTCGACGACCTCGAGCGCCTGCTCGAAGAGGGCTCGACGGCGCCGCGCGTGATCTGCGTCGACGGCGTCAACAGCATGACCGGCAACGCCGCGGACGTGCCGACGATGGCGCGGCTCGCGCGCGAGCACGACGCGCTCCTCTATGTCGACGACGCGCACGGGTTCGGCGTGCTCGGCGAGCGCAGCGACGACGAGCTGAGCCCGTACGGGTCGCGCGGGAACAGCGTCGTCCGCCACGCGGGCGAGTCGTACGACCACGTCGTCCTCGTCGCGGGCCTGTCGAAGGCGTACTCGTCGCTCGCGGCATTCCTCGCCTGCCCTGCCGAGCTGAAGCGGCTGCTGAAGACCGCCGCCCCGCCGTACCTCTACTCCGGCCCGTCGCCGATCGCCTCGCTCGCGACGACGCTCGCGGGGCTCGACGTGAACGATGCGCGCGGCGACACGATCCGCGCCGGTCTCTGGAAGAAGGCGGCGACCGTTCTCGAGTGCCTCGACCGGCTCGGCGCGCATACGCCGAACACCTCCGGCTTCCCGATCGTCGAGGTGCCGCTCGGGCACGGCGAGGACATCGACGCCGTCGGGCGGTTCCTCTTCGACCAGGGCATCTACGTGACGCTGGCCGCCTATCCGCTGGTCCCGCGGAGCGAGGTCGGCTTCCGCATCCAGGTGACCGCGGCGAACACGAACGCCGAGATCGAGCAGCTCGTGGACGTGCTCGGGAAGCTCGCGAACGGCTTCGACCTCCAACCCTCGCGCACGAGGAGAAAGCGAGCGGCCTGACCATGCGTCGACTTCGCGGCAGCTGGCGCACAACGATTTGGATCTGGTACCTCGCGCTGACCGGCGCGCTGACCTTCGCGTACTTCTTCATCCCCGGGCTGAAGGGCAGCGGGCCGTTGATCAACGGTCTCGGCCTCTCGGGCGTCGTCGCGATCGCGGCCGGGATCAAGATCCAGAAGCCGACGGCGCGGCTCGCTTGGTGGTCGTTCGTGGCGGGGCAGTTCCTCTTCTTCGCCGGCGACCTCTACACGTACAGCTACCCGAAGCTCTTCGGCGCCGAGGTCGGCTTCCCGTCGACCGGCGACGCGCTCTACCTCGCCGTCTATCCCGCGCTCATGGCGGGGCTGCTCGTGCTCGTCAAGCGGCGGAACCCGCGCCGCGACCCGGCGGCGCTGATCGACGCGCTGATCCTGACGATCGGCTTCGGGCTCCTGTCGTGGGCGTTCGTGATCGCGCCGAACATCCACGTGGCGGGCTCGTTCCTCGTGAAGGCCGTCTCGATCGCGTATCCGGCGGGCGACGTCCTGCTCCTCGCTGCGGCGATCCGGCTCGCGGTCGACGCCGGCAAGCGCGCGCCCGCGTTCTACCTGCTCGTGAGCAGCATCGTCTGCCTGCTCGCGACCGACTCGGCGTACAACCTCGCGCTCCTCAAGGGCACGTACAACCACCAGCTGATCTACGACCTGGGCTGGATCCTCTACTACCTGCTCTGGGGCGCGGCGGCGCTGCACCCGTCGATGCGCGTCCTGGAGGAGCCCTCCGGCGACGCGCGTGCCCGCCTGACGAAGTTCCGGCTCGCGACCCTCGGCATCGCCTGCCTGATCGCGCCGGGGATCCGGTTCTTCCAGTCGTTCGGCGACGCGGACCGACTGGTCCTGATCGTTGGCTCCGCGTTCCTGTTCCTGCTCGTCGTCAGCAGGATGGCCGGGCTCGTCCGCCAGGAGGAGCGCGCGTTCTCACGCGAGCGGACGCTGCGCTCGGCCGGCGTGGAGCTCGTCGGCGCGGCCGGCCACGAGCAGGTCTACGCGGCGGCGATCTCGGGTGTCCGCCGCCTGCTCGGCGAGGCTGTCTACGTGCGTCTCGCGCACCTCTCCGCGGAGCGCGCGACCGTCGTCGCGTCGTCTGACGACGGCTCCTGGGACGTCTCCGACGCGACGCGGGAATGGCTGTCCACGAGGGACATGCGCGCCCTCGACGTCGCCTCGGCCGACCTGCCGAGCGTGGTGCGCGGCGACCTGCGGCTCTTCAGCGGCGAGAGCGTCTTCATGCTGCCGCTGTCGATCCGCTCCGAGGTTCGCGGCCTGCTCGTCGTCTCGTCGCCGACTGCCGTTCCCGCCGCGCTCGCCGACTCGCTCGAGGCGCTGGCGGTGCAGGTCTCACTCGCGCTCGAGAGCGCGTCGCTCGCGCAGGACCTCCACCGGCGCGAGAACGAGGCGCGCTTCCGCTCGCTCGTTGCCCACTCGACCGACCTGATCACGGTCCTGGACGGCGACGGCGTCGTCACGTACCAGAGCCCGTCGATCGAGCGCGTGCTCGGGTACAAGGTCGACGAGGTCGAGGGGACGCCGTTCGACCGGATCGTCATGGAGGGGGACCGCGCGCGGCTGAAGCAACTCGTCGCGGGCGACGGCGCGACCGGGCCGGAAGGCCACACGCTCGAGTGCTCGCTCGAGCACTGCGATGGCACGACGCTCCGCTTCGAGGTGCAGCACACCGACCTCCGGCACGACCGGCACGTCGACGGCATCGTCCTGAACAGCCGTGACGTGAGCGAGCGGAAGGCCTTCGAGGAGCAGCTCGCGCACCAGGCGTTCCACGACCCGGTCACGAGCCTCGCGAACCGCGCGCTCTTCTCCGACCGCGTCGAGCACGCGTTGATGCGCGCGCAGCGCGGGTTCCCCGACATCGCGGTCATGTTCATCGACCTCGACGACTTCAAGACCGTCAACGACAGCCTCGGGCACGAGGCGGGCGACCGTGTGCTCCAGGAGGTCGCGCGCCGGCTCCAGATCGCGGTCCGGCCGACCGACACGGTCGCGCGCTTCGGCGGCGACGAGTTCGCGGTCCTCCTGGAAAGCATCGTGGACACCGCCGGCGCCGCGGACGCGGCCGCCCGGATCCTCCAGGCGCTCGAGCTCGCCTTCGAGATGGACGGCAAGCAGGTCTTCCCGCGCGCGAGCATCGGCATCTGCCTGGTCGACCGCGAAAAGGCGGTGCCCGACGCCGCCGAGCTGCTGCGGAACGCGGACGTGGCGATGTACATGGCGAAGCGCGACAGCAAGGGCAGCTACCGCGTCTTCGAGCCGACCATGCACGAGCGAGTGGTCGAGCGGCTCGAGCTCCGCTCCGAGCTCCAGAGCGCGATCGAGCGAGACGAGCTCGAGCTCCACTACCAGCCGGTCGTGCGGCTCGCGGCGCACGAGATCCTCGGCTTCGAGGCGCTGATCCGCTGGAACCACCCCAAGCGCGGGACGATCCCGCCGCTCCAGTTCATCCCGCTCGCGGAGGAGACGGGCCTCATCATCCCCATGGGCCGGTGGGTGCTCGACACCGCGTGCCTGGAGGCCGTCCAGATGCGCGGGCGCTTCCCGCGCGAGAACCCGCTCACGATCAGCGTCAACCTCTCGGTGCGGCAGCTCCAGTCGGAGTCGATCGTCGCCGACGTGCGCGGCGCGCTCGAGAAGAGCGGCCTGCCCGCGAGCGGGCTCGTGCTCGAGATCACCGAGTCGGTGCTGGTCGGCGACGCCGAGTTCGCGAAGCAGCGGCTGCTCGAGCTGAAGGACCTGGGCGTGCGACTCGCGATGGACGACTTCGGCACCGGCTACTCGTCGCTCAGCTACCTGAGCCGCTTCCCGGTCGACATCCTGAAGATGGACCGCTCGTTCATCGGCAAGGGCGAGAACGTCGCGCTCCAGTCGGCGATCATCGCGCTCGGCGCGAGCTTGGACCTCGACGTGGTCGCCGAAGGCATCGAGCTCCCGGAGCAGGAGGCGTCGTTGCACGGGCTCGGCTGCGAGCTCGGCCAGGGCTTCCTCTTCGCCAGGCCGATGGCCGCGGGCGCGGTCTTCGAGTTCCTCGCCGAGAACGGGGAGCTCCCGGACGCCGGTACCGCCCGAGCGTCCAATGCAACATAGTCACGAGGCGCTCGACCGCCCCGGCGGCCTCGCCACTCGCGGCCTCGCCGCACCGCTCCGCCACCTGGACTTTCGCATCCTCTGGGTCGGGATGGCGGTCTCGCTGCTCGGCGACGGGATCTTCCTCGTCGCCGTCGCGTGGGAGAGCTACGCGCTGTGGAACGCCCCGGCTGCGTTCTCGATCGTCGGGATCGGGATGACCGTGCCGACGGTGGTGTTCCTTCTCGCCGGCGGCGTCGTGAGCGACCGGTACGACCGCCGGCTCGTGATGCTGTGGGCGGACGGCGTCCGTGCCGCGTCGGTGGGCGTGCTCGCGCTGCTCGTCGCCGCGGGTGAGCTTCGCTTCTGGCAGCTCGTCGCGCTCGTCGCGATCTACGGCGCCGGCACGGCGTTCTTCACGCCCGCCTTCGAAGCCGTCGTGCCGGACCTCCTGCCGGCCGAGGACCTGCCGGCGGCGAACTCGCTCGACCAGCTCGTCCGGCCGGTCGCGCTGCGGCTCGCGGGGCCGCTGCTCGGCGGCGTGGCGGTCGCGGTCGGGCCCGCGCTCGCGTTCGCAGTGGATGCGGCGTCGTTCGCGGCGTCGCTCCTCGCGGTGCTCGCGATCGACCCACGCCCGCCGGTGAGCGACGGGGCGGCACCGTCTGCGGTCGGAGCCGTGCGAGAGGCGTACGGGTTCATCCGCCGACGCGTCTGGCTCTGGGCGACGCTCGCCTCGGCCGCGGTCGCGTACCTCGTCTTCCTCGGCCCGACGGAGGTCCTCCTGCCGTACGTCGTGAAGAACGAGCTGCACGCGTCGGCGGGCACGCTCGGTCTCGTCTTCGGCGCCGGCGGGCTCGGCGCCGTCCTCGGCGCTGTCTGGATGGGCAAGCGCGGTCACCCGCGCCGCGACGTGACGTTCATGTACGGCGTGTGGACGGTCGCCACCCTCGCGGTGGCGGGCTACGGCATCGCGACGAGGGCCTGGCAGCTGATGCTCGCGTGCCTCCTCTTCAACGCGCTAGAGGCGGCGGGGACGATCGTCTGGTCGACGATCAAGCAGCGCCACGTCCCGGGCGCGATGCTCGGCCGCGTCTCGAGCCTCGACTGGCTGATCTCGATCGGCCTGCTTCCGATCTCGTTCGCCCTGACCGCGCCCGTCGCTGCCGTGGTCGGCGTGCGCGCGACGCTTATCGGCGCGGCGATCGTCGGGGCGGCCGCGACGGTCGCGCCGCTCTTCCTGCGCGGCATCCGGGACATCGAGGAGGGCCGAGCCGAACGCGGGATTGGCGTGGAGGCCGTGTTGCCGCTCGCTTCATCGCGTCAGGGCTAGTTAGATGTCCGCCGGGATGGCGGACGACGGCATCGAGATACGCGGCCAGCTCGGCGAGGCGGGCGCGCGCATCCTGACGCCCGAGGCGCTCGCGTTCGTCGCCGAGCTCCAGCGTGAGTTCAACCCGCGGCGGGTGGAGCTGCTCGGCGCGCGCGTCGAGCGCCAGGAGCGCATCGCGGCAGGCGAGCTGCCGGACTTCCTCGAGGACACACGAGCCGTCCGCGAGGACCCGGACTGGCGTGTCGCGCCGGCGCCGCCCGACCTGCTCGACCGCCGTGTCGAGATCACGGGCCCGGTCGACCGCAAGATGGTGATCAACGCGCTCAACTCGGGCGCGCGCGTCTTCATGGCCGACTTCGAGGACGCGAACTCGCCGACGTGGAGCAACTGCCTCGAGGGGCAGGCGAACCTGATCGACGCGGTCGACCGCACGATCGCGCTCGACACGGGCGAGAAGCAGTACCGGCTCGGCGAGGAGATCGCGACGCTGGTCGTCCGGCCGCGCGGCTGGCACCTGCCCGAGAAGCACCTCCTGATCGACGGCGAGCCCGTCTCGGCGAGCCTCTTCGACTTCGGCCTCTACCTCTTCCACTGCGGCCGGCGGGCGCTCGCCGCGGCCTCCGGGCCGTACCTCTACCTGCCGAAGCTCGAGTCGCACCTCGAGGCTCGGCTTTGGAATGACGTCTTCGTCGCCGCGCAGGAGCGGCTCTCGATCCCGCGCGGCTCGATCCGGGCGACGGTGCTGATCGAGACGATCCTCGCCGCGTTCGAGATGGAGGAGATCCTCTACGAGCTGCGCGAGCACTCCTCCGGCCTGAACGCCGGCCGCTGGGACTACATGTTCTCGGTCATCAAGAAGTTCCGCGACCGGCCGGAATTCGTGCTCCCCGACCGGCCGCTCGTGACGATGACCGTGCCGTTCATGCGCGCGTACACCGAGCTGCTCGTCAAGTCCTGCCACCGGCGCGGCGCGCACGCGATCGGCGGGATGGCCGCGTTCATCCCGAGCCGCCGCGACCCGCAAGTGAACGAGGTCGCGCTGGCGAAGGTGCGCGAGGACAAGCTGCGCGAGGCCGGCGACGGGTTCGACGGGACGTGGGTCGCGCACCCGGACCTCGTGCCGACGGCGCGGGAGGTCTTCGACGACGTGCTCGGCGAGCGGCCGAACCAGGTGGACAGGCTGCGCGAGGACGTGTCGGTGGCGGCCGCGGATCTCCTGGACGTGGCTGCGACGCCGGGCGACGTGAGCGACGGCGGCGTGCGCCTGAACGTCTCGGTCGGCGTTCGCTACATCGCGTCGTGGCTGAACGGCGTCGGCGCGGCCGCGATCGACGACCTGATGGAGGACGCGGCGACGGCGGAGATCAGCCGGTCGCAGATCTGGCAGTGGGTGCGGCACGGACGGGTCTCACGCGCGCGCGTGCGCGAGCTCGAGCGCGAGGAGCTCGAGCGGCTCGGGCCGGGGTACGAGGCGGCGGCGGACGTCTTCGAGCAGGTCGCGCTCGCGGACGAGTTCGCCGAGTTCCTGACGCTGCCGGCGTACGAGCGGCTGGTTGCCTCGGAAGCTTGACCCAGTCCGCCGCGCCGCGGGTCTTGCCTGAGAGAGGTCCGCGAGGCCAGAATCCCTGCAACTTCTCGACCCGGAGGTGGTGAATGGCAGCTGCTGCCCCAGCGGACGAGCGCCAGATGATCTCTGAGCGCATCGCTCCCGGAATGCTCCCGCGGGTCCTCAACTCGGCGGACATGACGATCATCTTCGTCGCGATCGTCCTGTTCATCGTGAACGCTTCGGCGATTCAGCGCGCCGGGCCCGCCGCATACACGTTCTGGATTCTCGGCTTCCTCGCGTTCCTGATCCCGGGCGCGCTCGTGACGGCGCAACTCGGCCTCATGTTTCCGCAGGAGGGCTCGCTGTACGTCTGGACACAGAAGGCGCTTGGCCCCTTCTTCGGCTTCTTCGCCGGCTTCTGCGCCTGGTGGCCGGGAATCCTCGTCATGGCCGCCACCGGCGATGCTGTCGTCTCGATCTGGCAGTTCGTCGACACGGGAGGCCTACCGACGAACTGGGAGCAGGGACTCGTGATCCTCGCGGTGCTCTGGTTCTCGGCCGGAATCTCGATGCTGCGGCTCCGGATGACGCAGAACTACGCGAACGTCGCGGTCGTGTTTTACGGCGCCGCGATCTTCGTCATCGGGCTCGCCGGGATTCTCTGGCTGATCGGCGACGGGCACTCCGCGACTGGCGGCTTCGGCACGGCCAACAACTGGTGGCCGCATTCGAGCACGTGGACGCTCTTCGGCCTCGTCATCCTCGCCCTGCTCGGCATCGAAGTGCCGCTGAACATGGGCGTCGAGATCGTCCATATGCGCGCGATCAAGAAGTACCTGTTCTGGGGCTCGATCGTCGTGATGGTCGGGTACCTCTGGGCGACGTTCGGGACGATGATGAACCTGCCGGCATCGCAGTCGACCGGCGGGCTCAGCGACATCTTCGTCGCCGTCCAGCACGCCTTCTGGGGCTCGCATGCCTGGGCGGTGATCATCGCCCTGATCACGCTGTGGTTCTTCGTCTCGAACACCGTCGTCTACAACTACTCGTTCAGCCGGCTGCTCTTCGTCTCGGGACTCGAGCGTCGAATGCCGGCCGCGCTCGGGCGGGTGGACACGAAGACGAAGGTGCCCGTCAACGCGATCATCGTCCAGACGGTGCTCGCGTCTGGCGTCACCGTCGTCGCGTTCGGACCGTGGTTCGGCAGCGACAACACGAACAAGATCTTCTGGATGCTCCAGGCCGCGGTCACCGTGATCTGGTGCATCTCGATGGTCTTGCTGTTCGCGGACATCTACCTCGTGAAGCGGGCGTTCCCCGCGAAGTACGAGGAGGTGCGCGTCGCGCCCGACTGGCTGCTCTTCGGGAGCGGCATCGTCGGGATCGCCGCGTCCGT
>DASUZD010000349.1:0-2940 GCA_036377055.1 Gaiellaceae bacterium | reverse complement strand
TCGACCTCGGGCGCGAGCTCGATCACGGCATCGCCCCGAGCTTCGAGACGCAGCGCCGAGCCGCGTCGGCCGCGAGCTCGGCTCCTCCGACGAGGAAGCCGGCGGCAAGCGCATCTCCCGCGCCGGTCGCGTCGACGGCGTCGCCGGACGCCTCGACCACGTGCCGGCGCCCGTCCGCGTGAACCTCGAAGCCCGCTGCGCCGTGCTTGATCAGGCAGACCGGCGCGGGCAAGTCGCCCCCGAGCGCCGCCGCCTCCTGGTCGTTCGCGAAGATCGCGTCCGGCTCCAGCGCGGCGACCCGCGCGCGGAAGTCGTCGGCGCCGAACTCGCGGATCGCGGTCCAGGCCGAGAGGTCGACGCTGAGCCGCCCGCCGCGCATCGCGGCCGCCGCCGCTGCCGCCTCGGCGATCGGGCTGCGCAGGAGCGAGTAGCCCGTCAGGTGGAGCCAGTCGCAGTCGGCAAACCACGCCCGCTCGAGCTCGTCCGGACGAAGCCTGGGCGCCACGCCTCGGTCCGAAAGCATCGTCCGCTCGCCCGCGGCGTCGACCAGCGAGACGACGATGCCGTTGCCGCCGCTCGCTACCGGGCCGCGGACGTCGACGCCGCGTCGCTGGAGCTCCGCAGAGGCGAGCTCACCGGCAGCGTCGTCACCTCGTTTCCCGACGAAGCGCCCCTCGCCGCCGAGCGCCACGACCCACGCCGCCACGTTCGCGGCCTGCCCGCCTGCGCCCGCGCGCGTCGTCGCGACGGCGTCGGCGCCCGGCACGATCGGCTCGTCGACGCGCACGATCACGTCGAGCAGGAGGTCGCCGAGCGCGCAGATCCGCACCTGGTGGAACCTACAATCCGATCGTGGACGGCGAGGACAGGCGCTCGCGGCTCCGCTCGTTCGCGCTCGGCGGGCTGCTCGGCGCGTCGGCGGTCTTCGCCGCGGCGCGCCGGAAGCGGCCGCAGCGCCGCCGCACCTCCGGCCCGATCGGTCTCGCCGCGTTCGAGGACGCGCCCTGCTACCGCGAACTCGTCGAGGAGGAGGAGCGCGCCGCGGGCCGGCCGCCTCAGCGGTCCGGCGGCAACACGCCGTAACGCCTCGCCGCGCGGCGGACCGTGTCGATGTTCACATCTGCGTCGCCGATGAAGAGCTGCTGGCCGACGGCCTCGACGGCGATCGAGCGTCTGAGATAGCGCGCGATCGTTCGCGTCGGCCGGAGGGTGCGGATGACTAGGAACGGCCCGAAGACGCGGGCCTCGAACGCGCTCTCGGGCCTCGGGAGCCGGAGCGGGATCGTCAGCTTCTGGTCGAAGTTGTTCGTGTCGCTCGCGTCGAAGACCCAGACGCCGCGGCCGAGCGGCTTCCGTGCCGTCTCGAGCGCCGAGAGCGCGAGCTTCGGGTCGGCCCTGGGCACGACCGCCTGCGACGAGACGCGGTTCCGCTCCCACGCGCCGAGGTAGAGCGGGTCGTAGCCGAAGAGGACGTCGTCCGGCCGGCCCGTCGCCGCGAGCCAGGCTGAAGCGGCGGCGCGCGCATGGACCCGCGCCGACGGCTCTCCGCGGTAGAGGAGCGGCGTCTTGTGGTCGCCCCAGGCGACCTCGAGCGCGACGAGCGCCGCGAGGGCGGTCACCGCCAAGGCGGGAGCCGCGCGGTGACGCAGCCGTCCGAGCCGCACGAGCGCGACGGCGAGGAGGGTCGAGTAGAACGGGAGCGCGAAGATCAGGTGTCGCGACTCGGGCGACGTCTGCGAGCCGAAGCTGGCGAGGAGGAACATTGCCGTCGGTGTCGCGAAGACGACGCCCGTGAAGATCGCGCTCTCGGGTCGCGTCCGCGCGAGCTCGACGAGCCCGAAGGCGGAGAGCGCCAGCACGACGACGAGCACGAACTCGAACCCGACGGAAAAGTCGCCGGCGACGCTCCACAGGTAGCGCAGGACGGGCAGCGGCCCGCCGAGCTTCTCGCCGCCGCCGCCGACGCCAACGTCGAACCGCCCTGCGAGGACGAGGTCCGTCCGCCAGAACGGAATGCAGGCGACGCCAACCGCCGCGAACGCGGCCAGGGCGCCGCGCAACAGCCGCCCGCGTACGCGCAGCAGCACGAAGATCCCCTGCGAGGCGAGGACGAGCGCGCCGTACGGATGGGTCGCCACGGTCGCCACGATCGCGAGCCCCCAGACGGTCCACCGGCCGCGCCCGCCGGTCTCGAGCGCTCGCAGCAGCGCGAGGTACGAGAGCGCGCTCGTGAAGAGGAAGAGCGAGTACATCCGGCCGTAGACGCCGTGGAACAGCAGCACCCAGCTTCCCGATGCGAGCGCAGCGGCGGCGAGTCCTGCCGTTCGCCCTGCGAGCCGCGCCCCGATCAGCCCCACGAGGGGCACGCTCGCGACGGCGAAGAGCGCGGAGAGAAGCCGGAGCGCTCCGAGCCCGCCGCCGAGGTGGACGACGACGAACGAGAGGAGGAAGTGGAGCGGCGCGCCGCCGCGCCGGCCGAGGACGATCTCGAGCAGGTCGCCGAGCGAGTGCCGCCCGACGAAGAGCGCGAGCGTCTCGTCCTCGTGCGGAGGCCACGCGTGGAGCTGCGCGAGCACGAAGGCGGCGACACCCACAGTGCAGATCGCGATTCCGGGCCAGAACGCGCGCGAGGGCAGCTCACGCTCGAACGGCGCCGCTCGGGGCAACCTCGGCGCAGCGGGGACCGGGCTCGCCGCCGCGGGGAGCCTCCTGCTACGGGTCGGGGTCGAGGCGGAGTCCGTCAAGGCTGATGCGCAGGCCCCTCGGCGGCCGCCCGGAAACTTACACGGCCAGGGCCACTGGTAGCCTTTCGCGCTCCGTGCCCATCTACGAGTACCGGTGTCCGAATGGGCACACGTTCGAGCTCTTTCAGCGCATGAGCGACCCGCCCCCGGAGCGTTGCGAGGAGTGCGGAGCAAGCCCGGTCGAACGAGTTCTCTA
>DASUZD010000348.1:0-11382 GCA_036377055.1 Gaiellaceae bacterium | reverse complement strand
CTCCTGAAGCTGATCGAGGAGCCTCCGCCCCACCTCGTCTTCGTCTTCTGCACGACCGACCTCGGCAAGGTGCTCCCGACCGTTCGCTCTCGCTGCCAGACGTTCGTCTTCCAGCGCCCGCGGCTCCAGGAGCTCGTGAGGGTGCTCCGAACGATCGCGGACGGCGAGTCGATCGAGGCGCCCGACCAGGCCCTGGCGCTGATCGCTCGCAGCGCGCGGGGCGCGTACCGGGACGCGGTCTCCGCCCTCGACCAGCTCGCCGCCGCGACCGAGAAGCAGGTGACGGTCCAGGCTGTGCTTCAGCTCTTCGGCACAGTCGAGGAGGACGCGCTGTTCCGCCTCTGCGACCTCGTCGTCGACCACGACACCGCCGGCGCCCTCACGTTCGTCGAAGACCTTTCCGAACAGGGGCAGGACATCGGCCGCCTCGTCACCGACCTGCTCGAGCACCTGCGGCACCTGATGCTCGTCCAGCACGTTGGCGAGGTGCCCGAGTCGCTGCCCGTGACCGAGGAGACTCGCGAGCGGCTGCACGCCCAGGCGAACCAGCTCGGCGAGGCGACCGTCCTCCGGCTCTGCGACCTGCTGGCCGTCGCCGTCGACGACATGCGCCAGGGCGGCGACCCACGGCTGCCGCTCGAGCTGGCGCTCGTGAAGGTGACGCGTCCTGCCGCCGACCTTTCGCGCGAGTCCATCGCCTACCGCCTCGAGCAGCTCGAGCAGCGGCCCGGCGCGGCGCACGCACCCGCGCCCGAGCCCCCTGCGCCGCAGGCGACGGTCACCGCCCCACCATCGGTTGAGCTCGAGCAGCTCCAGGAGGCGTGGCAGCGGAGCGTGATCCCCGAGGTCGAGAGGCGGTCGATCCCGGTCGCGTCCGTCCTCCGCGAGGCGCACCCGGCCGACCTCGCCGCCGACACGCTGACCCTCGAGTTCCCGCCGGGCGCGCGGTTCGCGCGTGACCAGGCCGAAGACCCGAAAAGCACGACGCTGCTGAAGGACGCGCTCTACGAGCTGACCGGACGGCGGCTCGACGTCACCTACGAGGTCGGCGAGGCCTCGTCGCAGGCCGAGGAGGAGATCGCGCAGACCGAGGAGGAGTTCGTCTCGCTCTTCAAGGACACGTTCGACGCCCAGGAACTGGAGGAGTAGCCGTGGGAATGGACATGAACAAGATGCTTCAGCAGGTCGCGCAGATGCAGGAGCAGATGGCGAAGGCCCAGGAGGAGCTGGCGAGCGAGACCGTCGAGGCCTCCGCGGGGGGCGGGATGGTGACGGTGAAGGCGAACGGCGCGCTCGAGGTCATCGAGATCAAGATCGCGCCGGAGGCGATCGACCCGGACGATCCGGAGATGCTCGGCGACACGATCCTCGCGGCGGTGAACGAGGCGCTCCGGTCGGCGCAGAGCCTGATGGAGTCGCGGCTCGGCGGGATGATGGGCGGCCTGGGGGGCCTGGGCCTCCCAGGGATGTAGCTAGCGGGTTATCCGCTCCTGGATCGCCGTCCGGATCTGGTGCGCCAGCTCGGGCATCTCGCGCTCGACGTGGCGGAAGTTCGGCCCGAACATGACGATCGCCCGCATGGGCGTCTTCGCGGTCACCGTCGCTGTCCGCCGCTCCGACTCGAGCAGGCCGATCTCGCCGAAGAAGTCGTTCGGACCGAGCTCGGCGACCGTCTCGCCGTCGTGCGTCACCTCGGCGGTGCCGTCGAGAATCACGAAGAACTCGTACGCGAGCTCGCCTTCGGTGGCCAGCTCCTTCCCGGCGGGCACGTCGATCTCGTCCGTCCAGAGCGCGACCCGCTGCCGGTCGTGGTCGCTGAGCGACGCGAACAGCGGGACCGACTGGAGACGGGCAGCGTCCACGGGTGCGATTCTGTCACGGCTGGCCGCGAGAGGAAAGCTGCTTCAGCCCGAGGATCTCGCGGGCCAGCGGGTTCAGCCGCGCCGCGCGGGCCAGGGCGGCCTTGCGCTCCGCCCCCCGCCCCGACATGCCCACGTCGTACCAGAGGCGCCAGTCGTGCGGGTCGAGCTCGACCGCGCGCAGGTAGCTGCGGTGGGCCGCCTCGCGGTCGATCAGCCCTGACTCCGCGTCCCCGCGCAGGTGCCACGGATCGGCCGACCAGCGGAGGAGTCGTGCCGCCCGCTCCGCCTGTGCAATCGCGTCCGCGAACTGGCCTCGGTCGTACGCGCGCGTGCCTCGCGCGAGGTCGACGTTCCCGACGTAGGTGAAGGTCACGAACGCGGCGACGACGCCCACCGCGCAGAGGACGGCCGCCCGCGTGCGCAGGCTGAGCCCGACGGCGTTCTCGCGTGCCGCGACGAGGAGCACGCAGCCGCAGGCCAGCCCGGGGAAGGTCACGGCCGGCACCTCCCAGTCCCAGTCGAGGCCGGCGTGCAGCAGGAACGCGACGTACGCGCCGGCTGCGGCCGCGATCACTCCGCTCCGCGGCGCCCTCCGCAGGGCGAGCAGAGGCGTGAAGGCGATGCCCGCGACGAGCAGCAGGCCGACGACTCCCATTTCGCCGAGCACCTCGATGTAGAGGCTGTGCGCGTCGAGCACGTCGTAGACCGTGTGCCGGTCGCGATCCCAGGCAAGCGCGAAGGTGCCGGCGCCGGAGCCGACGATTGGGTGGTGGCGAAAGTCGCGCCACGCTACGCCCCAGTACTCGGCGCGGCCGGCGCTCGACACGCTGAGGAGCGTCCTACCTTTCGCGCCGGTCGTCGGCGCAGGGCCCGTGAACGAGCGGTACGCGCGCGAGGCGGTCGATCCGAGACCGCCCGCGCGGACGAGCGCGAAGGCCACGAACGCGAGGCCCACGACGGCTGCGGCGATCGTCGCAGTTCGCCGGACGCGCGGCCCGATGCGGACACGACGCTCGAGACTGTCGACGAGCGACGGCGCCGCCGAGGCCGCGAGTGCGAGCAGCGCTAGCCCGAGCCGAAAGCGAACGCCGTCCCAGCGCGAGGCCAGCTCGACCGCGAGAGCACACGCCGGCGCGAGCACGAGGACGGTCGCGACGAGCCGCATCCGGGCGGGCGAAAGCGCGAGCTGGACGAGCAGACCCGCGGCCAGCACGAGCCAGGCGCCGCGGCTGTAGGTGAGATGGAGCGTCGCGACGAAGAGGACGGGCGCGGCAGCTGCGGTCCCGCGGCGCGCTCCCTCGACCGCGAAGCCGAGCGCGACCAGCGCTCCGATGGCGGCGAGAAGCCCGAGCGCGTTCCAGTAGCCGATCGGCCCGACGAGCCGGCCGCCGGTCGATGTGCGGCTCGTGAGGGCCCACGCACAGATGACGGCGCTCCCCGCCGGGACCGCCGCGAGCATCCACCGAGCCGAGCACCGCGCGGCGAGCGTCAGCAGCGCCGCGACGGCGGCGACGTAGACGAGGTCGCGCTCCAGCTCGAGCAGCGTCCGCGTGACGCTCCGCGACCAGATCGTCGAGAGCGCGACCCAGGCCGTGAACGCCGCGACCGCGCCGACGAACGCCAGCTCGAGACGCGAGAACGCGATCGAGTGCGCGAGCAGCAGCACGAGCGCGAGCGCGGCGAGGAAGGCGAGGCCGCTCCAGCCCCAGCTCTCGGGGAAGTACGCGCCGCCGGCGCTCGAGGTCGCGACGATCGCGCCGCCGACGAGCACGGCCGTCGCCGCGGGACGCAAGCGCTCGCTCGGGGTGAGAGTCTCGGCGACAGTGGCGATTCTCACACTGTAGGTCCCTCCGATCGAGGCAGGCACAATGGAGCCGTGTTCGGCCCCGCTGTGGACAACCTCGTGGCCCAGCTGACGCGGCTTCCCGGGATCGGGACGCGGACCGCGCAACGCCTCGCTTTTCACCTGCTCCAGGTCGGAAAGGACGAGGCGCTCGCCCTCGCCGCGGCGATCGAGGAGGTGAAGGCCCGCGTCCGCTTCTGCCGCGAGTGCGGCAACCTGACCGAGGAGGAGCTGTGCACGATCTGCGTCGATTCGCGGCGCGACCACTCGGTCGTCTGCGTCGTCGAGCAGCCGGTCGACCTCGTCTCACTCGAGCGCACACATGAGTTCCGGGGCCTCTACCACGTGCTCGGGGGCGCACTCTCGCCGCTCGACGGCGTCGAGCCGCAGCACCTCCGGATCGACGAGCTCCTCGGCCGTGTCGAGCGTAACGGCGTCGAGGAGGTCGTCTTGGCGACCAACCCGAACATGACCGGCGAGGCCACGGCCGCGTACCTCGCCGATCGGCTGCGCGGCCGGGTTCGCGTGACACGGCTCGCAAGCGGCCTGCCCGTCGGCGGGGACCTCGAGTACGCGGACGAGGTCACGCTCGGGCGCGCCCTCGCGGGGCGCCGCGAGATGTAGACCTAGACTTCTGCGCGATGGCGACGACCGACTTCGAGCTCCTTCCCGCTGTCGAGCAGGCTCCGCCGCACGCGGGGACCATCGTGATGAAGTTCGGCGGGACGTCGGTCGGCGACCACGAGAAGCTGAAGGCGGTCGCGCGGCGGCTCGTCGACGCGAAGCGCGGCGGCACGCGGGTCGTGGCCGTCCTCTCCGCGATGGGCCACACGACGGACGACCTGATCCGGCAGGCGCACGAGATCTCCCCCGCGCCGAAGCCGCGCGCGCTCGACATGCTGATCTCGGTCGGCGAGCGCATCTCCTGCGCCCTCGCGGAGATGGCGATCGAGGACCTGGGCGCGCAGGCCCTGTCGCTGACCGGGTCGCAGGCAGGAATCGTCACCGACACGGTCCACGGGAAGGCGAAGATCGTCGACGTCCGCGCGCGTCGCATCCACCAGGCGCTCGACGAGGACCGGATCGTGCTCGTGGCCGGCTTCCAAGGGATCTCGACCGACTTCGACATCACGACCCTCGGCCGCGGCGGCTCGGACACGACGGCCGTCGCGCTCGCGGCCGCGATCGGCGCAGACGTGTGCGAGATCTTCACGGACGTCGCGGGCGTGTTCACCGCCGACCCGCGCGTCGTCCCGGGCGCCCGGAAGCTGGAGGTCGTGTCGTTCGAGGAGATGCTCGAGATGGCCTCGTCCGGCGCAGAGGTCATGGCGACCCGCTCGATCGAGGTCGCCCGTAACCACAACGTGAAGCTCCACGTTCGCTCGACGTTCGACGACGGCGACGGAACCTGGATTCGGGAGGAGGACGATCCGATGCTCGAGAAGGCGCTCATCTCCGCGGTCGTGCACCAGCGCCACGAGACGGTGTACCGCGTGGAGGGCGCGCCGCCGGCGAGCCTCTTCGGCGCGCTCGCCGACGCGAACGTGAACGTGGACACGATCGTCAGCACCGACGCCGACATCGTCTTCTCGGCCCCGGTCGAGGACGCCGACGCGGCCGTGGCCGCGCTGGACAGGCTCGCGAGCCCGTGGTCGGCGCGGCACGACCTCGGGAAGGTGAGCCTCGTCGGAGCGGGAATGAAGAGTCACCCCGGCGTCGCCGCCCGTGTGTTTGCGACGCTCGAGGAGCAGGGAATCCAGCCGGCTGTCGTGAGCACCTCGCCGATCAAGATCGCGTGCCACATCCAGAGCGACCAGGTGGAGCGCGCCGTCCGCGCGTTGCACGAGGCGTTCGAGCTTGGCTAGCGCGCGGATCGGCGTCGTCGGCGCGACCGGCGCGGTCGGCACCGTCGCGCTCGCGCTGTTAGCGGAGCGCGGATACGCCGGCGTGCGCGCGTTCGCGTCCGCTCGTTCGGCCGGCCGGCGGATCGGCGAGCTCGTGGTCGAGGAGGCGACGCCGGAGGCGCTCGAGGGCGCCGAGGTGGACGTCTGGCTCTTCTCGGTCGGAACCTCTGCCTCCAGCGAGCTCGTTCCCCACGCCGTCGCCGGCGGAGCGCTGTGCATCGACAAGTCCGCGGCGTTCAGGCTGGCCGACGGCGTGCCGCTCGTCGTCCCCGAGGTGAACGGCGCTCGGGCGCTGGCGAACGACGGGATCGTGGCGAACCCGAACTGCTGCACGATCCCGCTCACCTGCGTGCTCAAGCCGCTCCACGACGAGGCCGGGCTCGAGCGCGTTCGCGTCGCGACCTACCAGTCGATGTCGGGGGCGGGCGCCACGCGGATGGCCGAGCTTCGGGCGACGCCGCCGGGCGAGGCGGATCTCCAGATGAAGTGGAGCTTCGACGGCGAGGAGTTCGACGAGGAGTCCAAGCTGCGCGAGGAGACGCGGAAGATCCTCGAGCTGCCCGATTTGCCGATCAGCGCGACGTGCGTCCGCGTGCCGGTGATGGTCGGACACGCCGAGGCGGTGTGGATCGAGACGGAGGAGTCGCTCGCCCCGGAGCGAGCGCGGGAGCTGCTCGCGGCAGCGCCGAGCGTTCGCGTCGAGGACTTTCCGACGCCGGCCATGGCCGCCGGAGGCGACGAGGTGCTCGTCGGGCGGATTCGCCAGGATCGGTCAGCCGAGAACGGCCTGGCGCTCTTCGTCGTATGCGACAACCTCCGCAAGGGCGCGGCGCTGAACGCGATCCAGATCGCCGAGCTGGTGCTGGAGCGCCGCGCGGTCGCAGCCTGATCTGAGCCTGCTCGACGACATCACAGGCGCGAATGCGCGGTTCGCGGCTTCGTTTGGGAAGGGCGACCTGCCGGCCGAGCCCGCTCGCAGGTTTGCGGTCGTCACGTGCATGGACGCGAGGATCGACGTGCACGAGGCACTCGGTCTGCGGCTCGGCGACGCGCACGTGATCCGCAACGCAGGTGGGGTCGCGACCGACGACGTCGCCCGGTCGCTCGTGATCTCGAGCGCGGTGCTCGGCACCGAGGCGGCCCTCGTGGTCGGTCACACCGACTGCGGCATGACGCGGTTCTCGAACTACGAGCTGCGGCAGAAGCTCCGCGACCGCGGGATCGATTCCGGCGAGCTCGATTTCTTGCCGTTCCCGTTCGTCGACGCCGCCGTGATCGACAGCGTCAGGCGCCTAAGGGAGTCGCGCCTCTTCCCGCCCGGCTTCGCGTTCCACGGGCTCGTCTACGACGTCAGGACGGGCCGTGTCCGCGTCGTCGCCTGAAGCGAGCCGCCGTGACACTTCGGTGGCGGCGGCTGGCTTTCGCACGCAACGCAGATGAAGTGCGGCACGCGCCGCTATGCGCGGCCGAACCGAATCACGCGCCGCACGAGACGGCGCCGCCGCTCACGGCGCTCGCGCTGCTCGCGGTTCCATCGCTCGAGCTCCTCGATCCGGGCCAGCGTCCGGACCTTCAACTCATCGACTTCGGGCTCCGGCACCTGTCCCTCCGAGGCGTTACTCGTCATCCGGATCCTCCCCTCGCATGAGCAGCTCGAGACGGTCGAGCTTGGCGTCGAGTCGCATTAGCCACCAGAGCATCGTAGTGATGTCGGGATCCTTTGACGGCTCGCGGCGGCGTCGAAACACAGCGTCATCGTTGCTGTGCGGCAACCGCGGCGCAAGATGGCCGAACGCGACTAGGGCCGCTGCGGCACGGGCGGCACGGGTGTGAGCGCTTCCTTCACGACCCGCAGGACCTTCTCGCGCTTGCCCTCCTCGACCGGCTGGAGCCCTCCCAGCTCGAGCCGCGCGAGCTCGACGCGCCCCAACGCGCGGACGGTGAGGAAACCGAAGTCGGAGAGGAAGTCGCGCGGGAAGATCGTCTTGTGGACGATGAAGCGCTCGTAGTTCGACTCCCCTTCCGGATACCTGTAGGCGAACGTCTCGAGCGCGCGGGCGCCCTTGTCCTTCGCGTCGCCGATCGCGGCGAGGAAGAGCGACTGCATCACCCAGGGCGTGGACGGGTCGACGAGGTAGGCGCACGTGACGAGCACGGCGTCGTCCGAGGGCGGGCCTGCGGGAAGCTCGGCCGCCCGCGCGAACAGGGCGGCAGGCCCGTACTGCATCGAGCCGAGCAACCGGCCGTCGTCGTCGTAGTAGATCGTTCCCCAGGCGCCCCACTCCTCCTCGGCGCGCTCGATCCAGCGGTCCTTGCTTGCGCTGCGCCCGGCGCGGGCCTGCCACCAGACGCAGTCGTGGCAGACGCTGGGCGCCGTCTCGAGCGTCGCGCCGGTCAGCCCGGCGAGGCGGGTGGCCATCAGGCGGCGGGACCGACGTCGTCGACGACGACGTCCACGGCCTCGGCCTCGACGTCGGCCATGCGCGCGAGGTAGTCGCCGACGCGCCGTTGCACCTCTCGCGCCACGTCCGGAATCGACGCGCCCCATTCGGTCTCGAGGTGCACCTCGAGGCGGACGGCGCCGCGCTCGCCGTTCACGCGCACGCCGCGATGGCGGTGGAGGCGGCTTTCGACGAGACCGCGCACGCCGTTCACCTCGCGCGCGGCGTCGGCCGCGTAGCCCGCGACGATGTCGTTCGAGATCGAGGCGCCTCCCTCCACTACTCGGATTCTAGGAGCAGCTCCGTGACCTCAGGCCGCGCGGCAAAGCGGAACGGGACGAACGTCGTGCCGAGCCCGGGCGAGACGTGCAGCGTCGCCGCGGGCCGGCGGAAGAGCCCTTCGTAGTAACGCGGCCGGAGGTGGGCCAGCCTCAGCTTGCCGAAGCCGTAGGGGAGGCAGATCTGGCCCGAGTGGAGGTGTCCTGCGAGGACGAGGTGGAACGCGCCCGGCTCGAGCTTGTCGATCACGCCTGGGTAGTGGCAGAGGAGGATCCGAAGGTCGGCCGCAGGATCGACCAGGCTCTCCGGGCGTGCGCGCCTGAACCAGTACGTCCGCGGGTCGACGCCGACGATCTGCACGCGGCGCCCGCGCAGCTCCAGCGTCGCCGCCTCGTCCGCGAGCAGCGTCGCAGGCGGTAGGTCGGCGATTGGCGAGGGAAGCGCGAACGGGTCGCGGCTCTTCGCGTAGTCGTGGTTTCCGAGCACGGCGTACGTCGCTGGCGGGAACCGCGAGGCGAGCGCACGCAGGCGCGCCTCACCGCGGGGCCGCGAGAGCAGATCGCCGCTGATGCAGACGAGATCGGGCCGCCGCTCCTCGACCCACTCGACCGCGCGCTCCACCGCACGCGCGCCGCGCGACGGGATCCCGAGGTGGAAGTCGGAGAGGTGCGCGATCCGGACGCCGACGAGCTCGTCGGGAAGGCCGGGGAGCGAACACGGGAGCGTGCGCTCGCGGAGCCAGCCGGCCTCGAAGTGCCCCCACGCGATCCCGGCCGCCGCGGCCGAGGCCGCGCTCCACGCGATGCGGCCGGCGGCGCCCACAGCCCGACGATATCCAGAGACGCTGACTGGTCGTTTTCAGAAACCGCTGAAATGTTCCGGCGTACCGCGCCTCCACGAGGCCGGCACGCCGGAACCGCCCCTCCACGGATGCAGACGCCACGGCACCGCCCGACTTGCGCGGTGCTTCCGATTTACAAATCAGACTTCGAGCTTCTCGACGACCGGCGCCACGGAGACGACGTGACGCTTGAACTTCAGCTCGTCCTCCTCCAGCCCCGCGGCGACGCCGACCAGCTGCGCGAGGTGCAGGATCGGCATCCGGAAGTCCTTGCCGGTCGCCTCCTTCAGCTTCGACTGCCACGCGTCGAGAGATAGGTGGCAGAGCGGGCAGGGCGTCACGATCGCGTCGGCGCCCGCGTCCGAGGCCTGCTCGATCGGCTGGATGAGCTCGCCGAGCGCCGTCTCCTCACGTGCCTGGATGATCGGGAAGCCGCAGCACTTGATCTTCGCCGGGTAGTCGACCGGCTCGCCGCCGCACGCCTCGATGATCCGCTCGAGCGACCATGGCCGGTCGGGGTCCTCGAACCCGAGCAGCTTCGACGGCCGCAGGATCTGGCAACCGTAGAACGGCGCGACCCGCAGGCCCTTCAGCCCCTTGTGCGCGGCCTGCTTGAGCAGCTCGTAGCCCTCGCCCTCGGCGATCTCCCAGAGGAGGTGCCGCACGTCGATCTTGCCCGCGTACGGCGGCACGCCGACCAACTGGAGGTTGCCGTTGACGCGCTCGCGAAGCTCGTCGTCGTTGGCGAGCATCGCGTTCGCCTGCCGCAGGTTGAGCGTGCAGACGTTGCAGACCGTCATGAGCGTCTCGGCCCCGGTCGCCTCGGCGTAGGCAAGGATCCGCGCGTTCAGGTGCAGGTAGTAGTCGGGGTCGGCCTCGTGGATGTCGCCGGCGCCGCAGCACGTGACCGTCTCGAGCTCCACGAGCTCGAGCCCGACCTTCGGCGCGAGCGCCTGCGTCGACGTGTCTAGCTCCTTGGCCGAGAGCGACGCGAGGCAGCCCTTGTAGTACGCCACCTTCCGCATCAGTCGGCGGTCCGTCGGGTCGGGCGCTCGCCGGGCGTGACGTCGGCGGAGTCGCGGCTCGCCGTCGCGTGCTCCGGATCCTCCTCGACCGCGTGCTCGATCCGCGCGATCGCCCGCTCGCCCTGGACGTGTCCGAGGAAGCCGCGGCGGTCCTGCGCCTGGACGACCTCGTGCAGCGCGCGCGCCTCGTCCACCTTGTCGGCCACGTGCGGCGGGACGGGCGGCGGCACCTTGCCGTGCCGCGCGAGGCTCATCGCGAACTTCATCTGCTTGATCGACGAGACGACGCCCTGCGTCTTCGGGACGAGCTCGGTCTCGCGGAGCCAGCCGGTCGTCTTCGCCGAGGTGACGAACCACTTCGCGTGCTTCGCGCCCATGTCGCGCGTGATGCCCTCCTGCACGGACTCGGCGCCGAGCTTCGCGATCGCGTCGCGCGGGTCGACGCCCTTCGGGCAGCGCTCGGTGCAGAAGTAGCAGCGCGTGCAGTCCCAGATCCCGTGCTCGGAGTTGTAGGCCTCGAGCCGCTCGACCTTCCGCCCGTCGCGCGGGTCGCCGACAAACCGCATCCCCTTGGCGAGCGCCTGCGGGCCGAGGAACTCGGGATCCGACTCCATCGAGTTGCACTCCGAGACGCAGCAGCCGCAGTTGATGCAGAGCGATTCCTTGTGGATGACGTTCATGCGCTCCTGCGAGATCACGTACTCCTTGCCGTCCGGCGGCTCCTCGTAGCCCGGCTGGAGCCACGGCTTCATCGCCAGGAACTTCTGCCAGAACGGCGCCATGTCGACGACGAGGTCCTTCACGATCGGCAGGTTTCCCATCGCGGAGATCGTAGGGACGTGCCCCGCCTGGACGATGTCGTACATGCGCGTCTTGCACGCGAGGACCGCGGCGCCGTCCATCCGCATCCCGCACGAGCCGCAGATCATCATCCGGCAGCTCTTGCGATAAGCGAGCGTCCCGTCCTGGCGGTCCTTGATCAGGTCGAGGACGTCCAGGAGCGTGACCCACTCCGGCGCGTCGACCTCGTATTCGCGCAGCGCGCGGTCTCCGCTCTCCGGGTCGTATCGCCAGATCTTGAGCGCGACCTGCATCAGTACGTCCGCTCCTGCGGCTGCCACTTGGTGACCGTGACGGGGCGCCAGTCGAGCACGGGTCGCTCGTTCACCCACGTGACCATCGTGTGC
>DASUZD010000347.1:0-4067 GCA_036377055.1 Gaiellaceae bacterium | reverse complement strand
GCTCACCGCCGGCGTCGTCACCGCCGCCGCCGTGGTGATGGTCTGCGTCTTCGCCCTCTTCGGGACGCTCTCGTCGCTCGAGCTGAAGCAGGCCGGCGTCGGCCTCGCCGCGGCCGTCCTCATCGACGCGACGGTGATCCGGGCTCTGCTCCTGCCCGCGACGATGAAGCTGCTCGGCGCCCGAAACTGGTACCTGCCGCGGTGGCTGGAGTGGCTTCCGCGCTTCGAGCCCGGCGAGCCGTCGTCGGGGCCCGAGGCGCCGCCGGCTCCCGTGTCGGCGTAGCCCTCTTGCGCGGATTCCGGCCGCGGCCTGGCGCGGCCGGAATCCGATCCGGACCGCGCCGTGCGGAGTTCGTTACGTGTTCGGCATCTGCGGCACGCCGTGCTCGATCCAGCCGGCGCCGCCGGGGAGCGGGGCGCTGCCGCCGACGCCGCCGAGGAAGCCACCGACCAGCCACGGACGTGGCGCCTTCGCTGACAGGGCCAGCCGGCCGCACCTTGCTCGCACGATCGTCGGCATGTACCACGGCGTGTTGCTCGTAAAGCCGTCGATCCAGGCTCGCCGCGTGATCCGCGCCTGGCACGCGGCGACGCCGCGCGGCGTCGCGTGGACGAGCACTCCCTGCCAGCGGTTGTCGTGCGGGTAGATGTCGTACTTCGGCTCGAGGCCGTTCAGGATCCATGCTTCGCCGGGGCGCGGCGTCTTCAGGACGAAGTCCCAATGTGTCCAGGTCGTCGACGAGCGTCGGAACTGTCCCTAGACGTGGTCCTGGTACACGCGCCACCCGCGCAGCACGATCCGCTGACCCTGAGACTCGAGCCAGCCGCTGACGGTTCCCGTCGCGACCGGGGCGCTCCACCACATCCGGCCGGGGACGACGTAGTCGCCCGGGAACACGCGCTCGGGGCCGAGGTGCCACGGGCCGACGGTGATGCCGACGCGGCCGGGGACGATCGTCAGATGCCCGCGGACCGTGTACGTGAGGTCGACCGTGTACCGCCCGCGCGCGTACGAAAGCGAGTTGGCCTGCGGCGGCGCGTTGTCGGGCAGGTTCGCGACCGTGACGCCGGGGCCGCGGTGCGGAAGCAGCCCGTTCGCGAGCTCGCTGCCGCCTGCGACCTTCTTCGTGCCGGAACGGGCGGAGATCCAGAGCGCAGGCACCGGCCCGGCGACGAAGGTGACGACCGCATAGCCGTGGCTCACCGGATCGAGCGCGATCACGCGCCAGTCCTCCTCCCACCGCGCTTCAGAGAGTCGCGCGTCATCCGCCGGGCGAGCCGCGCGAACCGGCAAGGCGGGGGGAGCGGCGACGACGGCTGAGACGGCTCGCGAGCGGGGACGCGGCTGCCATGTCGGCCGGCTGCCGCGGCGGAAGACGCCGACCCCGATCGGCGCGAGGCCGCTGCCGTCGCGGTTGATCACGGCGAGTCCCGAGGGCGAGCGGTTCGTCGCGAACACGATCTGCGAGCCGTCCGGGGCCCAGCTCGGCGAGGAGTCGTAGGTCTCGGGGAGCGGGCCGGGAGCGAGCCGTCTCGGCTGCGAGCCGTCGGCGTTCATCACCCAGAGGTCGGTGGAGTTGATCCAGGCGATCAGCCGCCCGTCGGGCGACCACGCGGGTTGCTCGTTGCCGCCGGCGCCGACCGCGCTGATCTGGCGGCGGTGGCTTCCGTCGGCGTTCGAGACGTATACGCAGCTGCCGTAGCCGCCGCCGCAGCCGGCGGAGAACGTCGCGCGCCGGCCGTCCGGCGAGAACGAGGGCGGGCTGCCGTACCCGGGCCGGATCGGGTGCTTGCGTGTGCCGTCCGGCCGCATCGACCAGGAGCCGGGCGCGTTCGCGCGGGGCGGGTCCGGGGACGAGCCGTACACGATGTGCTTCCCGTCCTGCGTCCACACGGGCGTTCCTTCCTTCGAGTAGCCCTTCGTCAGCTGCCGCGGCCGGCTGCCGTTCGCGTTCATCACCCAGACCTTCGGCCAGTACGCCCGGTAGCGGATGAACGCGATGCGCCGCCCGTCGGGCGACCACGCGGGCGTGTCGTCCATCCCTTTCGCGCGCGTGAGCCGGTGGAGGCCGCTGCCGTCGAGCCGCACCGTCCACAGCTCGTAGTCGCCGCTTTGGTCGCTGACGAACGCGATCACCGGCGCGGTGCTGCCGTTGCTGCCGGCGCCGGCTGCCGGGAGCAACCCCACCGCTACCGCGGACACGACGAGCACTGCCAGTCGTCGCACCGGCTCGTTGTTCCCGGTCGGCCGCAGGGTCGAACCACTTGCTGATGGACTACGCGTCCGTGGAACTTCGAATCGGGCTCGGCTGCATGCGCTTGTCGACCGAGCCGGAGCGCGACGACGAGGTCGCCCTGGAGACCATCGCGGCTGCGGTCGACGCGGGGATGACGCTCTTCGACACCGCCCGGTCGTACGGCGACAACGAGCGGCTGCTGGCCCGCGCGCTCCGTCGCTGCGGCGCCGACGCTCGGGCTCGCATCGTGACGAAGGGCGGCATGACTCGGGTCGGCGGTGGATGGGTTCCCGACGGTCGGGCGAAGGCGCTTCGCGCGGACTGCGAGGCGAGCCTCGCGGCGCTCGACGGGTTGCCGATCGACCTCTACCTCATTCACGCGCCCGACCCGCGGACTCCCTGGCGGACGTCGCTGCGCGTGCTGGAGCGGCTCGTCTCGGACGGGCTCGTGCGGCACGTTGGCGTCTCGAACGTCAACCGGCGCTTGCTCGACGAGGCGGTCGAGCTCGCGCCGATCGCGGCCGTGCAGGTCGCTCTCAGTCCTTTCGACGTCGCTGCGCTGCGAGGTGGGGTCGTCGCTCGCTGCGCCGAGGCCGGTATCGCTGTGATCGCACACTCGCCGCTTGGTGGGCCGCGCCGGGCGCCACGGCTCGCTCGCAACGAGGCGTTGGCCGAGGTTGCGCGAGCACACCAAGCGACTCCGGCCGAGGTCGCGCTCGCGTGGCTGCTCGCGCTCGCCCCAGGGGTGATCGCGATCCCCGGCGCTCGCCGCCCGGAGACGGCCCGCTCGGCTGCTGCGGCAGCGGCGATCACCCTCGATCCGGAGGAGCGGGCGGTGCTCGACAGAGAGTTCGGCGCTGGAGGCGCACGGCGGACACGCCGGACCGGCGCAGAGGTCGTGCTCGTCATGGGCATCCCCGGCGCAGGGAAGAGCCGCATCGCGGAGGAGTACGTCGCGGGTGGCTACGAGCGTCTCAACCGCGAGGAGCGGGGAGGATCGCTCCGCGAGCTCGCCAACGCGCTCGACGAGAGGCTCGCGAACGGTGCCAGGCGGGTCGTGCTCGACAACACGTACCTCACGCGCGCCGTGCGGAGCTACGTCATCGAAGTGGCGAGCAGGCACGGCGCGTCGACCCGCTGCGTGTGGCTCGACACCCCGCTCGCCCAGGCGCAGGTCAACGCTGTCGAGCGCCTCCTCGAGCAGTTCGGCTCGTTGCCGACTCCGCAAGAGCTGCGCGGGCAGGGGATACTCGCGCCGACCTCCCAGATGCGGACGCTCCGCGAGCTCGAGCCGCCCTCGCTCGACGAGGGACTGACGGAGGTCGAGCACGTGCTCTTCGCGCGCGCGTCACCACCGGACCGGCCCCGCACCGGTGTCTTCGTCGCCGCCGGAGTGCTGACGGGAGGCGGTTGGGAGCCACAGGGCGATCGCGACGCTCCCCACCTCGTCTTCGACTGGCGCCCGGACGGCCGGCTGGAGGAGCTCGCACCCCTCGTCGCCGCGCTCAACGCCCACGTGTCGGGACCGATCGAGAGCGCGCTCTGCCCGCACGCCGCCGGCCCACCGACGTGCTGGTGCCGGCCGCCACTCCCAGGACTCCCGCTCGCCTTCGCGCGCGCACACGGCGTGGATCCCGCGCGCTCGATCCTCGTCGGCACGAGCCCCGCGCATCGAACGCTTGCAACGACGCTCGGCGCCCGCTACGTGCCGACGTGAGCGCCCGTGCTACGCCGAAGGCAGACGGGAACGGCGCGCATGTGCATCCCTGGGCAAGGGTGCGTCCGACCTGCGAAGACGCCCGCCGCCTGCGGCGACCCTCACTGAGTAGG
>DASUZD010000346.1:0-10938 GCA_036377055.1 Gaiellaceae bacterium | reverse complement strand
CTCATGGCGCCTGTGTACCCCTGCGCATGATGGAGGTGTACACCTGCGTCGGCCTCCGGCGCGTGCCAGCTCTGAAGCGGTCGCTCCACAGGCTGCTAGACGACGAGCATCGCGTCGCCGAACGAGTAGAACCGGTATCGCTCGCGGATTGCGACGCGGTACAGCTCCCGTGTCTCCTCCACGCCTGCGAACGCCATCACTAGCGCGAGCAGCGTCGTCCGAGGCAGGTGGAAGTTCGTCAGCAGCGCGTCGACGCGGCGGAACTCGAAGCCGGGCGTGACGAAGAGGTCGGTGCGGCCGGAGAGCGGCCCACCCCGCGCCAGGGTTTCGAGCACACGTACGGTCGTCGTTCCCACCGCCAGCACGCGGGGCGCGCGGCGAATCCGCTCCCACGCCTCCGGATCGACGGAGTACCGCTCCCCGTGGAGCGCATGCCGCTCGAGATCGTCCGAGGTGACAGGCCGGAAGGTGTCGAGGCCGACGTGGAGCGTCACGCGCTCGACGTCGAGCGCGTCGAGCACATCGTCAGTGAAGTGGAGGCCGGCGGTCGGCGCGGCGGCCGACCCCGCCTCGCGCGCGTACACCGTCTGGTACCGCTCCGGGTCGGCGAGTGGCGTCGTGATGTACGGCGGCAGCGGCGTCTCGCCGGCGGGCTCTCCATCCAGCCGGACGCGCCACCGCCCCTCGCCGAGGTGCTCCAGCAGCTCGACCGAGCCGTAGCGCTGGCCGGCTCGCAGCCGACGCGTCGGCCGCGCGAGCGCCTCCCAGACACCGTCCTCTCCCACAGGCTCGAGCAGCAGCACTTCTCCTTTCGGGCGTTCAAGCGGGATCCGTGCCGGCACCACCCGCGTGTCGTTCACGACGACGAGCGCGTCTCCGACCTCCTCCGGAAGCTCTGCGAAGCGCCGGTGCCGGACCGCACCGGAGCTCCGCTCGTAGACGAGCAGGCGCGAGTCGTCCCGCCGCTCGGTCGGCCGCTGCGCGATCAGCTCGGGCGGAAGGTCGTAGTCGAGCTCCTCCGACCTCATCCGACCGCAACGCTACCCTTGTAACGCATGGACGAGAGCGCGATCGAGCGCGCCAAGGCTCGGGTGACGGAGGCGGCGGAAGGCCGAGCCGACCCCGCCGCCGTCGAGGCCGCGCTCGAGCGGGCCCGGGCACAGATCGAGGCTCTCGCGCAGACGGCCGCCGAGCTCGAGAGCACGCTGCCCGAGCAGGTGAACGCGGCCGTCCAGGACGGGCTTCGCGAGCAGGTTCTCCCGGTCGGCCGGCAGCTCGCGGAGGTCCGCGGCCTGATGGGTCAGGCGATCCGGCGCCTGGAGCGCCTCGAGGGCGACCTCCTCGCCGAGCGGCACGGCCGCGTCGACGACCTCGCGCTCCTCGTCGACCTGATCAGCTCCGGCTGGAAGGGCGTCGACGAGCGCCTCGCCCGGCTCGAGCGGAACCTCGAGTCGAGCGGCGGCGCGATCGTCTACCGGATGGAAGAACGCCGCCCCGGCGGCAGCGCCGAGATCGGCTGAACCTCAACTCGGCGGCGCCGAGTATGTCCTCGTAAACACGATCGCCCCGGCCTCATCCCGAGCGACGAGTCGTGCTCCGGCGATCGCGACACCGGCTGCGTCCAACGAAAAGACATTCCCGACGATGCGGGCCGAAGCGATGACGACGCCTTCTCGAACAAGCTCGACGCGATCGACTCCATCGGCCGCGAATCCGTCCAGCGCGAGGAGACGTGGAGCACCGGGATCACCTTTCGCAATCTCGACCGCGGGGTCGTCGTAAACGGGGAGGGCCGCGGTCGGGAAGCTTCCGTTCGGGCAGTAGACGTCAGTCGGGGTCGCACCTGCTATGTCGGCATCGCCCGACGCAAAGCAGTCGGCGTTTCGAATCGTAAGGCGAAAGAACTGGCGGTGGCCGATCTGCGCGAGCAACCGAAGGTTGTTCGCCCGGAGATGCTCGAGAATACGGCTTCCCGGAGGAGATATCCGCGCAACCGGTTCGCCTCTGTTCGTCAGACGGTCGAGGCCGCGCGACCCGCTTGAGTTCGTCGCAAACAGAGCTGCGAACACAGCGGCGGCTGCCAATGCCGGAACGACGAAGAGAGAACGCTTCATCTCCTACCCCTTCAACCTGCGACAACCTGTCCAAGGTCGACCCAGATGTAGGCCCCACCCCAATAGAGAGCACCGCCCTTCAGGTACCAGCCGCTCATCGAAACGTCCCGCGGAAAAAGCGCGTAATTCCCCGGAGCGGTGCGATAGCGACCACGGATCACCGACCCAGTCTCGTAGCTCTGCAAAACAGTCCCACCGCTACCTCGATCGAGTTCGTGGCCCCACCAGTAGTTCCAGTTGGAGCACATTTCCGCCTGCACGTAGTAACAGTCATCCTGGTTGTACGGCCCGAGATACTGGTGCTGCATGTAGTTCTCGTAGGCTGCGGTCGCGCAGGTCGGCAGAACGAGCGCCGCGATGATGCTCGCAAAGAAGACGAGGCTCTTTCGCGGATACGTCACCATCGATAGAGAATCTTCTAAAGTCTTCAGCTCGTTGTCAAGCGTCTACTCGTGACACGTCTGAGAAAGACACCTAGCGGAGCGTTGCGAGACGCGCCTAGACAGGCTCGGCCGGCAGGACGAGCTCGAAGCGGCTGCCGTGTCCGGGCTCGCTCACGAGCTCGATGCGGCCGCCGTGGGCTTCGGCGAGCTCGCGCGCGATCGCCAACCCGAGTCCTGTCCCGGACCCGTCGCGCGACCAGAACGCGCGGAAGATCCGCTCCTGGTCGTACGGCGGAATGCCCGGGCCGCTGTCCTCGACGGACACGCCGACGGCGCCGTTGTCGGCGTGCAGGTCGAGGGCGATTCGACCGCCGTCCGGCGTCCAGCGAAACGCGTTCGAGAGCAGGTTCGTGATGATCTGGAGGACGCGGTCTCCGTCGGCGACGATCACCGGCTTCGCGCTCGCGGCGTGCCGGTAGTCGATCGCCCGCCTGCGCGCCTCCTCGGAGAAGGTCGCGTACGCGCGGTCGCAGAGCCGCTCCATGTCGACCTCCTCGCGAGAGAGGGCGAACCGGTGCCCCTCGAGCTTGGCCAGGTCGAGCACCTCACCGACGAGCCGCTCGAGCCGCCCCGCCTCCTCCGCGATCACCTCGAGCGACTCCGCCCGGAGCGCGGGATCCTCGGCGAGCCCCTCTCGCAGCGCGTCGACGTGCCCGCGGATCGCCGTCAGCGGCGTTCGCAGCTCGTGCGAGACCGACATGAAGAAGTTCCGCTCGCGCAGCTCGGACTCCGCGAGCCGCACAGTCATCTCCCGCAAGCGCTCGGACAGGTGCCCGATCTCGCCGGCGCCGCGCACCTCGGGCACCTCGACGTCCAGTCGCCCGCTCGCGACCTGGTCGGCGACGTTCGACAGCTGAAGCACGGGACGCGTGATCCGGCGGGAGAGGTAGAGGCCGAGGAGCGTGGCGACGATGAGGCCACCGAGGAGGGCGAGCGCGAGCCGGCCGAGCAGCGGCCCGACCTGCGTCCCGAGCTGGTCCTTCGGCCGCGCTACGACGATCGCGCCGAAAAAGAGCTTCTGCTTCGTCAGCTCGAGCGGCCTGGCGACCGCGATGAACGTCCGGTGCTCGTGGGGCGGCACGAACTCGAACTGGATCGTCTTTCCCTGCTGGAGCGCCTTCAGCGGGACCGTCCGCCGCGAGATCCGCGGAAGGACCGGCACTTCGCGCGGGAAGAGCGCGATCAGCGCCGCCGCCGGTAGGTAGTAGAGCTTGTCGCCGGTAGCGTCCTCGAGCGTGTGCGCCGGGATCTGCGGAATGTCGTTCCGCTGGTTCGGGCGAACGACCTGCGTCGCCCGGAACGCGTACAGCTCGGTCAGCCCAGCGGCTTCGCGCCTGATGTCCGCTCGCGCGCGCTTGAGCTGGTAGCTCTGGATCAGCTGGAACGAGATCGCCGCCGCGACGAGCCCGGCGACGACGACCCCGAAGAGGAAGAACGCGGCGAGCCGAAAACGGAGCGACCGGAGCATCGCGTCGACCCCTCCTACGCCGGCGCCGACTCCCGCGCCGGCGAGACCTTGTAGCCCACGCCCCAGACCGTCACGATCGGTGACGCTTCTCCGAGCTTCCGGCGCAGCTGCCGCACGTGGACGTCGACCGTGCGCGTGTCCCCCGCGAACGTATATCCCCAGACCCGCTCGAGCAGCTGGTCGCGCGTGAGCACGAGCCCGCGGTGGTCGAGCAGCTCCCACAGGAGGTCGAACTCCTTCGGCGCGAGCTGAACCTCCTGCTCGCGGACGTGTACCTCCCTGCGTCCGGCGTCGATCGTGAGGTCGCCGTGGCGAAGCTGCGCGCTCTCTCGATCCTCGCGCGCCGGTGCGGCGCGGCGAAGGATCGACTTCACGCGCGCTACGAGCTCGCGAGGGTTGAACGGCTTCGTCAGGTAGTCGTCCGCCCCCACTTCGAGCCCGATGATCTTGTCGACGTCCTCGTCGCGGGCCGTCAGCATCAGGATCGGCACGTCGGAGCCCTTGCGGATCCGCCGGCAGACCTCGATGCCGTCGATGTCCGGAAGCATCAGGTCGAGAACGATCAACGACGGGTCTTGCGCCGCGACCTGCGCCAGCGCCTCCGACCCCGTCGCGGCCGTCCGGACGGTGTAGCCGGCGTTCTTCAGGTAGAGCGAGACGAACGACGCGATCGAGGCCTCGTCCTCGACCACCAGCACGTTCGGTGAGCTCGCCGCCACTGGCTCAGGATGCCAGATGGGTCAGCCGGCGAGTCAGGCGGCGAGGACGAACGGCTTCATCGTGTCCGGCAGCAGGCGCGGCGTGCCGTCGTTGAGCGACCACGTGCCCGTGTTGGTCACTGCCCCGCGGAGCGACCCCGAGCCCTTGCCGACCGCGTACAGCGTGATCCCGGTCCCGGCGACTCGCAGCTTGAAGGAGCCGCCGATCAGCTTGAAGCGAACGTCCGTGCCCGACCACTTCGACTTCGTATCGGTCACGTCGTCCTTGTCCTCCCAGCCCGTCACGACCGCGCCCGTGCCGTCGCCCGCGACCGGATCCGTGATCCAGACGCGGCACTGGTCACAGCTTCCGATCACGCCGCCGCGCGCTACGACGTTGATCACCCCGTCGGCGGTCACCACCGAGAGCGTGCCGTCGTCGGCCGCGCGTTCGGAAGCGAGCGCGGCGGCGGGGACAGCCAACGCGGCAAAAAGGGCGAGGAAGGCCAGGCGTCGCATGACTCGTCGCAGTATCCACCGACTCCTTGTGCGCTGCATCAGCTTGGCGTAAGGAAACTGTAACCACGGCCCCACAGGGCGTCCAGGCTCGGCAGCAGCGGCTTCACTACAGTCGCGGGCGTGACGGAGATCCTCGACTTCGGCGCGATCGTGCTCATCGTCGCGGCCGGATTCTTCCTGGCGCTCGGAACGTACAAGCTGACGGAGCGGTTCCCCGTGCCGGCGCCGGCGCTCTTCCTGCTCGCGGCGGCGGCCGCATCCGACGTCTTCCCGGGCCTCGCGGAGCACGTCTCGATCCGGACGGTCGAGCGGATCGGCGTCGTGGCGCTGATCGCGATCCTCTTCGACGGCGGCATGCACGTCGGTGCGCGGCGCTTCCGCGGCGCCGTCGTGCCGATCACCTCCCTTGGCGTCCTCGGCACGTTTGCGACCGCAGGCGTCATGGCCGTCTTCGCCCACGCGTTCTTCGACTTCTCGTGGACGATCGCCGGCGTCGTCGGCGCCGCCCTCTCACCGACCGATCCGGCCGTCCTCTTCTCCGTGCTCGGGAACCGCGAGGTCGGCGGCCGCGCGGCGACGATCCTCGAGGGCGAGTCGGGCGCGAACGACCCGGTCGGGATCGCGCTCATGATCGCGATGCTCGATCTCGCGACGCACGGCAACGCGACCTTCTGGACGGTCGTCCGCGAGTTCTCCGTCGAGATGGCGGTCGGTCTCGCCGTCGGCTGCGCGGGCGCGTACGGCCTGCTCCAGCTGATGCGGCGCGTCTCGCTGCCGAACGAGGGCCTCTACCCGCTCCGGACGCTCGCCGCCGCGGGCGTGATCTACGGTGTCGCCACGGTCGCCCACGGCTCCGGCTTCCTGGCCGTGTTCGTCGCGGGGCTGCTGATCGGCGACGCGCGCGCGCCGTACAAGGCGGAGATCGAGCGCTTCCACACCTCGCTCGCGTCGATCGCGGAGATCGTCGTGTTCGTCGCGCTCGGGCTGACGATCGACTTGACGGATCTCGGCAGCCGGAACCTTTGGCTCGACGGGCTCCTGCTCGCACTGCTGCTCACGCTCGTCGCGCGTCCACTCGTTGCCGGCGCGCTGCTCCTGCCGGCTCGACTCCGGCTCGGCGAGCGTCTGTTCGTGATCTGGGGCGGCCTCAAGGGTGCCGTGCCGATCCTGCTCGCCGCGCTGGCGCTGCTCGACCGCGTCGACCAGGCAGGGCGCATCTACGGGATCGTCTTCGTCGTCGTCGCCTTCTCGGTGATCGTCCAGGGGACGACGATCCCACTCGCGGCGAGCCGCCTGCGCATCCCGATGCGCGTCGTCGAGCCCGCGCCGTGGGACCTCTCGATCCGGCTCCGCCGCGAGCCGCACGGCGTGCAGCGGTTCGTGGTCGCACGTGGTGCCCGCGCCGAGGGCGCGGCGATCCGAGACCTGCCGCTCGGCGAGCATTCGTGGGTGAGCCTGGTCGTGCGCGGCGACGAGCCGCGTCACGCCCGCGGCTCACACGTCTTCGAGGCCGGCGACGAGGTGCTGCTCCTTTCGGACGGCGCAGACACGGCCGCGCTCCGGCGCCTCTTCGAAGGAACGCGAGAGGTCTAGTCGTACGCGTAGAAGCCGCGCCCGGTCTTCCGGCCGAGCAGGCCGGCCCGCGCCATGCGGACGAGGCGGGGCGGCGGCGCCATCCGGGGCTCGCGGAGCGCCGCGTAAAGCGCCTCGGACGCGTGGACGTGCACGTCGATGCCGACGAGGTCGACCAGCGCGCACGGACCCATCGGCCACCCGGCGCCGTGCTTCATCCCCTTGTCCAGATCCTCGGGCGTCACGCCCGCCTCGTCGAGGACGCGGATGCAGTCGTTGAGCAGCGGGATCAGGACGCGGTTGACCACGAACCCCGGCGTGTCGTTGCAGCGGATCGGCGTCTTGCCGACGCGCTCAGCGAAGGCGAACGCGTCCTCGAAGGCTTCGTCCGAAGAGAGCTCGGCCCGGACCACCTCGACGAGCGGCATCAGCGGCGCCGGGTTGAAGAAGTGCATGCCGACGACGCGCTCCGGGTGCTTCGCGGCCGCGGCGATCTCGGTCACCGAGAGCGCGGAGGTGTTCGTCGCGAGGACCGCGTCGGGCGCGACGACGTCCTCGAGCGCGCGAAACAGCTCGCGCTTCACGTCGAGGTCCTCGAAGGCCGCCTCGATCACCAGATCGCACCCGGCGAGGTCCGCGAGGTCGGTCGTCAGCGAGAGCCTCGCCACCGCCGCGTCGCGCTCCGCCTGCTCGAGCCGGCCCTTCTCGACGGCGCGTGTGAGGTAGTGACCGATCCGCTCCGCGGCGCGCTCGCCGAGGTCGGCCGTCACGTCGTGGCCGACGACCTCCACCCCGCCCTGGACGCAGACCTGCGCGATCCCGGCGCCCATCGTTCCGAGGCCGACGACGCCTACGCGCTTGATCTCCCGCGACACGAGCGGCGATCCTAACTGGGGTCGTGGCAATCGAGGTCAAGTCCGTGAACGGCTACGCCGACCTGGAGCTCTGGGTCGAGCTTCGGAACGCCGGGGCGCCGGACGACCCGGAGACTGTGGAGATGATGGCGCTCGTGCGCGCGCGCGAGCTGTACCGGATGGACCTGCTCGCGTACCTCGACGGCGAGCCCGCGGGCGCGGCGTTCCTCGCCGGCGACCCGGCCTCCGTGAGCGCCACCCACCCCTACGTCGACATCCGCGTGCTCCCGGCCCTGCGGGGTCGCGGCGTCGGCACCGCCCTCGTCCACGAGCTCGCCGAGGGCGCGCGCCGGCAGGGCAAGATCGGCTTCGAGTGCGCCGTGCTCACGACGGACGGGCACTCGCTCGGGTACGTCGAGCGGCGGGGCTACAAGCCGATTCGAACCACTGACCAGTGGACGCTCGACCTCGGGGGCGACGTCGCCGGGTTCCCGCCGCCGGAGGGCGTCGAGATCTGCTGGCTCGCCGAGCGGCCCGAGCTGATGAACAAGATGTACGCGGTCGCGACCGAGGCGTACCCCGAGTTCGGCGGCTGGGTCGCGCGACAGACCGACACGATGCAGGACTGGATCGTCTACGAGCTCGGGAATCCGTCGCTTCCGGTGGAGCTCACGTCGATCGCGGTCACCCCTGACGACGAGGTCGCCGGGTTCTCGACCTTCATCGTGCTTCCGGACGGGAAGACCGCCTCGCACCGGATGGTGGCCGTCGCGCGACCCTGGCGCGGGCGCGGAATCGCGAAGGCGCTCGTCTCGGCGCAGCTTCGGGGCGCGAAAGCGGCCGGCTACCAGCGCCTCGTCGCCTGGCGGCGAGGGCCTGCGCCCGACCGCGCGTTCACCGGCCTCGGCTTCGAGCGCGGGCACTCGTGGACGGTCTTCGTCGGGCCGCTGCCTTGACCTCCGAGGAGCGGGGACGCGCGCTCTTCCCGGTCGCGATCGGGCCGGAGGAAGGGACGGCGCTGCGCGACTGGGTGCGGCGGGAGCATGCGACGAGGACGCTCGAGGTGGGGCTCGGATGGGCCGTCTCGACGCTGTTCATCTGCGAGGCGCTGCTCGAGAACGGCGGCGGAGCGCACGTCGCGATCGATCCGTATCAGCTCGAGGGACTGCCGCAGCATCGCACCCGGTACGACGGCGCGGGGCTGCGCGCCCTCGAGGAGGCGGGCGTTCGGGACCTCGTCGAGTTCCACGGCGAGGAGTCGCAGATCGTGCTCCCGCGCCTGCTCGCCGAGGGCCGGCGCTTCGACCTCGCCTTCGTCGACGGCAACCACCGCTTCGAGGCCGTCTTCCTCGATCTGGTGTACTCAGCGCGGCTCGTGAAGGAGGGCGGGATCGTCTTCGTCGACGACACGCAGCTTCCCGGCGTCCGCCGCTCCGTCGGCTTCTGCGTCGCGAACCTCGGCTGGACGCTCGAAGACGAGGGCGCCGAAGGCGGCGTGCACGAGTGGATGGCCCTGCGAACGGGTTCGCCCGAAGCATTCCGGCGGCCGTACACCGAGCTCGCGGAGTTCTAGGGCATCACGCGGCGGCTTCGACCAGCGCTCGCGCCGCGGCGAACTGCTCCTCGGTCAGGCGGATGTGGGAGTGGCGCCAGAGGCTCTGCGGGAAGACGCCGGCCGCCTCGACCGGCGGCGCGTGGTGCAGGTCGCGAACCACGACGAGCGGGCGAATCGCGAAGCGCCACGCCCAACGGTCGCGCGAGGGATCGTGCTCCGGCACGGACGCGATCTCGACCACGCCGTAGACCGCCTGCCACACCGCCGCGTAGAGGATCGCGAGCTCACCCGGCTCGACCGACGGCCGCTTCGACGACGAGTGCGCCGAGATCGCCGCGGGGTCGACGCGCCGCGCGAGCGGCCGGTCGCCGCGCCCGCGAACGAGGAGCCAGTTCAGAGTCGCTCGATAACGGCCGCGATCGCCTGGCCGAAGCCGATGCACATCGTCGCGATCCCGTACCGCGCGCCGCGCCGGTCGAGCTCGTTCAGGAGCGTCGCGGTCATCCGCGCGCCCGTCGCGCCGAGCGGGTGGCCGAGCGAGATCCCGCCGCCGTTCGGGTTCACGTCCTCCATCCGATCCGAGAGGCCCGCGTCGGCGACGAACTGGAGGACGACGGAGGCGAATGCCTCGTTCACCTCGATCACCGCGACGTCGTCCCACGTGAGACCCGCGCGCGCGAGCGCTCGCGCGCACGCCTCTGGATTCCCGTGGAGCATCCGGTGCGGGTCGACGCCGGACAGGCCAAACGAGACGAAGCGGGCCCGCGGCTCCAGCCCGAGCCGCGAGGCCGCTCGCTCGCTCGCCACGAGGACCGCGGCCGCGCCGTCGCAGATCTGGCTCGCGTTTCCCGCCGTCACCTTTCCGTCCGGCAGGAACGCGGGCTCGAGCGCCGCGAGCGCCTCGGCGGAGGTGTCGCGACGCGGCGTCTCGTCGACCCCGAGCAGCACGGCCGCGCCGGCCGCAGAGACCTGAACCGGCACGATCTCGTTCTCGAAACGCCCGTCGTCGATCGCGGCCACCGCCCGTCGGTGCGACTCGAGCGAGAACGCGTCCAGCTCTTCGCGCGAGAGGCCCCATTCCTTCGCGATCACTTCCGCCGCGATCCCCTGCGGGACGATCTGCCAGCGATCGAGGAGGACGTCCGAGAGGTCGCCGCCGTTCGACCCCATCGGCACGCGCGACATCATCTCGACGCCGGCGGAGACGACCAAGTCAAGCTGGCCGGACGCGATCGCGGCGGCGGCGTTGAAGTTGCACTGCATCGACGAGCCGCACTGACGGTCGACGGTCGTTCCGCAAACGGTTTCGGGCCACCCCGCCACGAGGGGCGCCATGCGGCCGATGTTCCAGCCCTGCTCGCCGACCTGGGTGACGCACCCCATCTGGACGTCCTCGACCTCCGCGGGGTCGAGGTCGTGCCGCGCGACGAGCGCGTTCATGACCTGCCCCGCAAGCTCGTCGCCGCGGATCCCGGCGAGGCTGCCGTTCCGCTTCCCGATCGGGCTGCGGACGGCGTCGACGATCAGCGCGTCCACAGGCTCAATGTACCGCCGGGACCGGCTCTGCCCGGGCCGCGCGACGTGCGGCCAGCCAATCCGCGAGCCGCTCGACTGCTACGTATGCCGCGACCGCGTAGGCCCACCCGATCAGGATGTCGATCGCGTAGTGCTCGCCGCTGTAGACGAGCGCGAACGCCATCGCGACCGGGTACGCG
>DASUZD010000345.1:0-2940 GCA_036377055.1 Gaiellaceae bacterium | reverse complement strand
ACGCACGCCTCGACCGACGTCGAGCTCGTCGCGCGCCGCGCGAACGGGTTCCTCTACGTGATCGCCGTTCGGACCGGCTCGTCGGGCGTCATGTGGATCGAGTTCACCGGCCTACCCGCCGCGCTCACGCGAGGTGAGGTGTTGTTCGAGTACGTCCGGCAGGACCCGCCGCCGCCCTTCAACCCGCCCCAGCAGATCCCGCGCCCCGTCAAGGTGGCGAACGGCGCGTTCCAGGACATCTTCCGGCCGCGCGACGTCCACCTCTACCGCTTCAAGCTCAGCTAGGTCGCGTTACTTGGCGCCGAGCTTGCAATAGGCCCGAGCGCGCCAAACGGCCGACGCATACGGGCTGCCGCGGTTCTTGAGCACCGCCCCCGCAATCACCTTCATCGGCTGCGAGCCGATGCCCACGCTGAGGGAGCTCCCGATGATCTTCCCCGGCTCGTTCCGGATCGGGTGGACCTGGATCCGGATCGGCTCGGACGCGGCGCAGCGAAAAGCGATCTTCTCGCGAATCTCCGGCCCGAGCCCCCTGTCGGTGAACCCCTTCGGCTCCGCGACCCGGCGGCACGCGTCGCCGAGCACCCGCTCCGTGAAGGAGGCGGACGCGAGCATCTTGCCGCCGCTAGTCACGACGACGCGCTGCTTCGGGTCGAACGAGATCTGGAAGCTGGTCGTGGCGCACGCGACCGTGGCGGTCCCGACGCCACCACTGTTCCCGAACCCGACCGCGAGAGCGGCGACCGCGACGGCTGCGGCGGCCAGGCGAAGCATTTGACCCGAGTGTAGCGCGGTTCGTCAGGCGAGCAAGCGGCGCGCGCCCGCGCGCGTGGCTCCCGCGAAGATCGCGGCGAGCGCCGCCAGCCACGCGGCCTCCCGCGCCACGGTGCGCCACGGGCTCGCGTCGTACAACGCGGCCCCGAAGAACCGGACCGCGTGGGCGAAGGGAAGCGCGTCGCTGAGGTAGCCGGCGGCGGGGACGATCTCGCGCGGGACGAGGCCCAGGAAGACGATCGGAAGCGCGACGAGCAGCGAGACGAGCGACGCGGTCCGAGCTTCCCGCGCGAGCGACCCGAGCAACGTCCCGAGGCCGCCGAGGCTCGCGCCCGCGAGCAGCAGGCCGGCGCAGAGCAGCGGCAGGCGCGACCACGGCTCGCCGCCGGTGACGTCGCCGACCTGGATGATCAGCCCGAAGGCGACCGCGACCGCGAAGCCGACGAACAGGGCGACGACCGCTGCGAGCATGACCTTCGCCGAGATGAGCTCGCCGAGCCCGACGAGACCTCGCGCGAGACAGCCGATCACGTTCTCGTCCCGCTCCGCCGCGAGCGCGCCGGCCGCGAGCACGAGCGTCAGGAAGCTGATCGTCAGCGCGAGCGCGTACGCCTGCACCTGGGCGGAGAGCGCCCACGTGCGCCCGCGGTCGGGCGCCTGGACCAGCTCGATCGGGTTCGCCGTCGCGCGCAGCGCACCGTTCGTCTGCGCGAGCGCGAGCCTCGCGTCGCCGACGAACCGGCGAATCTCGTCGAGCTGCCGTCCGCGCGGAAGCTGCCGCAGGACCTGCTCGGTGCCGTCGAGTCCGAGGATTCGGAAGTTCCGGCCGAGGAAGCTGCCGTCCCCGCCGTGGAGGATCAGCTGCACGTAGCGGAGGTTCGACTCGATGTACGCGGTCTGGAGCTCGCGGTTGAGCGAGTAGACGAGCGCCTGCACCTGCTGCGTCACGCGGGGCGAGATGCCGCCTTGCGTCGTCTGGAGGACGAGCCGCGGGCTCCGGATCATCGCCCTCAGGTCGGCAGCGAACCCGCGCGGCACCGTGACCGTCGCGACCACCTTTCCGGTCCGTAGCTGGCGCGCCGCCTCTTCGGGCGAGAGCCGAACGAGCTTCACGTCGTGGCTGACGCGGTCGATCGTGCGGTCGACGCGGAAACGATGGCCGCCGACCACGAGCACGCTCGGCAGGTGGTCCTCGTCGACGAGCGCGACGCGCGGCTTCGAGTTCGCGTAGCCGGCGACGAGCCCGACCAGCCCCGCGATCACGAGCGGATAGGCGAGCAGGACGAGCAGGAGAAACGGCGAGCGCCGAAGCACCCGCAGGTCCTTGCGCAGCAGGAGCAGCGCGTTCACGCGAAGAGGTCGACGGCGGGCTCGCGCTCGTAGTCCGCGACGGAGCCGTCGAAGACGAGCGTCCCGTCGCGGAGCGCGACGACGCGGTCTGCGTGCCGCTCGAGCTCGTCCACGTTCTGCGTTGCGAAGACGACCGAGCCGCCGAGCTCGCGCAGCGCCTCGACGCGCTCCCAGAGGCGGCGCCGCTGGCCCGGGTCGAGCGACGCCGTGGGCTCGTCCAAGAGAAGCACCCGCGGGTCGCCGAGCAGCGCGATCGCGAGGTTCAGGCGCTGGCGGTTGCCGACGGAGAGGCTGCCGCTCGCCGGCCCGTCCGCCGGCAGCTCGAAGGACGCGAGCAGCCGCGCGGCCGCGTCGGCCGGCCGCGGCTCTCCCTCCAGCCGCGCGAAGAGCTCGAGGTTCTCGCGCGCGGTCAGCCTCGCGTAGTGCGCCGGCCGCTGCGGAACCCAGCCGACGCGAGTCCCTTCACGACGCTCGACGAGGCCCTCGCTCGGCTCGAGCGCGCCGGCGAGGATCGCGAGCAGCGTCGACTTTCCCGCGCCGTTCGGCCCGACGAGCGCGACCGTCTCTGCGTCGCCGACGTCCAGATCCGTGGGCGCCAGCGCGATCTGCGCGCCGAAGCGCCTCGCGACCCCGCGGGCCGACAGAACCGCCTGCGCCGGCGTCACCGTTTCGCCGCGGCCGGCGGGATTTGCGGCGGCTCGGCGCGCTCGACCGGCGCGACCGGTGCGGGCCCCGTCGGCTCGATCTCGACCTCGACCGGAACCGGCCCGCCCTCGGCCCACCGCTCGAGCGCGATCCGCTCGGAGAAGAACTCCC
>DASUZD010000344.1:0-7947 GCA_036377055.1 Gaiellaceae bacterium | reverse complement strand
TGGAGCAGTCGTTCGGTCGGGTCGGTCACGTCGGATACCTCCGTCAGGCTGGTTCGGCGTGACCGCGTCGCCGAGTGTTTCCGCTCGTGCTCCCATGATCGTGAGGGCGCGACCGTGGCACAATCCCCCGAACGGGCGCGCCTCCCCCTGCGGCCGTCCAGCCAACCTTCCGATCTTGCCCCCGTGCGCGCTCGCCGAGCCCTGATCATCCTCGCGCTGGTCGCCGGCGTCGGGGCGGGCGCGGCGCGGTCCGAGGCGCGAACCGCCGTCTTCTACTACCCGTGGTACGGGACGCAGGCGCGCGACGGCTCGTACCTGCACTGGCGCCAGCACTGGCGGCTGCCGCCGTTCGACATCGCGTCGAACTTCTACCCCGCGCGCGGCGCGTATTCGAGCGGGGACCCGCGCGTCGTGGCGGCACAGATGGGCGAGATCGCCGACGCGGGGATCGACGAGGTCGTGACCTCGTGGTGGGGCTGGGGCTCGTTCGAGGACGCGCGGCTCCCGGCCGTGATCGCAGCCGCACGTGCGAACGGACTGCGAGTGGCAGCGCACATCGAGCCGTACGGCGGCCGAACCATCGAGAGCGTCGCCGCCGACGTCCAGCATCTGCGCTCGCTCGGGATCACGGACTTCTACGTGTACCGCCCGGTCCAGTTCGCGGCCGAGGAGTGGGCGGCGCTCCTGAGCGGCCTCGACGGCGTCCGCGTCTTCGCCGAGACGCCGCTCGTCGGGTTCGCCGCACGGGCGGGCTTCGACGGCGTCTACACCTACGACGTCCTCTCGTACGGCGGCGGCACGTTCGCGCGGCTGTGCGCGGCCGCCCACCGCGTGAAGCTCCTGTGCCTCCCGTCGGTCGGGCCCGGATACGCCGCCTCGCGCGCGACCGGCGACCGCCGGATGAAGCCGCGGCGACGCGGCAAGACCTACGACGAGATGTGGCGCTCGGCGCTCCGAGCGCGCGCGGACGAGGTCACTATCACGAGCTACAACGAGTGGAGCGAGGGGACGCAGATCGAGCCCGCGAGCTCCGATCCGCCGATGCTCGGCTACCTCTCGTATGACGGCGCCTACGGGCTGCACGGACCGGCGGCGTCGCGCGCGTACCTCGCGCGAACGGCTTGCTGGGTGGCCGTGGCCTCCGGTGCGCTCGTCCGGCGGCACTCGACCTTTTTCGCCGGGCCGGCGGCGGCCGGGTCGCGCGCGGCGCACACCTGCACGAGCGTCTTCTCGTAGCCCTTACACAGGTGTACACCTGCGCGTGATGTAGGTGTACACCTACATCAGGTCTCAGACGAAGACGTCGGCCGAGCAGCCGAAGACGAGCGCGGCGAAGGGATCGCCGTCGTCGATCCCGCGCAGGGAGACGTGCCCGAGATCGACCTGGACGTCCTCCCACCGGTCGATCCCGAGCGCGCCGGCGCCTTCGTCGGCGCCGTAGCAGAGAAGGCGCTCGGCGGAGAGCATGTTGCGCCGAAGCGCCCGTCTGCGCGCGATCCCCTCGAGCTCGCGGAGCTCCTCGAGCGGGTCGATCCGGACGTTCGAGTCGGAGCCGATGCAGATCCCGATTCCACGTTCGCAGAGCCGCTCGACCGGCGCGAAGCCGTCGCCCAGGTTCGCCTCGGTCGTGGGGCAGATGCAGATGCGCGCGCCGGCGTCGCGAACGAGCTCGAGCTCGTCGTCGGAGGCGTGGGTCGCGTGGACGACGGTCGTGCGCGGCCCGAGGCAACCGGTGTCGGCGATGAGCTCGATCGGGCGCATGCCGTGCTCGGCGACGCATTCCTCGATCTCGCGCGGCTGCTCGTCGGCGTGCACGTGCAGCGGCAGCGGCTCGCGCTGCGCGTAGCGACCGATCTCCTCGAGCCAGTCGCGCGGGCACGCACGGACGGAGTGGGGGGCGAGGCCGACGCGAACGTCGTCCGCGGCTAGCCCCTCGACCTGCGCGAGGTACTCGGCGACGGAGCTCTGTCGGAAGCGCGTGAGGCCCCCGCGGCCGTACGCGGAGAGCAGCAGGACGAGCTGGAGTCCAGCCTCGCTCGCGGCGGCTGCCGCGGCGCGAGCCTCGTCGAGACCGAGGTAATGGAATTCGCCGACCGCGGTGTAGCCGGCAGCGCGCATCTCCGCGTATGTCGCGGCGTACTCGCGGCGAACGGAGTCCGGCGTCTGCCGCTCCGCGAGCGCGAGCATGACGTCGCGCCAGGCCCAGAAGTCGCCGCCCTCGGCGCGCCCCCGGAGCGCACGCTGGAACGCGTGGCTGTGCACGTTCACGAACCCGGGGAGCGTCATGGTCTCGGCCACGGCGGACGGATCGTCACACTTCCGACGCGTTCGCGCGCACCACCCGTCACGCGTTTCCCGATAGCGTGACAGCAGGGATTCCGGGGATCCCTTGGGGGCGGTTGGGGGCAAGACGCCGAGCGGCGCGGCCGGGCGGCGGGCGCACCGCGACTATCCTTTCGCCATGGCGACGCGGGCGGTTCCGGCACCTCTTGCACAGCTGCCGAACGCGCTGACCGTCTTCCGGCTCGTCCTGATCCCGGTCTTCGTCGCGCTTCTCCTCGCCGCCGACGGAGGCCGCAGCTGGCCCGCCGCGATCGTCTTCGGCGTCGCCGGCGTCACCGACCAGATCGACGGTTTCCTCGCGCGCCGCTGGCAGGTCGAGTCCTCGTTCGGAAAGATCGCCGACCCCCTCGCTGACCGGCTGATGATCGACGCCGCAGTCCTCCTGCTCTGGCACGCGGACCGCCTGCCGTGGGTCGCGCTCGCGATCCCGGCGCGCGATCTGGTGATCCTCGTCGCCTACCCGCTGGTCGCGGAGCGCGGCTACGACCTCTCCGTCAACCTCGCCGGCAAGGTCGCGACATGGCTGCTCTACGCCTCGCTCGCGTTCGTGATGGTCACCCACGACGGCGCGCGCTGGCCGCTCTGGATCTTCTGGACCGGCCTGATCCTCGCGCTGGCAGCGTTCGCGGCCTATGCGGTCAAGGCCGCGCGGGAGGTGCGGACGTGAAGGCCGTCGTGATGGCGGGAGGGGAGGGGACCCGCCTGCGCCCGCTGACGTCGAACCAGCCGAAGCCGATGGTCTCGATCGTCGGCAAGCCGTGCATGGAACACATCCTCGAGCTGCTGCGCGCGCACGGCTTCGAGGACGTGATCGTCACGCTCGCGTTCCTCCCGCAGGCGATCCGCAGCTACTTCGGGAACGGCGACAGCCTCGGCCTTCGGATCGAGTACTCGGTCGAGGAGTCCCCGCTCGGCACCGCCGGCTCGGTGCGGCTCGCGAGCGGCAAGCTGGACGACACCTTCCTCGTCATCTCGGGCGACGCCCTCTGCGACATCGACCTCGCGCGGCTCGTCGAGTTTCACCGCAAGAAGGGCGCCGCGGTCACGATCGGGCTCAAGTCGGTCGACAACCCGCTCGAGTTCGGGATCGTCGTCACCGACGAGGAGGGGCGCGTCGAGCGCTTCCTCGAGAAGCCCTCGTGGGGCCAGGTCTTCTCGGACACGATCAACACGGGCATCTACGTGCTCGAGCCCGAGGTGCTGAGGCACGTGCCGAAGGACCGCCCATACGACTTCTCGAAGGAGCTCTTCCCGCTGCTCTTGGAGATGGGCCGCCCGATCTACGGCCACGTCTGCGAGGGCTACTGGCAGGACATCGGCAACCTCGACCAGTACCGGCAGGCGAACTTCGACGCGCTAGACGAGCACGTCCGCCTGAACATCGACGGGATCCGGCTCCGCGGCAACATCTGGGTCGGCGACGGGGTCGACATCGAGGACCTCGAGCGGATCGACGGCCCGGCGTTCATCGGCAACTACTGCCGCATCTCACCTGAGGCGTCGGTTGGGCCGCACACGGTGCTCGCGACGAGCGTGACGCTCCGCGAAGCCGCGCGGATCGAGCGCTCGGTCGTCGACGCCTCGACATATATCGGCCGCAGCACCGTGATCGAGGGCGCCATCCTCGGGCGGCACTGCGACATCCGGCCGCACGTACGGATCCAGGAGCGTGTCGCCGTCGGCGACGAGGTGCAGATCGGCGCCGAGAGCGTGATCGCACCCGAGGTGCGCATCTATCCGTACAAGCAGGTCGAGTCCGGCTCGCAGATCTACGAGAGCCTGATCTGGGAGTCGCGGGCGTCGGCGCGCCTCTTCGGCGAGGACGGCGTCGTCGGCCTCGTGAACGTCGACCTGACGGCAGACGCGGCGCTTCGTCTGGCCGTCGCCGCGGGCACGGCGCTGAAGCGCGGAGCGCGCGTCGTCGCGAGCCGCGAGTCGAGCGGCGCCTGCCGGATGATCAAGCGCGCGATGATCTCCGGCTTCAACTCGGCCGGCATCGCCGTCGCCGACCTCCGCGTCCTCCCGGCCGCGGTCAGCCAGCACCTCCTGAAGACGCACGGCTACGACCTCGGCTTCCACGTCGGCACGAGCGCGGCCGATCCGGAGATGATCCAGATCCGCTTCTTCGAGCAGCCGGGGGTGCGGATGGGCACCGCCCTCCGCAAGGAGATCGAGAAGCACTACACGCGCCAGGAGCTGCGCCGCGTGGCGGCCGCCGAGGTCGGCTCGGTCACGTACCCGGCTCGCGTGCGCGAGAGCTACGCGCAGGACCTGCTCGGCGGGATCGACCTGGAAGCGGTCAGGCGGCGCGGCTTCCAGATCGTCGTCGACTACGGCTACTCGGCCGCGTCGTTCGTGATGCCGCTCCTGCTGGGCCCGCTCGGGATCGAGGCGGTGACGATCCACGGGTTCGCGACCGAACGGGAGTCGACGCCGGCGGTCGTGCGCGAGTCGATCGAGCAAACGCGAAAGCTCGTCGGGGCGGTCGCGGCCGACCTCGGCTTCGTGCTCGACCGCGCGGCCGAGCGACTCTTCCTGGTCGACGAGCGCGGCCAGGAGGTGCCGCTCGACCAGGCGCTCCTCCTCTTCCCGCGCCTGATCAGCTCGAACGGCCAGGCCGGGAAGCTCGCGTTTCCGATCAACGTCACCAGCCAGGTCGACGCGCTCGTCGAGGGCAGCAAGCTCGAGATCCTGCGGACGACGGCGTCGGCCGCGGGCCTCACGCACGCCGCCGCGGAGGGCGACGTGATCTTCGCCGGCGCGGTCGAGGGCGGGTACGTCTTCCCGCAGTTCCTGCCGACCTACGACGCGGTCGCCGCGCTCTGCAAGCTGCTCGAGCTGCTGGCGCCGCTCGACCGTCCGCTGTCCGAGCTGGTCGCCGAGCTTCCGAAGCCGACGCTCGTCCACCGCGAGGTTCGCTGCTCATGGGCGATGAAGGGCCTCGTCATGCGGATGCTCACGGAGCGGCTGAAGGGCCGCGAGCTCGACCTGCTCGACGGCATCAAGGTCTACGACGAGCGCGGCTGGGCGCAGGTGCTCCCCGATCCGGACGAGCCGCTACTCCACCTGTACGCCGAGGGTCAGACGCGTGAGCTCTCGGAAGAGCTCGAGGGCGAGCTCGAGGCGCTGGTCGAGGAAGTGATGGAGGGAGAGCCGGTCCCGGCCCGAACCTAAAGCTCAGGTTGACCCCTTCGCCGCGCTGCTGCTTTACTGGGGTGAGCAGCGCAAACCCGAGCGAAAGGCCGCCGTGGAACCCTTTCCCGATCTCGCCACCCTCTCAGACGACGATCTCAAGAAGCTGATCGAGGACCTCATGCGGGAGGAGAAGGAGGTCTCGATGCGGCGCCGACTCCTGCACGGCCACATCGACATCCTGCGGGCCGAGCTCGTCGCCCGCCTCCGCGAGACCGGGGGGAAGAGCGTCCTCGACCAGGTCGACGTCGAGTCGCTCACGGAGATCCTCGCCTCAAAGGCCGCGCCGCCGACGTGAGCTACCTCTACTGCCCGGAGTGCGGCTTCCGGAACCCGGAGTCCGCGAACTACTGCTCGAAGTGCGGCGCGTTGCTCGTCAAGGACGAGAGCGGCGAGACGACACAGCAGTACACGCTCGACGACGGCCACGACGAGGCCGTCGCCGCGCTCGAGGACGTCGGGATCAAGGGCCCGGCGCTGGTCGTCCGCTCGGGCGGCGGCCGCTCCGGCGAGACGTTCCACCCCGAGGGCGAGCGAACCACGATCGGACGCTCGCCCGACTGCGAGATCTTCCTCGACGACGTCACCGTCTCGCGCAAGCACGCCGCGATCATCCGCCGCGACGGCTCGTTCTTCGTCGAGGACCTCGGGAGCCTTAACGGCACGTTCCTCAACCGCCGGCGGATCGAGAGCGGCGAGCTCGCGGACGGCGACGAGCTCCAGATCGGCAAGTACCGCCTGACCTTCCTGCTCAAGTGAGCGCGACGACGATCGAGAGGGCAACGTCCGAGCGCCTGCTCACCATCGGCGCCGTGTGCTCGCGGCTGAAGGCCGAGTTCCAAGACATCTCGATCTCGAAGATCCGCTACCTGGAGGACCAGGGGCTCCTCTCGCCGAAGCGGACGCAAGGCGGCTATCGGCTCTTCAGCGAGGAGGACGTCGAGCGGCTCGAGACGATCCTCCGCCTCCAGCGCGACGAGTTCCTGCCGCTCCGCGTGATCCGCCAGGAGCTCGCCTCGCCTGGCAAGGAACGGCGCCGTTCGCGTGCGGCCGGCCTCGCCGGCCGCGAGGACGAGCTCGACCTCGGCGAGCTCTGCCGCCGCGCCGGGATCACCGCCGACCTCGCGAAGGAGTTGGAGGAGTTCGGACTACTCGAGCCGCGCGTGGAGGACGGCGAGAAGCTCTACGGCGAGGGCGACGCAGAGATCGCCGTCACGTGCGCGAGCCTCGCGCGCTACGGGATCGCGCCGCGGCATCTGCGCGCGTTTCGCTCGGCCGCCAACCGCGAGGCATCGCTGCTCGAGGCGCTCGTCGCGCCCGCGCTTCGGTCGCGAAACCCGGAGCGGCGAAAGGCCGGCATCGACGACCTCGAGGAGCTCGCCGAGCTCTCCCAGGACCTGTCGCAGCTCCTCTTCCGGCGCGAGCTTCGGCAGCTAGCGGGCACGTGATGATGCCCCTTCCAGCGATGGTCAGGGCGTCTCTGGCGGAGCACGAGCCCGCCATGCGGCGTCCTCAGTCGACCCGATATGCCCGCATATCGAGTCTCCCTGCGTCCTTGCCTGACGACCTCGTGCAGTCGCCAGAAACACGAGACCATCACTGGAAGGGGCATTAGATGGCCGCCGTCGACCTCCGCTCGAAGGTCCGCGACGTCCCGGACTTCCCCCAGCCCGGGGTCGTCTTCAGGGACGTCATGCCGCTGCTCGCCGACGCCGAGGCGCTCCGCCAGACGGTCGAGGGTCTTGCCGAGTGGGCGCGGACGAAGGAGCCCGACCTGATCCTCGGCGCGGAGGCGCGCGGGTTCATCCTCGGCGCGGCGATCGCGCACGAGATCGGCTGCGGCTTCCTCGCCGCCCGGCGGCCGGGCAAGCTCCCGCCCGAGACCGTGGGCGCGACCTACGCGCTCGAGTATGGCCAGAACTCGCTCGAGCTGCACCCCGACCTGATCCAGGAGGGGGCGCGCATCCTGATCCACGACGACGTCCTCGCGACCGGCGGCACCGTCGAGGCGGTGGCAAAGCTCGTCGAGCGCCTCGGCGGCGAGGTCGTCGGCTGCTGCTTCATCATCGAGCTGACGTTCCTGAAGGGCCGCGAGCGCCTGTCGAAATACGACTTGAACGCCCTAATCGAGTACTGCTGATTCGCGTTTAGCGTCCGATCTGCCGATTAAAAGGGCAGACATGTACGACGCGCTGACGGGAAGGTTCACCTTCTCGTGTCCAGCACGAGGGGAGACGCGCGTCACGTTGTCGGCCTTCCGCCAGCTCGAGCGCTTGCCCGGAGCCGCGCACCCGGCCGTGTTCCAGGTGTTGTTCGCCTGCGGCTGCGGCGACGAGCACGAGGGGCTCGTGACGCACGAGGACCTCGACTTGGCGCCGCTCGGACTGCAGGGCGGCGTCTTCTACAACCTGA
>DASUZD010000343.1:0-17827 GCA_036377055.1 Gaiellaceae bacterium | reverse complement strand
CTCCGAGTCACAGCCGGCGGCGGTCGGATCCGGCTCGATCCCGCGATCCGCGGCACGCACCTGAAGGACTGGACGCTCGCGTCGATGCTGGCCACAGACTTCTCACGCCGGGGCGTGCCCTGGGCCGAGCTCCTGCTCGAGCGGCGGGCGGCCTCGACCGCGCTGAACCTCGGCTGGCGCCACCGGCTGAGCGCGGTCGCCGTGCTCGCTGCCGCCGGGTCTCTCGCCGCGCGGCGCGCCCGACCTGCGACGCTCGCGACGCTCGCCCTCGTGGCGCTGAACGCGGACTTCTACGCGCTGCTGCTGCGCCGGCGCGGCCCCACGCAGGCCGCCGCCGGCGTGGGGCTACACGCCCTCCACCACCTCGTGGGCATCGCCGCCGTTCCGGTCGCGCTCGCGCGGCGGGCCTCCGCGCGCTGAGCGGAGCACGTCCGGAAGCGACGGGACCAGGCGGTCGCGCACGCAGGTCCGGTGGTTCAGGAGCGCGGCGACCGCGCTGCTGCCGACGCCGACGACAGCCGCACCGACGATCCCGAACAGCGGGATCGCGACGAGGTCGGCCGCGACCGTCAGCCCGCCGGCGACCAGGTTGTTCCGCATCAACGGCACCTGGCGCTCGCGCGCGATCAAGACGGCTCCGTAGGCTGTGCCCGCCGCCGCGGCCGGGATCTTCCACGCGAGGATCGTCAGCACGATCGCCGCGCTCTCGTACGAGTGGCCGAAGAGGAGCGGAATAACGCCGACGGCGGTCGCGCTGATCGCCACCGCGAGCGGCACCGAGAGGCACACGCTCACCCGGACGGCGCGGCGGAAGAGCGCCTCCGCCGCGGCCGCCCGCTGCGCGCTGAACGCCGAGAGAAACGCGACGGAGAAGAGGCCGAGCGCGCTCGTCACGAAGAGGACGGGCTTCGAGCCGGCGCTGTAGAGGCCGAGCTGCCGCGGGCCGAGCGCGATCTCGATCACGAGCACGTCGAAGGCGTACGACGCCGCCCGCGCGACGCTGTTCACCATCAGCGGGACGCTCTGCCGCAGCGTCGCCCACCACCTCGCGAGGTCGATGCGCGGGAAGACGACTCCGACCGAGCGCGCGACGAAGGCGAGGACGACGACGCCGTAGCAGAGCTCGGCCCCGGCCTCGAGGTACGGCACGGTCCGGATGTCGTGGATGCCTGCGACGAGCGCGAGCGTCCCGACGAGCAGCACGACGCGGCCCGCGACGTTCCCGACCGCGACTGCACGTGCCCGGTGGATCCCGAGGACCATCCAGCGCAGGTTCAGCGCGACGGCCGGGAGCGCGAGGGCGAAGAGCACGACGGTCGAGCGGACGAGGTCGGACCGGGTTAAGAGCTCGACACCGCCGACGAACAAGACCGCAGCGAGGACGGACACTGCGAGCCGCAGGCCGAGGGCCGCGGACGCGATCTCGCGAAAGCGCTCCGGCGTTCGGGCGACGTCGCGGACGGTCAGGAGCTCCGTCCCCGAGTCGACGACGAGGCCGAACCAGCCGACGAGCGTCAGCCCGAGCGTGATGATCCCGAACCCGGCCGGGCCGAGGCGGCGCGCGAGCAGGACGACGGCGGCGAGCCCGGCCAGCCGGGCGACCGCCTCGCCCGCGGTGAGCGTCGAGAAGCTGCGCACGAGGATCCGCCAGCCGTGCACCTCCTCGAGCGGAGGAGTCGCGGCCTCGGTCTCGGTCGCGACCTCGGTCAAGCGTCAGCCGACGAGCTGGACATCCGGCGGCGCCTCGATCGCCTCGCCCGCCTCGAGGTACTCGGCCTCCGTGTTCACCGACCAGACGTCGTGGCCGGCGCCGTCGACCACGTTCAGCGTGGCCAGGATCGCCGTCCACATCGAGTGATCCTGGTTGTTGTAGCGGTGGAGCCCGTTCCGCCCGCACGTGGCGAGGTTGTCGAACCCGGCGAGGTACTCTCGGATGGCGGCGACGGCCGGCCGGTACCCCGCGTCGTACATCGGGTACGCGCGCGGCACGCGCACCTTCACGCCGTCGACGACCTTCGCCGGGTCGATGAGGTCGATCCGCGCCAGCTCGTCGGTCGCGAGTGCGACGGCCTCGTCGTCGGCCATCTCCCAGATCTCGTCGCCCTCGAAGCAGAAGTACTCGACGCCGAGGCACGTCGTGCCGGGGACGACCATGCTCTCGCTCCACGCGCCGAAGTTCTGGACGCGGCCGGCGCGCGTGCCTGGATCGTGGAGGTAGATCCAGTTGTCCGGAAACGGCTCGTGCTCGTCCATGATCAGCGCGACGAGGCAGAGCTCGCGATACCGGAGGCGCTTCGCCGCCGCGACGACCTCGGGCGGCGCGGCCGGGTCGAGGCTCAGGACGAGCTCGCTGAGCGGGATGCTCGACACCACGGACTCGACCTGGACCTCCTGCTCCGGACCGCCGTTCGAGCGGACGACGACGCTCCCGACATGCCCGTTCCCGTCGTGCCGCACCGCGACGACGCGGTGGTTGAGGCTGACCGGCACGGCGGCCTCCTCGACGCGCTGCTGGACGCGCTCCCACATCTGCCCGGGCCCGAGCCGCGGGTAGCGGAACTCCTGGATCAGCGTCGTCACGTGCGTTCGCCGGAGGCCGAGGATCGCCAGGATCGCCTTCGCGAGCGAAAAGTTCTTGATCCGCTGCGCCGCCCACTCCGCCTGGATCTCGCGGCCGGGAATGCCCCAGACCTTCTCGGTGTAGGAGCGGAAGAACGCGTTGTAGAGGCGCTTCCCGAACCTGATCGTCACCCAGTCCTCGAAGCTGACCTCGGGCGGCGAGGGCTTCACCCGGCTCCACAGGTAGGAGAGCGCGCAGAGCGTCGACTCGACGAGCCCGAGGCGCTTGATCACGTCCTTCGCCTGAAGCGGGTAGGCGAGGTACTTGCCCTGGTAGTAGATCCGCGAGAGGCGCGGGCGCGTGAGGAGCTCGTCGCCCATCACCTCCTCCCAGATCCGCTCGATCGGCCTCAGCTTCGTGAAGAAGCGGTGGCCGCCGAGGTCGAAGCGGTAGCCCTTGAACTCAACCGTCTTGGCGATCCCCCCGACGATCCCGTCTGCCTCGAAGACCTCGCCTGCGAGGCCGCGCTTCGCCAGCACCCACGCCGCGGTGAGACCGGCCGGCCCGGCGCCGAGGACCGCGGTTCCGGTCGCTCGCGCGTCTCCCGACGTATCGCCGCGCTGCACCGGCGGAGTTTAGTCGTGCGCTCCGACGGTCTCATAGAGAGACGTATACGCCGAGGTCTTTACAGCGGCGAGAAGCTGTGGTCCGATACCCGTGTCAACCAAGGATCGGCTGGAGTGTCGGCACGAGTGGAATCGCGGGGGGCCGCGAAAGGATCGGTCGTACAGCCGCTTCGCCCGCCGCCGCTCCAACCGTACGAAAGCGCCTTCCTACGGATCCTCCAGAACCGCGAGAAAGGCACGCCGGGCGCCGACGGAGTGCGAGAGCGCGGATTCGCAGTCTTCGTCGATCGCGCCGACAGCCTTCAGCCTCTTCAGGCGCTCTGTTTCAGAGACACGTGGAACGATTGCCTGACGGCGCGGTACCGGCTCCAGACCGGTCCAGTCGTCGGGACGCTGTTCTCCGCCCTCCTGCGAGACCTCGACGCCTGGCACCGTGGAGAGCCGATTCGAGGGGACATCCTGCCCGAGCACTTCGAGCGCGGATGGGACCGCCTCGTCGCATTCCTCATCGACCGTCTTCGGAAGGAGATCCCGCAGACGAGCGCGCTCTGGCACGGCACGGGCACGATCGATCCCTTCGAGCTCGAGCTCCTCTTCCGAGCCCTTGCGGACGAGGCGGTCTTGCCCCTCGGACACCGCTTGGTCGTCTTCGCCGAGGCCGACGTCGGCGGTCGCTTCCGTTACGACGACGGGTCGGTGAACTACTTACCGAGCCTGTTCGCCAAGCTGCCCGAGCGCGTAGGCGTCGTCATGACGCCTGCGCCCTCGATCGACCTCGTCGGTGCGGCTGCGGACGATCCCCACCTCCTCTTTCTCCCGTTCCTGCCGGTTCCGGGGCCCTCGCGTGAGGTATTCGCGTTCGGCCTGTCTGCCCTGCACGGGGACCGACCCGCCGAGCGCGATCTGCTCGGATTCGCTCCCTTCGCCGAGGGGCTCGCCCGTTTGATCCTCTTGCCTGGAACCCAGCCGCTAACCGTGGGGATCCACGGGCCATGGGGAAAGGGCAAGTCGTCCTTCATGCAGTTCATCGAGGCTTCCCTCGTCACGTGGGCCGCAGAGAACCAGCGTTACTTCCGTCCGTCGATTCCCAAGAGGCTCGCGTACCGGCTCGTTCGGTCACCCGACGCAGGGGCGTCGGTGTTGGGCTCTCGGGCGCTCTTACTCGGGGCCTACGACGAGTATCTCAAGCGATTCGAGGTCAGGCGTGGTGAGAGTGGCTCGCTCGATGCGAGGGAGCTCGCCGACCACGCGGCCGTTCTGGCCGGGCGCGGTCGCCTACGCCCGCACATGGAGAAGATGGCGCGCCGGAACGTCGTCTCGGTGCGTTTCAACGCCTGGCGCTTCGAGGACGCGACGCAGATCTGGGCCGGGCTCGCGAGCGAGATCACCGCTGCCATCGAGCGGTCGCTGCCGCTCCGGTCGCGCCTCTGGATCCCGGTCGCTTACGCGTGGCGGAACCGTCGCGCCGACCTGCTGATCGACCTCGTTCTGCCCACGGTTATAGCGGCGTTGCTCCTCGCCGTCCTCTTACTGACGGGGTCGCACGACGCTACGAGCTGGGCCAACACCGAGCTCGCGAAGAAGCTGCCGTCGCTGGGGCCGATTCCGAAGTTGACGCTTCCGGCCGGAGTTGCCTTCGGCGTCGCGCTCTGGCTCGTCGCCGCCCGCGTCCACCGAGTCATTCGCCCGGTGAGCGACCGCGTGCTCGAGTACGTGCGGCTGCCCGACTACCGCGAGCAGATGGGGTATCAGCACCGCGTCCTCGCCGACGTCCGCTTCATCCGCGAGCGGATGCGGCGCAATCGCCCGAGCCTCGTACGCAGGACGCTCGTTCGAGTTCCGGGGGTGCGCAGGCTGGTCGCTCCTCCCTACCGCGACAAGACGAGCGAAGGTGCGCCGCCGCGCGTCGTGATCTTCATCGACGACCTCGACCGCTGCTCCGAGGAGAAGGTCATGGACATCCTCCAGGCAGTCAACCTGATCCTGGGGGCGAGCGACTTCTACGTCTTTCTCGGCATCGACACCGAGATGATCCACCGCGCAATCGAGAGCCATTACCGGAAGAGCGGCGACGACAGGAAGCTCCCCCCGCACTTCGCCGACAGGTATCTCGAGAAGATCATCCAGCTGGACTTTCACCTGCCCGAAGGCGCCATGGACGACCTCTCGCCGCTCACGCGGACGACGCCGAAGACAAACCTGATCAACGACCTCTTCAGTCCCACCGCGCGAGCTCCCGAGACGTCGGAGGGAGACGACGACGCCGACGACGGGGGACGCGGCACCACCGACGGCGACCGCGTTGCGCCCGCCCCGGCCGGCAGCCCGGACGGCGCGCTCCAGGTCGACGTCGGCGTCCTGCGGGAACCCGTGACGCAAGTTGTGAAGGAGGTCGCCGATACACCGCATGAGCTCAAGGCCTTCCTCTCGTTCGAGCGTTACCTGCCGGAGAACCCGCGCGAGCTCAAGCGGCTCTTGAACGTCCACCGACTGGTCAAGATTCTGCTCCAGCGGCCTGAGGTCGTCGGAACGCCCCAGGATCAGCGCAAGCTCGTCAAGTGGCTCGTCTTCTGCTCGTGCTGGCCGGACCTCGTTGGCAAGGTGCTCGAGTGCGCACACGCGACTCCTTCGGCCGAGGACTGCCTGCGCGACGTCGGGATGGTCGAGAAAGATCGGATGCTCGTCGCCTTCGCGTCTATCGCCAGACCGGCCGAAGGTGCACCGCCGGGCGCGGAGAAGAAAGCGGAGGAGCCGGACGTGCTGGCGGCCGAGGATCTGAAGCCGGGCTCGCGCCTCGCGCTCGCGACGCAGATCTCCCAGATGATCCTTCGCGACACGTCGAGGCACGCGGTCGACGGCGATGACGCGGCCGCGGCAGGCTCGGCCGCCTCAGCCGCGGCGGCGTCGGCGCGGGATCGCGAAGAGCGCGACGATCACTAGCACCGAGAGCGCGATGCCGAGGATCTCGAGGCGGTCGTGCGTCGAGTGGCCGCTCGGCTTCGGCGCCTCGGCGGGGATCTGAACGCCGTCCAGCTCCGCGAGGCGCCGGATCGCCTGGTCCGCGGCGCGTACCAGCGACGAGCCGTCGGATCCCGGTCGCGGGAGCGCGTCGAGCGCGGTCTGCTCGCGCGGGACGAGCGCGCCCCGACGCGAGACGCCGTAGCCGCCCGGCATCACGACGAGCAGCCGACCGGGGTACACGAAGACGATCTCGCGCCCGAGGAACTCCGCGTACCGCTTCGGCTTGCCGAAGAGGCTCGGCACGGCGCCGAGGTCGGCCGGAGTCGCGATCAGCGCCACCTTCACGCCGAATCCAACGTTCTTCGCCGCCGCGACGAGCGCGTTCAGCTCGTCGGACTGCGCCTTGGGCACCTTGACCGTGTAGGTGACGAACACGTTCTGGCTGAGCAGAACGTCGCTGGCCGGATCGCCGTCCGCGCGAGCCGCCGCGGGGGACAGCAGCGCGGCGGCCGCGACGAGGATGACGGCCCTCTTCACGACGCTTATCTTGTCGAGGTTCCGCGAATCATCGAGGAGGTGGAGATTTGGCCCCGATCGTCGACACCGTCGAGATCGCCCGCTCGCCCGACGACGTCTTTCGCTACCTCGACCAGCTCGACCGCCATCACGAGTGGCAGAGCCAGATCGTCGAGGTGAAGACGGTCACGGAGGGTCCGACGCGCGCTGGGACACGCGCCACCGAGATGCGCCGCGTGCCCGGCGGACCGCGCGAGTTCACCTACGAGCTGACCGAGCACGATCCGCCGCACAAGGTCTCGTTCCGCGTCGTGAACGGGCCCGTCCGGCCGTTCGGCACGGTGCGGGTCGAGCCGCTCGACGGCGGCGCGCGCTCGCGCGTGACGCTCGAGCTCGACTTCGAAGGCCACGGCCTCGGGAAGCTGATCGCGCCGCTCGCGAGGCGGGACGCGGCGAAACAGGTCCCAAAAGATCAGGCCCGGCTGAAGGAGCGCCTCGAGGCCGGCGCCTAGTGTTCCGCTGGGGTCGCTAGGCGGCCGTCGGGGTAGTACGCCTCCGCCGGTGAGCCTGCCGGGCGGAACACGCCTAGGACGGTCATGTCCTCGGAGGCCGTGTTCTCCAGGCAGTGCACGGTCCGGGCCGGGAGGTGGACGCACGAGCCCTCGCCGATCGGCTCGGACTCCTGGCCCTCGATGTGGAGGACGCCCTGGCCCCCGAGGACGTAGACGACCTCGCCGTAGCGGTGGTAGTGGTCGGGCGCGCGGCCGGGCGGGATGTAGCCGAGGAACTGCGTCGCCGACTCGCAGCCGACCTCGGGCGTCGCGCCGAGCTGGAACCGCCGGGACGCCGTCGCGCCAGCGAGCTCCGCTTCGACGACGTCGATCGCGCACGGGCGGCGGTGGTCGTGCGACGGCGCCGGGTCGGGGACGAGCACCGAGAGGATCTCGAGCGGCGCGTCTCCTTCATTCGAGACGCGCCATGACGCGCCCGCGGGGAGGAACACGCCGACCCCGGGCGCGAGGCGGCTGCGCGACTCGCCCGCGACGAGCTCGCCCTCGCCCTCGAGCACGAAGAGCACCTCGTCCGCCTCGCCCGAAGATTGCTCGTCGGAGACGCCGGTGCCGAAGCGCAACACGCGCTGCACGAAGGTCTCGCATCCTCTATCGGAGTCGAAGAGGCGCGTGACGGCGGCCGCCTCGCCCCGTTCGTCGGGCTGGATCAGGTAGTCCACGAGGCGCGGAGCCTACTCCAAGCGTTGTACCGCGGTCGAGACGGAGCTAAGTTAGCGCTCGTGACGCGACCGGGGGAGCTAACGGGAGACAAACCAAAGCGGCCGAGAAGCGTCCTAATAGGTCGCAACCACGAAGGGGGAATTGCATGAAGAAGGTGTTTCTCGCTCTGCTCGCCGCCGTGCTCGCGTTCGCGGCGGCCGGTACGGGCGGCGCGAGCACGCAGTCGCCCAAAGCGGCGGGCAGCGCGCTCATCACGTGTGGGAAGACGCGGACGATCGGGCTTCTGGCTCCGATCACCGGCCCCGCCGCGTCGATCGGCGGCCTCCAGGTCAAGTGGGTCGACTTCTACGTGAGCCGGTACAACCGGACACACAAGACGAAGTTCGCGGTCGTCAAGGAGGACACGCAGCTCGGCGGCCCGAACGGCAACGCGGAGGCGCTGAAGGGCGCCCAGGCCCTCAAGGGCAACGGCAAGGTCCTCGGCGTCGTCGGCCCCGCGGGCTCGAACGAGGTCAAGGGGACGACGTCGACGCTGAAGGGCGGCGGGCTCGGCTTCATCTCGGGCTCGGCGACGAACACGACGCTGACGACGGACGGCACGCGCACCGGTTACTTCTTCCGGACGGTGCCGCCTGACGCGCAGCAGTCGAAGAGCGTCTCGCGCTTCATCGTCAACAACCTGAAGTTCAAGCGCGTCTACATCATCGACGACCAGGAGGCCTATTCGACCGGCCTCTCCGACGAGGTCGAGGCGCAGCTGAAGGCCGCCGGCGTGACCACCACGCGGGACGGCGTCAGCCAGCAGCAGTCCGACTTCTCGGCGCTGATCGCGAAGATCCCGCGCGACACCCAGCTCGTCTACATCCCCTGGCAGCTCGCGCCGAAGGCGCAGGCGTTCGGCCAGCAGATGCGACAGGCCGGCAAGTCGAGCATCAGGCTGATGGGCTCCGACGGCCTCTTCGCGCCGGAGTTCGAGAGCCTGTCGGGCGTCTACGCCTCGTTCTTCCCGGTGCAGCCGACTGACGGGACGATCAAGGCGTATTCGCAGGCGCACGGCGGGGACACCGACTTCTTCGGCGCTCCGAGCTACGTCGCGGCGCAGGTGATCGGCGGCGCGATCGACCGGGCCTGCAAGGACGGCAAGGCGACTCGCGCCGAGGTGCGCAAGCAGATCGCCAAGACGAACATCAAGAAGACGCTGCTCGGCCTCCCCGTGCGGTTCACGAAGGGCGGGGACATCCGCGGCGGCGTGTTCGGTATCTACCAGTCGAAGAACGGCAAGTTCGCTCGCATCGCGTAGCAGCCGCTCTCGATCGATAGCGGCGCGGTCCACCAGGTGGTGGGCCGCGCCGCACTATGAGATGTTCCACGCGCCGTGAATTGGAGTCTCTTCTTCGACCTCACGGTCAGCGGCCTGACGCTCGGGAGCCTCTATGCGCTGATCGCGCTCGGCTACTCGATGGTCTACGGGATTCTGAAGCTCCTGAACTTCGCCCACGGCGACGTCTACATGATCGGCGCGTTCATCGGCTGGTTCGCCCTGCACGGCCTCGGCGGGCCGATCAGCCCCGACGTCGGCGCGTGGATCGTGACGGTGCTGATGTTCCTCGCGGCGATGGTCGGCTGCGGCGTCCTCGGCGTCGTGATCGAGCGCTTCGCATACCGGCCGCTCCGGAACGCGCCGCGGATCGCGCCGCTGATCAGCGCGCTCGGCGTCTCGTTCTTCCTCCAGAACAGCGCGCTGCTCCTCTTCGGCGCGGCCTTCCGCGACTACGACAGCTTCGACCTGATCGGCTCGCGGACGCGCCATGTCGGGCAGGTCTACTACGCGACGCCGCAGATCCTGACCGTGTGCGGCGCGATCGCGCTCATGGTCGTCCTGACGCTCATCGTCGCGCGGACGACGGTCGGGAAGGCGATGCGCGCGACGTCTTTCGACCGCGAGGCCGCGGCGATGATGGGGATCGACGTCGACCGCGTCATCTCGGTCACGTTCTTCCTCGGCTCCGCGCTCGCCGGCGCCGCGGGCGTGATGTTCGGCCTCGTCTTCGGCCAGATCTACCACTACATGGGCTTCATCGCCGGCCTGAAAGGCTTCACGGCCGCCGTCATCGGCGGCATCGGGAGCATCCCGGGAGCGATGCTGGGCGGCCTCGTCGTCGGGTTGCTCGAGTCGTACGCGACCGGGTACCTGCCGCAGGGCTCGACCTTCCAGAACCTCTACGTCTTCGCGGTGCTGATCGCGGTCATCCTCGTCCGGCCGAGCGGGCTGCTCGGGCGCGCTGCGATCCAGAAGGTCTGATGGTCGACCTTCCGAGCCCCGCGGACCGCCCGGACGAGCCACGCGTCGGCACCGACGAATGGGTCGCGTCGCACGGGGAGCGGACGGCGCGGAGGACCGGCGTCACCGGCTTCATCGCCCGCGTCTGGGATCGCCTGCCGCCGTTCGGACGCCTGGCGGTCTTCGTCGTGCCGACCGCGTTCCTGCCCTTCCTGATGAGCGAGGAGAACCTCACGCGCTACGCGCTTTACACGCTCTTCTACGCGCTGATGGGCCTCGGCCTGAACGTCGTCGTCGGGTACGCGGGGCTGCTCGACCTCGGCTACATCGCGTTCGTCGGCTTCGGCGCGTACGGCTACGGGATCCTCGCGTCGCCGCAGTTCGGGAACCACTTCCAGGCGGAGCTGGCGATCCCCGCGGTGGCGATCGCGACCGCGGTCCTCGGGCTCCTGGTCGGCCTGCCGTCTCGCCGGCTCGTCGGCGACTACCTCGCGATCGTGACGCTCTTCTTCGGGCAGGCGTTCGTCGTCTTCGTCAACAACGCGAACCGGATCGACTTCCCGCACTTCGGCCACGTAGACCTGACGGGCGGGGCCAACGGGCTCTCAGACATCTACCCGCCGAACTTCTTCGGCTACGAGATCAACTCGACGCGGAGGTACTTCTACTTCGTGCTCGCCGCGTTCGCGCTCGTGCTGACGGCGCTCTACTTCGCGAACGAGTCGCGGACCGGCCGCGCGTGGCGCGCGCTGCGCGAGGACCCGCTCGCGGCCGAGACGATGACCGTCCCCGTGAACCGGCTGAAGCTGCTCGCGTTCGCCTTCGGCGCTGGCCTCGCCGGCTTCACCGGTGCGATCTACGGCTCGTTCCAGACCGGCGCGTTCCCAGGCGACTATGACGTCGGCCTCTTGATCACGATCTACGCCGTCGTGATCCTCGGCGGCACGGGCAGCCTCGCCGGCGTCGCCCTCGGCGCGATCATCATCAACTGCGCGCCCGAGCTGCTCCGCTCAGAACACAACGCGAGCCTCCTCTTCTACGGCGTCATCCTGCTGACGATCCTCGGCAAGGTGCGGCCGTGGCGCGTGCTCGGCGTGTTCCTCGGCGGGCTCGTCGCCTTCGGCTTCGCCGTGCACGCGATCGCCGACGCGGCGTGGCCGCGGCTGACGGCCGCGCACGCCCACAGCACCGGCTTCCTCAAAGGCCCGATCGAGGACTGGGTGCTGCTTCCACGCCACCCGGTCAAGATCGCGGACTACGGCTACGTGATCCTGATCGCGGCGATCCTGCTCGTGACGCGGCTCGACGGCTGGCGCAGGCTCGTCGCGCTCGTGCCGACGGTCTACCTCGGCGCGTTCGTCTGGGAGAACCTGCTGATCACGCAGACGGCCGGCGCGACCCGGCTGATCCTGCTCGGCGCGCTGCTCGTCGCCCTGATGAACGCCCGGCCGCAGGGGTTGCTCGGCACCGCACGAGTGGAGATCGTGTGAGCGCGCCCGCGCGGCTCCTCGACCTGCGCGGCGTCGGCAAGTCGTTCGGCGGCCTGCGTGTGATCAGCAACCTCGACATGCACGTCGACGAAGCGGAGATCGTGAGCGTGATCGGCCCGAACGGCGCCGGCAAGACGACGCTCTTCAACCTCGTCACCGGGATCTTCAGGCCGGACGAGGGCGACATCGTCCTCGACGGCCGGAGCATCGTCGGCCTCGAGCCGCATCAGATCACGAACCGCGGGGTCGCGAGGACGTTCCAGACGCTGCGGCTCTTCCTGAACATGACCGTCAAGGAGAACGTGATGGCGGCACAGTACGGCCGCACGCGCTCGACCGTCGTCGAGGCCATGCTGCGCCTGCCGCGCGCGCGCCGCGAGGAGCGCGAGATCGCCCGTCTCGCGGAGGAGAAGCTCGCGTTCTTCGGTAGCCGGCTGATGGGCTACCGCTGGGACCAGCCCGCGTACTCGCTCTCGTACGCGAACCGCCGCCGGCTCGAGATCGCGCGCGCGATGGCGACCACCCCGCGGATCTTGCTCCTCGACGAGCCGGCGGCCGGCATGAACCCGGCCGAGACGCACGAGATCACGGAGCTGATCGGGAAGCTGCGCTCAGAGGCCGGCCACACGATCCTCGTGATCGAGCACGACATGCACGTCGTCGAGGGCATCTCGGACCGCGTCGTCGCGCTCGACCACGGCGAGAAGATCGCCGAGGGCACCTTCGACGAGGTGGCGACGAACGAGCGCGTCGTCGAGGCCTACCTCGGCCCGCGACACACGAGGAAGAAGTGACGGCCGGCGACGGCGCACAGGCCGAGCCTCTGCTCCGGCTCGACGGGATCGACACCTACTACGGGCAGATCCACATCCTCCAGAACCTGACGCTCCAGGTGCGGCCGGGCGAGCTCGTCTGCCTGCTCGGCGGGAACGCCTCCGGCAAGTCGACGACGCTGAAGACGGCGCTCGGGATCGTCGCGCCGCGCCGAGGCCGCGTGCTGCTCGCCGGCGAGGACGTGACCGGGCGCTCGACGAGCTACCGGATCGCGCGCGGCATGGCGATCGTGCCGGAGAACCGCCGCCTGTTCGCGCCGATGACGGTGCTCGAGAACCTCGAGATGGGCGCGTACCTCCACCGCGGCGGGCGGAAGGAGGACTTCGAGCGCGTCTACTCACTCTTCCCGTTGCTGTACGAGCGGCGCTCGCAGCTCGCGGGCACGCTGTCGGGCGGCGAGCAGCAGATGGTCGCGATGGGCCGCGCGCTGATGATGCGCCCCAAGCTCCTGCTCATGGACGAGCCGTCGATGGGCCTGGCGCCGATCCTGGTCGAGCGCAACTTCGAGATCATCAAGCAGGTGCACGAGGCGGGCGTCGCGATCCTGGTCGTGGAGCAGAACGCGAACGTCTCGCTGTCGATCGCGGATCGCGGCTACGTCCTCTCGACGGGCCGCCTGGTGCTGGAGGGCGCAGCAGCGGAGCTGATCGAGCACGAGGACCTCCGCAAGGCGTACTTGGGTCGTTAGGCACGGTTTCGTCACAGACTGCGACGTCCGTGCATGGCACGCTCGGTCGGTGGAGCGCTGGCTCGTCCGGATCGTCAGCACGGCGACGTTCGTCGCCGGGGCCGTGGTCGCCGCCCGTGCGACGACGCCACGCCCATTGCCGGGATGGGCCTTGTCGAGCCGCTTCGTCTTCGGCCTCACGGTCGCGCTCGCAATCATCGGCCCGACCTGTTTCTTGCTGACGCTCGCCGTCCAGACGATCGTGCGCGGCCGCGTGCCGACGGCGATCTCCCGCGAAGGATTGACGTGGACGGAGGAGCTCGCCTCGAGTGGCGAAGCCGCGATCGCGCAGCTCCAGGACGATGTCGTTGGGATCACAGCCAATCTCGATGAATTGGCAACGCGCGTCATGGCGGACCGTTCACCGCCCGCCTAGAGTGGAACGAGTGAGACTCTTCCGGCTCGAGCGCCTGAGGCGCAAACGGCGGCGGGACTTGGATGAGGGGCCTGCGCAGCGGCCGACCGCGTCGCCGGACCCCTGGGCCGATCTCAAGGAGAGATTCGCCGAATCGCGGGTCCTGCACGCCGAGCGGATGCGAAAGGTCGATGAGGCGCGTAGGCGTCTTCGCGAGCTCGCGCGGAACCCGCCGCGCCGTTTCTGAGCTTCACGCGCGAGGGCGTTTGCAGCGCGTGAGCCCATCCGCTTACGATGCCCGCCATGCTGCTGCGGGAGGTCGGGTATGCCCGTCCGACGTCGGTCGAGCAGGCGCTGAGCCTCCTTCGGGAGCACGACGGCGCGCGCGCTCTCGCCGGCGGGCAGACGCTCATCAACGTGATGAAGGCCCGCGCGGCGTCGCCCGACGTGCTCGTCGACCTGAACGGGATTCCCGAGCTGCGCGGGATCGACCTCGACCCCGACGGCACCCTCCGGGTCGGCCCGATGACGACCTACACGGAGCTGATCGGCTCGGCGGAGGCGAGGGCGCGGCCGATCCTGGGCGAGGTCTGCGCGCAGATCGCCGACGTGCAGGTCCGGAACCGCGGCACGATCGGCGGCAACGTCTGCTCGAGCGACCCGACGAACCACCTGCCGCCGCTGATGGTCGCGATCGGCGCCGAGATGACGATCGCGGGCGCGGACGGCGAGCGCACCGTTTCGGCCGCCGACTTCTTCCTCGGCGTCTACCTGACCGCCGTCGCGCCGGGCGAGCTCTTGACGCGGATCTCCATCCCGCCCGGCCGGCACGACGGCTTCGCGTCGGTCGCGATCGGTAAGGACGGCACGTGCATCGTCAACGCGGCCGCGTCCGCGAACGGGGACCTCTGCGTCGCGCTCGGGTGCGTCGGCGCCGTCCCGGAGGTCGTCGAGCCGGCGTCCGCCGAGCCCGACGCGGTCCGCGAGGCAGTTCGCGCGGCGCAGCTCGACCCGCCCTCCGACGTCCACGCCTCGGCCGACTACCGCCGGCATCTCGCGGAGGTGCTCGCCGCCCGGGCCGTCCAGCAAGCGTCCGAGCGAGCGAGGAGCTGATGGAAGCGAGCGTCGCGTCGTCCACGACGATCACCGTCGAGATCAACGGCACGAGCTACGAGCGCGAGGTCGAGGCGCGCCGCCTGCTCGTGCACTTCATCCGCGACGACCTCGACCTGACCGGCACGCACGTCGGCTGCGACACCGGCAACTGCGGCGCCTGCTCGGTCATCCTCGACGGCACGCTCGTGAAGAGCTGCATGCTGCTTGCGGTGCAGGCGGACGGCGCCTCGATCGAGACCGTCGAAGGCCTGGCCGAAGAGGACGAGCTTTCCGGCCTCCAGCAGGCGTTCTCGGACCACCACGCGCTCCAGTGCGGCTATTGCACGCCCGGCATGCTGATGAGCGCGACGGCGCTGCTCCGCGAGAATCCGCGCCCGAACGACGACGAGATCCGCCGCGCGATCCAGGGCAACATTTGCCGCTGCACGGGCTACTGGAACATCTTCGAGGCGATCAAAGCGGCGTCCGAGGCATGACCGAAACGACGGTCACTCCGACCAAGCCGCTCGTCGTCGAGAAGGAGGAGACGAAGCCGGGCTGGGCGGGCCAGAACGTCCCTCGCAAGGAGGACAAGCGCCTCGTCCAGGGACAGGGCCTCTTCTTCGACGACGTCAAGCGGCACAACATGGGCTACGTCCACTTCGTCCGCTCGCCGTACGCGCACGCGAAGATCCGCTCGGTCGACGTCTCGAAAGCGCTCGAGCATCCGGGCGTCTACGGAACGCTCACGGGCGACGAGGTCGCGACGCTGACCGACCCGTTCTTCCAGATCTCGTCGCCGCCGGGCGCGCACCTGAAGGATTACTGCATGGCCGTCGGCAAGGTGCGGTTCGTCGGCGAGCCGGTCGCGGCCGTCGTCGCTTCGACGCGCGAGATCGCGCGCGACGCGTCGGAGCTCGTCGAGGTCGACTACGAGCCGCTGGCACCGGTGACCGACGCGCGGCGCGCGCTCGACGACGAAGCGCCGGTCCTCCACGACGACGCCGGCACGAACCTGACCTGGGAGGGCGTGTACGAGTGGGGCGACCTCGACCAAGCGTTCGCGGAGGCGGATCGCGTAGTGAAGATCAGCGAGCTGCACTTCGACCGCTTCAACTCGACGCCGCTCGAGTGCGACGGCGCGCTCGTCGAGTACAACCGCGGCACAGGCCAGTGGACGCTGATCACGAACAACCAGTTCCCCGGCTTCGCCGTGATCATGATGGGCCCGGCGATGCGGGTCGGGCTCGACAAGCTCCGCTTCGTCACCCAGGACATCGGCGGGGGGTTCGGCAACAAGATCACGTCGCACCCCCAGCTGGTCGCCTGCTGCCTGCTCGCGCGAAAGCTCAACCGGCCCGTGCAGTGGACGGAATGGCGGACCGACTTCCACCTCTCGATGTCGCACGGGAACGAGCGCTGGTTCGTCGACACCGAGGTCGCGGTGAAGGAGGACGGCACGCTGCTCGGCTTCCGGACCACCGCCCTCGACGACGCGGGCGCCTGGCTGCGCTACGAGCCGCTCGGCGGTGTCATCTGGGCGCAGGTCACGCCCGGCGTCTACCGCTGGCGGCACATCCGGCTCGACTTCAAGCAGGTCGTGACGAACAAGGCGCCGGTGTCGCCGAACCGCGGCTACTCGCGGATGCAGCACCTCTGGTTCACGGAGCGGCTCCTCGACATCGTCGCGCACGAGCTCGGGCTCGACCCGATCGAGGTGCGCAAGCGCAACTACATCCGCGCAGACGAGATGCCGTACGAGACGCCGAACGGCTGCATCTACGACTCGGGCGACTACGCGAAGATGCTCGACACCGCGCTCGACCTGGTCGGCCACGACGAGCTCGCCGCGCTGCGCGCCGACGCGGAGCGGCGCGGGAAGCTCCTCGGCTTCGGAATCGGCTCGACCCTGGACTCCGGGACGAACAACTTCGGCCAGTCGCGGCTGATCAACCCCGAGCTCCAGTTCTCCGGCAACAACGAGGTCGCGACGGTCAAGCTCGACATCTTCGGCGAGATCGTCGTCACCCTCGGTACGACGCCGCAGGGGCAGAGCCACGAGACGACCGCGGCGCAGGTGGTGGCCGACATCCTCGGCTGCTCGCCTGACGACGTACACGTCCGCGCCGGCCACGACTCCTACTGGAACTCGCACGCGGGCTTCTCCGGCACGTACGCGTCGCAGTTCGCGGTCACCGGCCTCGGCGCGGTCAAAGGCGCGACCGAGCTGCTCGCGGGCGAGATGAAGAAGCTCGCCTCGGTGATCCTCGGCGCGGCGCCCGACGACATCGAGCTGGCGGAGGGGCAGGCGCGCCTGAAGGCGAATCCCGAGGCGGCGTTGCCGTTCATGGCGCTCGGCGCGATCATCAACGCGAACAACGCCGGCCTCCCGGAGGACCTCGACGTCACGCTGAACTGCCGCTACGTCTACCGGCCGCCCTTCCAGGTGCCGGACGTCGAGCGGAAGTACGGCAACCTCACGCTTACGTACGCGGCGCAGGTGCACGCCGCGGTGGTCGAGGTCGATCCCGAGACGGGCGTCTACGAGATCGTCCGCTACGCGGCCGTCGACGACTGCGGCAAGCGCATCAACCCGCAGGTCGTCGAGGGGCAGGTGATGGGCGCGACCGCGCAGGCGCTCGGCGCGGCGACGCACGAGACCTTCACCTACGACGAGGACGGCAATCTGCTCACGCCCAACTTCTACGACTACCACGTCCCGCACGCGCTCGACATGCCGCCGCTCGAGACCGGCTACATCGAGAGCCCGTCGCCGTTCACGTCGCTCGGCACGAAGGGGATGGGCGAGGGCGGCGGCGCCGGCATCCACGCGATCTGCGCGGCGCTCCAGGACGCGCTTCGCGCGCGCGGGAACGCGATCGTCTACGACAGCTGCAACCCGTACCACCGCGTTTGGGAGCTGCTCAGCGACCCGGAGTCGTCGCGCAGCCGGGTCTCGGTGGAGTCGCGATGAAGGTCGCCGGCGATCGCTCGTTTACCGCGCCGCGCGAGGCCGTCTGGCGCGTCCTCAACGATCCCGCGTCGATGGCGAAGACGATGCCGGGCGTCGAGAGCTTCGACGTCCACGACGACCGGCGCTGGCGCGCGAACATCAAGATCCCGCTCGGTCTCGGCGGCCTGCGCATGAGC
>DASUZD010000342.1:0-15324 GCA_036377055.1 Gaiellaceae bacterium | reverse complement strand
GCGAGGCCGTTGATCGTGAACGGGACGAGGATGACGAGGAAGAGCAGCGGCCCCATCACGTAGTACGGCCGCGGCGAGAGGTCGACGCCCACCGCCTTGCCCGCGAACCAGATCGCGAGCACGCGGAAGGACTGCACGAAGACGGTGAGGGCTAGCACCCCGACGAGCAGCGCTGGCTCGCCGCGGTAGGAGTGGATCCCCTCGTAGACGGCGCGCAGCGGGCGGTCGACGCGCAGGCGGGCGAGGAGGGGCGCGACCCGGGCGAGCGGACGGCGCGCCGCGCGGGAGAAGAGCGCGACGGCGAGCACGATCGTCCCGACGACGAAGATCGCCTCGACCACGAGGTACGCGCCGACGGGGTAGCGGCCGATCGCGAGCAGAAAGCCGACCGCGGCGAGGATCAGCGTCGCCGCCCCGCCGAGCGCGCGCTCGAGCAGCACCGAGCCGGCGATCGGGCCGCCGTGACCGGGATGGCGGCGCGTCGTCTCGTAGATCCGCGACGCGTCGCCGCCGATCGACGTCGGAAGCACCTGCCCGACCATGTACGACACGAAGTACGTGCGCACGAGCCACGGCAGGCGGTCCTCGATCCCCTTCGCGCGGAGCAGCCGCTGCCAGCGCCACGCCATCGGCCAGACCGTGACGGTCATGATCGCGAGCGACGCGAGGAAGTAGCCGAGCCGCGCGTGCGAGAGCTCGTGCCAGGCGCGCCCGAGGTCGATCTTGTAGACGAGGTACGCGACGCAGAGGCCCGTCACGACGAGGGTCGCGACGACCCGCAGCGCGCGCTTCATGCGGTGAAGTTCGCGTGCACCCGCCGGAGCGCGTCGATCGCGTCCTGGACGTCGTCGTCCGAGTGCGCCGGCGAGAGCGGCAGCGAGAGGACCTCGTCGCCGGCCCGCTCGGCGACCGGCAGCGGCGGCTGGTCGGGGAACCGCTCGCGGTACCATGAGAGCCGGTGGACGGGCAGGAAGTGGATGCTCGTGCCGATCTGCTCGCCGGCGAGCGCGCGCTGGTACTCGTCCCGGGTCGCGCCGGCCCGCTCGGCGTCGATGCGGACGACGTAGAGGTGGAGCGCGTGCGTGTCGTGGGGGTCGCGCGCGAGCGGCTCGATCCCGTCGAGGTCGGCGAGGGCGTCGTCGTACGCGCGGAAGTGCCGCTCGCGGATCTCCCGGTGGCGCTCGAGCTTGTCGAGCTGGCAGAGCGCGATCGCGGCGAGCACGTCGGAGAGGTTCGCCTTGTAGCCGGGAACCGAGATGTCGTACAGCGAGCCGTGGCCGCGGCGCATGAGGCGCAGGTCTTCGATCGCGGCTGCGACGTCGTCCCGCTCGGTCGCGATCAGGCCGCCCTCGCCGGCGGCGACGTTCTTCGTCGCGTAGAGCGAGAAGCAGGTCGCGTCGGAAAGCGAGCCGATCTTGCGGCCGCGGTAGGCGGTCTCGACGGCGTGCGCCGCGTCCTCGACCACAGGGAGACCGAGCGCGTGGATCGGTTCGAGGTCGGCGGCTGCTCCTGCGAGGTGGACGGGCACGATCGCCTTCGTCCTCTCGGTCACGCGCCGCGCGGCGTCTGCGGGGTCGATGTTCAGGTCGGAGTCGCGGACGTCGGCGAAGACGGGGGTCGCGCCTGCGTGGACGATCACATTCGCGGTCGCAGGCCACGTGATCGGGCTCGTGATCACCTCGTCGCCCGGGCCGACGCCGAGGGCGAGCAGCGAGAGGTGAAGCGCCGCGGTGCCGGACGAGACGGCGAGCACGTGTCGCGCGCCGAGGTAGTCGCGGAACCGTTCCTCGAGCTCGGCCGTGCGCGGCCCGGTCGTTAGCCAGCCGGAGCGCAGGGTCTCCGCGACGGCCGCGATCTCCTCGTCGCCGACCGCCGGCGGCTGGAACGAGAGGAAGGACGCCCGCGGCGGCCGCTGCGAGACCGGCTGCATCGCGCGGAAGCGTACTCAGTCCCTCCGTCGCCGTAGCTCGGGTCCCAACTGCGCTTGTGTTTCAGAACACAATCGCCTCCCTCAGCGCCTCCACCGCCTCGAGGCTAGGCACTCGCCCCGCGATCACGGCGCCGAGGACGCGGTCGTACGCCGCCTTCCGTCGGGCGCGGCGGCGCCGCTCGACGATCAGCGTCCGCCGAACGCTGAAGTAACTCGGCCTCGGCAGGCCGATCCGCTCGGCGACAGGCAGCAGAAGCCGCCACGCCTCTGCGTACGAGAGCCCGCGGTAGTCGAGGCTGCGTAGCGCAGCGACGAAGCGGCGGTCGATCGGCGGCCGGGACACGCAGGGAATGTGCTTGTCCGCTGAAACACAAAGGGTGAAAGGAGGGCGCCGGTTAATCCACCGCGAACTCGATCGCGGCGGCTGCGGTGTCGGCTCTCGCGAGCGCCTCGGCTCGGTCGGCGCCGACGGCTTGGACGGCTCCGGCGCGGTCGGCGCCCGTTCGGAACGGGCCGAATCGGTGGCCGGGCACGCGGTAGACCCGGACCGCGAAGACGCCGTCGACCCGACGCGCAGCCTCCACCCCGTCGACCGCTCGCAACTCGCCCTCGGGCGGGACCAGGAAGCGCGCGCACGCGCCGCCTGCCGCGGCCGACACCGGACGCACCAGGCTGTCGTCGCCGAGCGCGGCTGCGAGCGCCGCGCCGTTCAGGTCGAGGCCGGTCGCCGCGTAGGCGAGTTCCGCGTCGTGCCCCCCGCCGAGCCGAGCGGCGAGCTCGACGACGACCGGCCCAGCGGAAGCGACGCGCAGCTGGACGTAGACAGGTCCGTTCTCGACACCGAGCGCGACCGCCGCGCGCTCCGCGGCGGCGACCACCACCCCGCTCTCCGCGTCCGCGGGCCAGACGTGCGCGAGCGCGACGCCGAACGCCGGCGGCTCGGCAACCACGCGGTCGGTCACGACCGAAGCCGCCAAAGAGCCGCCCGACATCAAGCCCGCGACGGTCACCTCCGGCCCGTCCGCAAGCTCCTCGACGAGCGCAGTCCCCCCGCGCGACGCTTCGCGTGCCCACGCGACCGCCGGCGCCAGCTCTTCCGCGGAGCGCACGAGGGACAGTCCCCGCTGGCCCTGCCGGTCAGGTGCCTTGACGACGACCGGAGGCTCGAGCTCGACCTCCGAAGCCTCTTCGACGAGCTGCCACCGAGGTTGCGCCACGCCCGCCTCCGCGAGCCGCCGGCGCTGCCGCAGCTTCGAGGTCGCAAGCACGGCGGCCTCGGGAGAGATCGCGTGGGGGAGCCCGAGCCGATAGGCGATCCGGGCCGCGATCGCGACCGGCCAGTCGATCCCGGGCGCGATCACGCCGTCGACCGCTTCCGCCCGCGCGAGGCGCTCCAGCGCAGGCTCGTCCTCGTTCGAGACGATCGCGCGCCGGTCCGCGAGCGCGAAGCCGACGGCGCCCGGATCGCGATCCGCCGCGACGACGAACAACCCCCGCTCGCGAGCGGCCTCGAGCAGACCGAGCTGCGCCGGGCCGGCGCCTAGGACGAGGAGACGCTTGCCCGAGTCCCGCTCCGCTCGACGATCCCGCGCCACCAGGCCTCGTTCTCGCGGTACCACGCGACCGTGCGGGCGAGGCCCTCCTCGAACGACGTGCGCGCCGACCAGCCGCAGAGCCGCCGGATCTTCTCCGTCGAACCGATGTGCCGATCGACCTGGCCCGGTCGCTCGGGCACGTGCTCCCGCAACGACGCCGGCTTTCCGAGCAGCGCCAGCACGACGTCTGCGATCTCCGCGACCGAGATGTCCGAGCCCGTCGCCACGTTCAGCACCTCGCCGGCCACGTCCTCGATCGGCGTGGCGATGACGGCCTCGATCGCCTCGGCGTCGTCGTCGACGTACAGCCAGTCGCGGCTCGCGTGGCCGTCGCCGTGGATCGTCAGCGGCTCCTCGCAGAGCGCCTGCGTGACGAACCGCGGGATCACCTTCTCCGGGTGCTGGCGCGGCCCGTAGTTGTTGAACGGGCGCACGATCACGATCGGCAGGCCGTAGGTGACGAAGTAGGAGTAGGCGAGCCGATCGGCTCCCGCCTTGGTGGCCGCGTACGGCGAACGCGGGTTCAGCGGATGCTCCTCGTCCATCGGCGCGCGCTCGGCCGTCCCGTACACCTCGCTCGACGAGATCAGGATGAACCGCTCGACCGGCGCCGCGCGGATCGCGTCCAGCAGGATCTGCGTCCCCTCCACGTTCGTCGTCACGAACTCCGACGCGCCGTCCGCGATCGACTTCTCCACGTGCGACTCGGCGGCGGCGTTCACGATCACGTCCACCTGCGACACGACGTCGCGGACGAGCGCCGCGTCACGTACGTCGCCGTGGACGAACGAGAGCCGCTCGTGCGACATCACGTCGGCGAGGTTCTCGAGGTTCCCCGCGTACGTCAGCGCGTCGAGCGAGACGACCTCGTGCGGCGTCGCCCGCAGGAGGTGCCGGATGAAGTTCGACGAGATGAAGCCGGCGCCGCCGGTGACGAGAACCCGCTTTGGCACGCGCGGAAGCGTAGTGCACTAGCGGTGGGCGGGCGCCCGCGTTCCGCACGGGCGCCCGCTGCAAGAACCGCCTACGGGCTCGCCGTATAGATGTTCTGGTCGAGCCCGCCCTGCGAGAGGCAGGGGTCGCTGATGAGCGGCGACGAGTAGGACGGAGCATTGATGTCGTTCGGCACGTACGTGCACGGCTGGTAGACGTCGAAGCCGTCCACTGCGCTCGGGTCGCGCGGGTCCGTCCCGGGCACGAGGTCACGCGAGTCCGTCCACGCGGCCTTGACGGTGCCGCCGACGGCCGAGATGTAGAGATAGTCGCCCCAGAAGCCGATGCGCCGGGAGCCGTGCGTCTCCCAGCCGAAGTTGCTTCCGGCGGACGAGACCTGGGTCTCGCTGAAGCTCGCGCCGCCGTTCGTCGACTGCGCGACGTACGTCTGGACGACGTTGCCGGAGTTCGCGCCGCTCGCCGTGTTCCCCGGCGGGCGAGCTGGCGAGTAGGCCGGATCGGCACGCGAGTCGTAGAAGACGACGCTGATCGTGCCGCCGCTGGACGCGATGTCCGGGAACCACTGGTGGCCGGCCGCGACGGAGTCGATCGTCGCCGCCGGGGTCGGCCAGCTGAGCCCGTCCGGCGAGTTGCGGACGAAGACCTTCGACTGCCCGCCTTCCGCGGTTCTCGCGGCCCAGACCACGTGCACGCCGGTAGCGTCGGCCGCGACCGCCGACGAGCTGAAGAAGCGCGAGAACGTGAAGCCGGTCGGGCATGCGAACGGCCCGTCACCGCAGTCAGAGGCGGGAATCCCGGCGAACTGGCTCGAATCGAACTGAACGATCGAGGCCACGTCGACCGGCGGGCCGAACGTCTCCCCGCCGTCCGTCGACTTCGCGAGCCGAATGTCCGTGCTCGAGTTGGAGGTAGATGGATAGTCGATGAAGGTCACATACACGGCGCCATCCGGCCCGACCGCGACGTCGGCGAAGGACGCAGTGCCGAGCGCGTGCGCCACGCGGATCGGCTGCGAGAACGTCAACCCGTGGTCGGTCGAGCGGGAGAGCAGGACCACGTTGTTCCCGGCCTGCCCGCTGTACTGCGACCACGCCACGTAGACGTTGCCGGAGTGTGCGCCGGTCGTCTGGTCGACCGCGATGTTGTCCTTGTCCTGGAAGAGCCCGCTCGCCTCGAAGAGGGCCGACGGCGCGCCCTTCTTCACGAGCACAGTTCGGTCGTAGGTGGCGCCGTCATTCGTGTACCGGGCGACGTAGATGCCGCCGTTGACGGGCTTCCCTCGGTTGAAGCAGATGTATCCGTAGAACAGGCGACCGTCATTGTCGAACGCCTGGCTCGGATCGCCGGCGGTGCCGCACGACCCGTGCGCCGGCGACGCGAGACCGCCCGCAGACGTGTCGGCCGGGTAGCCCGGAGCGAGGCTGTCCTGCCAGGTCGAGCCGCCATCGGTCGAGCGGTAGTAGCCCGCCCAGACGTCGCCGTTCACGATCGCCGCGCAGTAGTCGTTCGAGCCCGCGACGACGACGGACGTGTTGTGCGGGTCGACAGCCACCGTCGGCTCGTTCTGCATGCGCCTGCCGGTGCTGCACGCGGCCATGGTCGCGTCGCTCGAGCCGTCGTACCGCAAGTAGCTCGAGGCCGTGTCGTCCCGCGTCACGCGTGAGTTCGGGCTGGCGCCGAGCGCCGGACCGGTGAACGCGACGACGGGGACGAGGATCGCGGCCGCGAGAAACCATCGGGATCTCATAAGCCCTCCCCTCGCCGGCCGCCGGTAGGTTCCTGCGCGCGACCGGCGCGCGAAGCGTTCCAGAAACGCGGGCGGCGCGCGTCGACTACAGCTCGCGGTCGACCGTGTAGAGCGGCCGGCCCTCGACCTGCTTCTGGATCCGGCCGAGGTACTCGCCGACGAGGGCCAAGATGAACCCCTGGATCCCGAGCACGAAGAGGACGGCGACGCCGCCGAAGAGCGGCCCTGGGAAGTTCGAGTTATCGATCCAGTAGCCGATCCCGTAGCCGCCGAGCGCGAGCGCGAGCAGCGTGCACACGACGCCGAGCGCGACGCCGGCCCACTGGATCGGCTGCGGCCAGAAGCCGGCGAGAACGTGGAGCGCGAGTCTCGTGAGGCGAAGCGGCGAGTAGCGCGAGCGGCCGGCGCGCGGCGCATGCGCGACGTCGACCTCGACGACGCTCGCTCCGCCGGAGAGGACGAGCGCCTTCGTGAACTTCTGCCGGCCGATCGCTCCGAGCATCGGCTCGACAGCGCTCCTGCGGTACGCGTTGAACGCGCAGCCGAAGTCGGAGATGTCGACGCCGGTGAAGCGGCGGAGCATCCCGTTGATGAGCCGCGACGGCAGCGTCCGGCCCCACGAGTCGTGCCGCGCGGCACGGCGCCCGCTGGCGACGTCGGCGCCGGCCTCGACCGCCTCGACGAGACGCGGGATGTCCTCCGGCGAGTTCTGGAGGTCTCCGTCCATCGTGACCACGATCGCGCCTCGGGCACGCGCCAGGCCCGCGTGCATCGCGGGGTGCTGGCCGAAGTTGCGCTTGAAGCGGACGGCGCGGATGCGACCGTCCTCCGCGTGCAGGCGTTCTAGCGCGTCGAACGTGCCGTCCGAGGAGCCGTCGTCGATGAAGATCAGCTCGTAGCTGCGGCCGAAGCCGGTCAGCGCGTCCGTCGTCCGCCGGTACAGCTCCGGGAGGCTCCGCTCCTCGTTCAGGATCGGGACGACGACGGAGAGATCCGGCACCGGGTCCGTCGCGAGGCGAACCGTCCGCGCCACGCGCGGGAAGTTACACGCAAAACGTCGCTATTTGCGACAGCGCTTACGCCCGCCGGGAGCGCGCGGGCTCCCGGCGGGCGTGGCACTACGCGGCGTCGAGCGCCGGCTGGAGCGCTCGCTCGCGGCGGCTTCGCGGCAGGGCGAACGCGGCCAGCGCGCCGACGGCGACGAGCGCGGCGCCGATCCAGATCGCGGGCCGCAGGCCGTCCACGAAGTCCTGCGGGGAGAGGTAGCCGCCGTAGCTCGAGAACACGGAGGCGAGGACCGCGACGCCGAAGACGCCGCCGAGCTCGCGGATCGCGTTCGACGCGCCGGACGCCTGACCCTCCTCCTCCGGCCGCACCGAGCCGAGGACGACGTTCGCGACAGGCGTCCAGAAGAGCGCCATCCCGACGCCGGCGATGATGAACGGCGCGATCAGGCTCGTGTACGCGACCGTCGGAGTCGTGACGTACGCCAGCCACGCGAGCGCCGTCGCCTGCATCGCGAGCCCGATCGACATCAGTGGGCGGCCACCGATCCGGTCGGAGAGCGGCCCTGCGATCGGGGCGACGAACATCGGCGCGAGCGTCCACGGCAGGATCCGCAGCCCGGCGCCGAGCGGCGACTGGCCCTGTGCGGTCTGGAGGAACTGCGTCAGCAGGAAGATCGACCCGAACATCCCGAAGAACATGAAGAGCGACGACACGTTGGCGAGCGTGAACGTCCGCGAGCGGAAGAAGCGCAGCGGCAGCATCGGCGCGACCGCGCGGCGCTCCCACAGCGCGAAGGCGGTGACGAGAACGGCCCCGACGGCGAGTGCGCCGACGATCTCCGGGCTCGTCCAGCCCTGGCTGTTGCCGCGAACGAGACCCCAGACGATCCCGAGCAGCCCGGCGCTCGCAAGCCCGAGGCCCGGCAGGTCGAGCGAGTTGTTCGGCCCGTGCGACTCCTGGAGCTTTCGAGCCGAGAGCGGGATCAGCGCGAGCCCGATCGGCACGTTCAGCCAGAAGATCCAGTGCCAGGAAATGCCTTGCACGACGGCGCCGCCGACGAGCGGCCCGACCGCGACGGCAGTCCCACCGATCGCGCCCCAGACGCCGAGCGCGGCGCCACGCTTCTCGGCGGGGACGGATGCGCTCAGCAACGTCAGCGTGAGCGGCGTGAGGATCGCGCCGCCGACACCCTGCACCGCCCGCGCCGCGATGAGCGCCTCGATCGACGGAGCGAGAGCGGCAGCGGCCGACGCGCCCGTGAAGATCGTCATCCCGATCCAGAAGAGCCGGCGCCGCCCGAAGCGGTCGCCGAGCGCGGCGCCGGTGAGGAGCAGGACTGCGAAGGTGAGCGTGTACGCGTTCACCGTCCACTCCAACCCCTCGATCGAGGCGCCGAGGTCCTTGCGGATCACGGGCAGCGACGTCGAGACGACGAGGTTGTCGAGCGCCGTCATGAACAGCGCGATCGAGGTGATGACGAAGGTCCAGATCGTGGTCGAGCGTTTCATCGAGCGTTCCTTTCCTCTGAAGCGATCAGCGATAGTGAGTAGTTACTTACCAACACGGCAAAAAAGAGAGGGTCACTCCTTGCAGCCGCCGATCAGCCGCTCGGCCCACGGCTCGGGCGAGCGGTCGAGCCCCATCGACGCGATCACGTTCAGCAGCATGCCGGTGGCGAAGAAGCTCGAGATCTGCTCGGGCGGCAGCCCGGTGACGCGCTCGACGTAGGTGACGAGGTCCCCGTAGCCGTCGCGCACGACGGCGCAGACGTCGGCGTCGTCGCAGGCGGCATATGCCTGCATCTGCGCCCGAAGGCGGACGCGATCGGGGAGCAGCTCGTCGACGTACGCCCTTCCCATCGCGTCGAGCGCCTCCTCGCCGCGCTTTCCCTCGGCGGCGCGCTGGAACGTCTCGAGCGTCTCGCGGAAGCACCGCGCGACCGACGCCTTGAAGAGCTCCTTCTTCGTGCCGAAGAGCCGGAACACGTACGGCTGCGAGATGCCGGCGCGGGCGGCGATCGCCTCGGTCGACGCGCCGTCGAGCCCGCGCTCGGCGAACTCCTCCAGCGCGGCGTCGAGGATCGAGTCCTTCCGCTCGGCGGCGGTCATGCGTACGGCGGCGTTCACGCGGAGTAAGTTACTGCTTACTTACTACCTTGTCAAGTACCTCGGCGACGCGGTCGAGCTCCGGCTCCGTCAACCGCGTGTGGAACGGCAACGCGAGCGCGCGCTCGTACGCCTCGTCGGCGCCGGGGAAGGGTCCCTGGTCGGCGTATGCGCGCAGGCGGTGGAGCGCATACGTTCCGACCTGCGCCTCGATCCCCGCCGCGCGCAGCGCCTCCAGTGCCTCGTCGCGCCGATCGGTTCGCACGACGTAGGCCTGCCAGCCATGACGGTCGCCCTCGTCGGCCGATGGCAGCCCGACCAGACCCTCGAGGCGCTCCGCGTAGGCCGCCGCCAGCCGCTCCCGCGCGCGCAGCAGCTGCTCGAGCCGGCGGAGCTGCGGGATCCCGACCGCGCAGAGGATGTCCGGCAAACGGTAGTTCAGGCCGGGCGTCGAGATCTCGAAGTCGCCGTGCGGCTCGATCCCGTGGTGCCGCAGGCGTCGGATCGAGTCGGCGATCTCCGGGTGGTTCGTGGTGACGGCGCCGCCCTCGCCGGTCGTGACGATCTTGCGTGGATGGAACGAGAGGCAGCCGAGCTCCCCGAGCCCGCCGCACGGCCGCCCACGCCGGCAGGCACCGAGCGCCCCAGCCGCGTCCTCGAGCAGCCGAACCTCCGGCGGCAGCGCGGCGGCGAGCGCCTCCCAGTCGAGCGGCCGGCCGAAGAGGTGGACGGCGAGCACGGCCTTCGTCCGCGGCGTCACGGCCTCGCCCGCCTTCGCGGGATCGATGTTCATCGTCGCGGGGTCGACGTCGACGAGCACCGGCCGCGCGCCGACCTGCGCGACGACGTTCGCCGTCGCCGGGAACGTGTACGCCGGCACGAGCACCTCGTCGCCAGGCCCGACGCCGAGCGCGACGACGGCGAGGTGGAGCGCCGCCGTCCCCGACGAGACCGCGACCGCGTGCGCGACGCCGCAGGCGGCCGCGAGCCCCGCCTCGAACTCCGCGACCTTCGGCCCCATCGTGAGACGCCCGCTCTCGAGCACCTCGGCGACCGCGGCTGCCTCCTCGGCGCCGACGTCGGGCCAGGCCAGGCGGATCAAGCCAGTGCGGGTTGGCGCGCCCTGTACCACGCGATCGTCCGCGCGAGGCCCTCGTCGAGCTCGACGCGCGCTTCGAAGCCGAGGATCTCGCGGGCCTTCTCGACGTTCGGCACGCGCAGCTCGACGTCCTCGTAGTGGAGCGGCTGGAACACGATCTCGCCGGGGCAGGCGGTCAGCCGCTTGACGCGCTGCGCGAGGTCGTAGACGTTCACCGCCGACCGCGGGTTGCCGACGTTGAAGCTGTGGCCGACGGCGTCGGGCCGATCCAGGCAGAGGAGGGCCGCGTCGACCATGTCGTCGACGTAGCACCACGCGCGGATCTGCGAGCCGTTGCCGTGGACGACCAGGTCGCGTCCCGCGAGCGCGGCCTCGATGAACGCGCGGATCGCGCCGCCGCCGATCTGGCCCGGCCCATAGACGTTGAACGGGTGCACGGTCACCGCCGGCAGCCCGAGTTCCTCGTGGTACGCGTGCGCCATGTGCTCGCCCGCGAGCTTGGAGACCGCGTACGTCCAGCGCGCCTCGCCGACCGAGCCGATCGTCGAGACCTGGCCCTCGCGCACGTCGAATGCATGGCGGCCGAAGACCTCGCTCGTCGAGAAGTCGAGGAACCGCTCGACGGTGTCCTGCGTCGCGAGGCCAGCCTCGAGCGCGTTGTAGGTCCCGATTAGGTTCACGCGCATCGTGCGGACTGGGCTCTCGCGGACGGTGTCGACGCCTGCGATCGCCGCGCAGTGGACGACGTGGGTCGCGCCCGCAGCGAGCTCCTTCACGAGCTCCGCGTCGAGCACGTCGCCCTGGTGCAGAGTGAAGCGCGGGTGCTCGAGCAGGTCCGTTCCCGTGACCGCGTCGCGGTGGAGGTTGTCGAGCGCGACGACCTCGTTCTCGTCGACGAGCCTGCGCGCGAGCGTCGTCGCGATGAAGCCGGCGCCGCCGGTGACGAAGATCCGCTTGCCGCTCAGCGCCACGCGGCGAGTCTAACGACCGGAAAAGCTTTCCCGTCCTTAGCAGGAGCTTTACGGCGCTCAGCTACCTTCCGCGACATGCGCTTCGCCGCCGCCCTCGCCGTGCTCGCTGCGACGCCTGGCCTCGCCGCCGGGTCGGCCCCGGATCGGAGCGGCCCGGCGCTGCGCGTGCACGGCCGAACGAGCCTCACGATTCGCGTCTGGCCTAGGGGGAAGCGCGGGGCGACGCGGGCGTTCACCCTTCGCTGCCGGCCCGCCGGGGGAACGCTGCCGCATCCCGGCTCGGCATGCGAGCGCCTCGCCCGAATCCAAAATCCGTTCGCGCCTGTCCCGACAGACGTGGTCTGCGCGCAGATCTACGGCGGCCCGCAGATCGCGAGCGTGCGAGGCGTGTACCGAGCCCGCCGCGTTCAGGCGACGTTCAACCGCCGGTCGGCGTGCGAGATCGCCCGGTGGGACCGCGTCGCGTTCCTGTTCCCGCTCGGTAGTCCTCAGCAGCATCGCGCGCGGTGAAGACCGTCCTCTTCGTCGGCGCGGGCCGGCACCAGCGGCGTGCGATCGCGCGGGTGCGCGAGCTCGGCGCAGGCGTGGTCGCGGTCGACCGCCGCGCCGACGCGCCCGGATTGGCCGACGCGGACGTGGCCGAGGTCGTCGACTTCGCGGACGTCGACGCGCTGGCTGAGATCGGGCGGGGCCGCGCAGTCGACGGAGTGATGACCTTCGCCTCCGACCGCGCCGTCCCGGTCGTCGCAGCTGTCGCCGAGCGGCTGGCCCTGCCGGGGATCGGCTCGGAGACCGCGCACGCGATGGTGCACAAGGTCGCGATGCGCCGCCGCCTCGCCGAGCACGGCGTCCCGCAGCCGCAGTTCGCGGCGGCGCGCACCTTGCACGAGGCGCGCGCCGCGGCGCACACGACCGGCTATCCAGCGGTGCTCAAGCCGGCCGACTCGGCCGGACAGCGCGGCGTCTTCCTCCTCCGTTCCGAAGGCGACCTCGAGGCGCATCTGCACGCGACGCTCGCCGCGTCGCCGACGCACGAGGCGATCGTCGAGACCTACCACGACGGCCTCGAGGTGAACACGCTGCTCGTGGCGCGGGGCGGCGAGGCGCGGCTGGTCACGGCCTCGGACCGGCTACGGCCCGATGGGGTCGGCTTCGGCGTGGCGCTCGCGCACCTCTACCCGTCGACGCTGTTCGGCGACGTCCTCGCCGAGGTCGAGCGCGTGGCGGTCGCGGCGGTCGACGCGCTCGGCATGCGGAACGGGATCGCGTACCCCCAGCTGCTCGTCAGCGGCTCGGCCGTCCGGATCGTCGAGGTCGCCGCGCGGATCCCGGGCGGCCAGATGGTCGAGGTGCCTCGCTACGGCGTCGGGGTCGACCTCGTCCACGTCGCGCTGCTCCAGGCCTTCGGAGAAGACGTGCCGGACGAGCTCGTCGCGCCGCGCGTCCAGCAGCCGCTCGCGATCCGCTTCTTCACCGCCGAGCCGGGCCCGCTGCCGACGGGAAAGGTTCGAAGCGTCGGGTCGCTCGACAAGCTCCTCGCCTTCCCCGGCGTCGTGCAGGCGGACACCTACCTCACGGTCGGCGAGACGATCCGGCCAGTGCAGGTCGACGGCGACCGGCGCGGGTACGTGATCGCGCTCGCCGACACGAACCTCGAGGCGCTCGAGCGCGCCGAGGCTGCGGCGCGCCTGCTCGACGTGGAGGTCGAGTGAACGGCTGCGCGTTCGACCTCGACCACTACCGGGAGCTGCTTGCTGCCGCGCGAACCGGCGGCTATCGGTTCACGGATTTCTCGCACGACCCGGAGCCCGGCGACCTGATCCTCCGGCACGACGTCGACCTCTCGCTCGAGGCGGCGGTCGAGCTGGCCGAGCTGGAGGGGGACGCGGGCGTCCGGGCGACCTACTTCCTGATGCAGGGGAGCGTCTTCTACAACCTCGCGTCGCCGGCGGGCGAGGCGACGCTCGCGGCGCTGCGAGCGCTCGGGCACGCGGTCGGGCTGCACGCCGTCTATCCACGCGCCGAGCTCGACGAGCGCTTCGACCCGGTCGTCGCATGGCACAACCCCGACCCCGAGTACATGAGCTCGCCGATCCCCGGAGCTGTCAACGCGATGGAGCCGCGGTTCTTCTCGCCCGACCACTACCGGTCGGACTCGAACCAGCGCTGGCGGTCCGGCTGTCCGCACGAGGCGCTCGCTGCGGGCGAGCTCGAGTGGCTCCAGCTCCTCACGCACCCGGAGATCTGGGTCTATCCCGGCACGACGATGCGCGAGACGATGCTCTCGATGCTCGAGGCTCGGCGTGAGGTGGCCCTCGCGCAGCTGGCCGAGGATCGGATCGACCTGTCGTGAGACCCGTCACCGTGCTCGTGTCCGCGTCGGGCGCGCCCGGGACCGCCGCGCTCCTTCGCGCGCTGCGCGAGAACGGCGAGCGCGCGGTTCGGCTGGTCGGGACGGACATGTCCGAGCGCGCCATCGGCAAGCACCTCTGCGACGAGTTCCACCTGGTGCCGCCTGGGTCGGATCCTGGTTTCGCCGAGGCTGTGCTCGACGTGTGCGAGCGCGAGGGCGTCGACGCCGTTTTGCCGCAGTCGTCGTTCGACCTCGCCGGGCTCGCGGAGGCGCGCGAGCAGTTTCCCGTGCCGGTGCTCGTCTCGTCGCCGGAGACGATCTGGCGCTGCAACGACAAGGCCGAGACGTATGCGCTGTTGAAACGCCTCGGGCTTCCCGGTCCCGACTTCCGCCGCGTGCGGGGGGCGTCCGGCGTCGAGCGCGCGGCGCGCGAGCTCGGTTATCCGGAGCGGCCGGTGTGCTTCAAGCCGGTGTTCTCGTCGGGATCGCGCGGGTTCCGGATCCTCGACCCGTCGGTCGACCGCGCGCATCAGCTGCTGCACGAGCGGCCGGGCTCGGTGGCGATGCGCCTGGAGGAGGCGGTCGAGCTGCTTCCGGACGAGGGCGGGCCGGACCTGCTGGTGATGGAGCTGGCAGTGGGCGGTGAGCGCACGATCGACGGGATCGCGGACGGGAGGCGCATCGTGCTCGGCCACCCGAAGACGCGCGAGTCGATGCGCGCGGGGCTCGCGATGTACTTCGTCACGCTCGACGACCCGGAGCTGATGGCGATCGCCGACCGGCTCGTTTCCGAGCTCGAGATCGAGCATTTCTTCAACATCCAGCTCGTCGGCGAGCAGGTGATCGAGATCAACCCGCGGATCTCGACGATCGTATACCAGGAGGACCTGAACATCCCGTACCTGGGCGTGAAGCGTGCGCTCGGCGATGTTTCCGGCGAGGAGCTCGCGGCGCTGCGGTCGCGCGTGCGCCCCGGGCGGACGGCGCTGCGCTACTTCGACCAGGTCGAGTGGGACGCGCTGTGAGCGGCCGCTGCGAATCGCGCGCAGCGCCGGCCGGTCGCGCTGGTCGCGTTCGGAGGCCCGCGGCGGGACCCACCCACACCCCCCCACCCACCCTGGGGGTGAGATCGACGGTAGCGCGCTGGGACTCCCTCGCGGGTGCCGGGAGCGTGACTCTTCGTGCCCAACGGTTCTGAGCGGCCACGGGCGCTGCGGGTCACTCACTGCCCCGTCAACACCGCCGGCATCCCTTGGCAGAACGTCCTGGCGCAACGCCGGAAGGGCGTCGACGCGCGGCTCGTCGTCTTCGAGCGCTACCGCCTCCACCCCGAAGCCGACTGGTCGCTCGAGCGCGCCGGCGGGCTCGCGCGCCGCCAGCTGGCCCAGTGGCGCGCCTTTGCGCGGCTCCTGCCCCGAACTGACGTGTTCCACTTCTACTTCGGCCTTACGCTCGTGCCGCGCTCGCTCCAGTTCCGCCTCCTCCGCGCCGCCGGCCGCCGCTCCGTCGTCCACTTCCTCGGCAGCGACATTCGCGGCAAGCGCCCGGAGGAGCTCGCTTTC
>DASUZD010000341.1:0-7708 GCA_036377055.1 Gaiellaceae bacterium | reverse complement strand
CTTCCGGCAGCTCGAACGCTTCCAGCAGCTCGTCCACGCGAGCGCGCTCGTCACCCTCGAGCCGCGCGAAGAGCTCGAGGTTCTCGCGCGCCGTCAGCCGCGCGTAGTGCGCCGACCGCTGCGGCACCCAGCCCGTCCGGGGGCAGCTCGAAGGACGCGAGCAGCCGCGCGGCCGCGTCGGCCGGCCGCGGCTCGCCCTCCAGCCGCGCGAAGAGCTCGAGGTTCTCGCGCGCGGTCAGCCTCGCGTAGTGGGCCGGCCGCTGCGGAACCCAGCCGACGCGGGTCCCTTCGCGACGCTCGACGAGACCCTCGCTCGGCTCCAGCGCGCCGGCGAGGATCGCGAGCAGCGTCGACTTCCCCGCGCCATTCGGCCCGACGAGAGCGACCGCCTCTGCGTCGCCGACGTCGAGATCCGTGGGCGCCAGCGCGACCTGCGGGCCGAAGCGCCTCGCGACCCCGCGGGCCGACAGGACCGCCTGGGCCGGCGTCACCGCTTCGCCGCGGCCGGCGGAATTTGCGGCGGCTCGGCGCGCTCGACCGGCGCGACCGGTGCGGGCCCCGTCGGCTCGATCTCGACCTCGACGGGAACCGGCCCGCCCTCGGCCCACCGCTCGAGCGCGATCCGCTCGGAGAAGAACTCCCACATCGCGCGCATCGCGGCGAGGAGCGGCAGGGCGACGAAGACCCCGGGCAGCCCGTAGATCTCGCCGCCGGCGAGCAGCCCGAAGATGACGAGCAGCGGATGCAGGCGGAGCGCGCTTCCCATCACGTTCGGGACGACGACGTGGCCCTCGATCTGGTGGATGAAAAGGAACAGGATCGCGACCCAGATCGCCGCGATCGGGTGCACGACGAGCGCGTAGATCACGGGCGGGACCGCGCCCAGCCACGGCCCGAGGTACGGGATCAGCTCCATCAGCGCGACCCACGTTCCGAAGAGGAGCGCGTAGCGGTCGGCGCCCGGGACCCAGCCGAGCGCGCCGAGGACCCAGAGCCCGAAGCCCGCGCTGAAGCCGATGATCAGCGACAACAGCGCCTGGCCCTTCACATAGCCGGCGAGTGCGGCCTCGATCCGCGGAATCAGCGGCGGCGACCCCGGCCGCGGCGGGAAACGCCGGTCGACCCCGGACGCGAGCCGAGGCATGTCGAGCAGCATGTAGATCGAGATCACGACGATCAGGACGCCGCTGAAGAGCAGCTGGAAGACCGAGATCGCGGCGCCCTCGGCCCAGTCGATCGCCTTCGACGTGTACTTCTGCACGTCTTTCGTGCCGATGTTCTCGAGGAAGTCGTGGCCCTGCCGGCGGATCCGGATCTGCTTCAGGTGGTGCCGGTCGAGCCAGGCCTGGAGCCGGTCGAGGTCGCGCTCGGCGTGTGTCTGCCGCGGCTGTCCGTGCTCCTTCGTAAAGTACGAGTCCACGCGCGTCGAGGCCGATCTGGTCTGGTTCACGACGACGGTCGCGAGCGCGAGGATCGCCATGGCGACAGCAGCGGCGAAGCTGAGGTACACGATCGCGACGGCCAGGCCGCGCGGGATCCAGACCCGTCCGAGCGCGCGCACGATCGGATTCAGGAGCAGCGCGATCAGCGCGGCGACGATGAAGATGAAGACGACGTGACGGACGGCGCCCGCCACGACCCATCCGAGCACCAGGAGCAGCGGCAGACCGACGAGCTGAATCCACCGCGGGATCTCGATCTTCGCCGCCCCGCCGGGCATGGCGGCCATCGTACCGACGGCACTGTCGTGCCTCTTCGACCGCCCCGTTGGGACTGGTCCTTCATGGAGGATGGAGCGCTCGCGCTCGACCGTCACGAACTCTGGGAAGAAGCCGCGATTCCACCACGGTCGCCGCTGTTACAAGCTCGGCCGTCCGCACCACGGTTGCCAGACCGGGAAGGGTTCGTTAGCGTGCCCGGGATGGCCTCCCGCGCCTCCGAGCAAATCGAGGCTGCTCGGCGCGCCCGGCGGGCCCGCAGCACCGCCCCCCGCGCACGCCGTTTCGCCGGCCTCGTCGTGATCGGCTGCATCGTCGTCGCGACGAGCCTCGTTACTGCCTTCGGCTCCGCCCGGAAGGCCGGCGACGCGCTGTCGGTGCTCACCCCCGCGAGCCGGCTCGTCCCGGCCTCGCCCCCGCGTCCGCAGATCGTCGCCGTCCGCGGCTCGCTCCGGATCCAGCTTCCGGTCGCGCAGTCGTCGCTGACGGCGATCGGCTACCACGCGACCGGCGACGACTCCGTCGCGCTCCAGCCGGTCGGCCGGCGCGGCAACGAAGGGTTCCTGAGCCGCCTCTTCCACCGTGTCTTCGGCGGGGGCCACTCCGCCCTCGTCTACTACCAGCTCGGCGGCGGACCCGGCCCGCCGACGGCGTCGCTGGACGTAGGGGCCGCGGCGGGAACGGACGTGTACGCGCCGGTGGACGGAACCGTCGTCGGGCTGACCGACTACGTCGTCAACGGCCGCACGTTCGGCGTCCGGATCGACATCCAGCCGACGAGCGCCCCGTCGATGATCGTCTCGGTGTCGCCCGTGCGGGCGGATCCAGCGCTGACGGTGGGGTCGTCGCTCGCGGCTTCCAGGTCGAAGATCGGCAGCGTCGTCGATCTCTCCGGGGTCGAGAAGCTGGCGCTCGCGCGGTACACGAACGAGGCCGGCAACCACGTCTCGATCACCGCCCGGCCGAGTCCCGGCGCCCAGCTGTCGCTTCCCTGAGACTCCTCTTCGTCGCCGACGTCTTCGGTGCGCCGGGACGCCGCGCGCTCGAGCAGCGGCTGCCGTCGCTCCGCGAGGAGCTGGCGATCGACCTCTGCGTCGTGAACGGCGAGAACGCGGCCGACGGCTCCGGGATCACACCTAGGCTGGCCGACCGCATCCTCGCCGCGGGGGCCGACGCGATCACGCTCGGCAACCACGTCTGGCGCCGGGCCGAAATCGGGCCGTACCTCGAGAAGTCGGAGCGGATCGTGCGCCCGGCGAACCTCGCGCGCGGAACGCCTGGGCGGGGCCTGACGGTCGTCCCGGCGGTCGACGGCACGCCCGTCGCCGTCGCGAACGTCATGGGCTGGCTGTTCCTCGGCGTCGCAGTGCACCCGTTCGAGGTCGTCGACACGCTGGTCGAGGAGGCGCGCGCGCAGGCGGCTGTCGTAATCGTCGACGTCCACGCCGAGGCGACGAGCGAGAAGATCGCGCTGGCCCGCTGGCTCGACGGCCGCGTGACGGCGGTGATCGGCACGCACACGCACGTCCAGACCGCCGACGCGCGCGTCCAGCCCGGCGGCACCGCCGCGATCACCGACGCGGGGATGACCGGGCCGCACGACTCGGTGATCGGGGTCGCCGCAGACCTCGCGATCCGCCGCATGCGCACCGGTATGCCGGTCCGCTTCGTCCCCGCCGAGGGCGACGTCCGGATCGAGGGGGTCGTGGTCGAGTGCGACGCGGAAGGCCGCGCGACGAGCTGCAAGGCCCTGCGCGTGCCCGTCGGCTCGTGAGTCAGAGATCGAGCGCGTACCGCAGCCGATCCTCGACTTCGAGGATCTTCCCGAGCGGCCGCGGATCGAGCGTGTCGGGATCGATCGTCAGCAGGTCGTGGCAGAGGATGAAGCTGCGCATCGAGAGGCCCGTCTGTCGCTCCGGTTCCACGGTCACTACGGACGGGAACGCGCGGAGTCGTTCGGTGGCCGTCACACGCGCGACGATCGCGTTCATTCCGCTTGCGTTGATCGAATCCCGCGACACCACCACGACGATCTTCCGCGCCTCCCCGTCGTTCGTGGGAACGGTCGCGCGGTAGATCCCGGACCGACGCGGCGTCAGCTTTCTTTCCAGCGCTCGCCCGCCACGTGGCGCGCCGCGTCCGCCCACTCGCGGTCTTCCGCCGTCTCTTCCGCGGCGACTGCGGCGTAGAGCTCCGCGTCGCGCCGGTCCCGTTCCACCTTCTCCGCCGCTTCGATCAGCACGTTCGTCCAATCGCGTACCAGCGCTGGCGAGCTTCGCGCGTCCGCAAACGATGCATGCCGACGCAGGTATGCGAGCTGCGCTTCGTGCATCACGCGTTCGTCGTCGCCCGCACGAAGCACGGCACGAACGCGGTTCAGCCGCCCGCGCTGCCGCAGGCAGTACGCGGCAAGCGATAGGAGGTCGCGGATCTGCGTCATTCCCTCTGACGCACTGTACTGACGCTTTCGCGCCACCTCGGCCAGACGAGGGCCCCGAACAGCGCCAAAAGCGTTAAATCGCGTGCGACGACGAGGACCGTCTCTCTTGTGTGGAAGCCGTACACGAGCCACCAGTAGCGGTTCGGGAACCAGAGCTGGGTCAGGACGAGCGCGGCCCCGAGAAGAGCAGATGCGACCAGGCCTCGGCGGCCGCGCACGAGCGGGACCAGCGGGACGAGCCAGATCAGGAACTGCGGCGAGAGCACCTTCCCGAACGCGACGAACGCGCAGACGGCGGCGGCGCTCGCGGTCACGAGCCGCTCGCGGGAGCGCATGTCACCGCGCCAGAACCAGAGCCACGCGCCTGCGATCGCGAGCAGCTGGAGCGCCGTCAAGGCCCGCCCGACGTCGTGCGGCACCGAGCCGACGAGGTTCTGCGAGCCGGACCCCGTCCGCATCGTCAAGTGCAGGCCGAAGCCGTGGTGAATGGCCAGCAGCACCGCGGAGCCAAGGCTCTCGATCTGGAGCGGCCGGGTCGTCTGGCGAACCACGCTCGTCCAGACGCCGTGCGCGCCCAGCGCGAGGAACGGCGCGAAGCACGCGACGAGGACCGCCAAGCCGACACCCGCGCAGGCCAAAGCCTCACGTCGACCGCGGCTTCGCCAGACGTGCAGCAGGAAGATCGGCGCGAGGACGGCCGGAAAGATCTTGGCCGCCACGCCGAGCCCCAGGACGCCGTGGCCGAGGCGGTAGCGCCCCGAGAGCACGGCCGCGAGCGCGCCGATCGTCAGCGCCGCCGGCCAGAGGTCGAAGCGCGTCAGCACCACCGATCCGAGCGCGAGCGGCGCCACCGCCGCGAACCCGAGCGCCCCCCAGAGCCGCAGCGGTCCTGCGCCGAGCCGCCCCAACGCGACGGCCATGAACGCGAGCAACAGCACCCCGCACGTCCAGATCAGGCCGTCGAACGCGTGGGCGTACGTCGCGACGCCGTGCGTCTTCGCAATCGCCGGAAGCACGAAGAACGGCAGCGCGCCCGGCGGGTACTCGACGTCGAAGTCGCGGTACGGCAGCAGCCCGTGCGCCATCGCCGTCCCGTAGTCCCGGTAGACGAGCAGATCGCTGATCTCGTGCCGGACGAAGAAGTCGCGGTGGAGGTTCCACCAGACGAGAAGGAAGAGGCCGGTCGCGACGACGGCGGCGACCGCGGCGGAGGCGCGGCCGTCAGCCGGCCGGGACCAGCTCGCGGACCGGGTGGCCACTCGGCTCCGTCTCCTCCACCCTCACCGGCACCGCGGCGGGAGCGAGGAGCGCGATCGCGACGAACGGGAAGAACCAGGGGATGTAGAGGTAGAACCAGTGCGTCAGCACGAGCTCGAAGCCTATGAGCAGCGCAGCCGTGAACGCGGCGAGCTGGAGCGGCGACTTGCGCCGCGGCAGGAGCGAAACGACGAGCGCGCCGATCACCAGCAGCACCTCGAGCGCCTGCTGGACGCGGTGGAGGTCGGGGATTCCCTTCGCGTGATACTGGCGCCAGTCCCACAGCGAGAAGGGCGACTCGCGATCGATCTGCGACTTGATCGTGCGCAGGTAGAAGACCTTGACCGCGTGGAAGAAGTTCGGCTCCAGGAACAGGATCGAGAAGGCGAGGACGGTGGCGAGCGCGAAGCCCCCGACGAAGAACGCGGCGGAGCGGCGGCGCACGGCCTCCGGCCAGCTCGGGTACGTCAGCCAGAGCGGCGCGATGATCAGCGACGCGAACTTCGTCCAGCCCGAGAGCGCCGCGAAGATCCCGCGTTTGAACGCCGAGCTCACGAAGAGGAAGCCGAAGATCAGGAACGCCGGCAGGATGCTGTCGTTCGTGTTCGAGCTCGACACGTACTGCGTGAACGGGTAGGCGGTCCACGCGAACGCGAGCGTCGCGCCTAGCCGCGGTCCGCCGAACCGAAGCCCCACGAGCGCGAGGCCGACGATGCAGAGGAGGTCGAAGAGGATCGTGGTCGCGTGCGCGGCCGGGAGCGAGTCCCACCGTCCGCTCCAGCCGAAGAGGAGGTACCCGGGGATGTACGCCTCGTACGAGACCGGACCGTAGGTATCCGCCTGCGCGTTGGCCGACTCGCAGCGGCCGTTCGTCTGGATGCGCTCGCGGATCTCGCCTTCGGCGTCGGCGGGCCCGCACGGCTTCAGCGTGTCCTCGACCGGGAAGTGGCCGTACGGCGCCTGGTGCTCCGTGACGATTCGCTCCGCGCCGATGGGGCCCGCGTAGCCGACGTCGATCACGTTCGAGGCCTCCACGTTCAGGCCGACGCGGAAGCCGGCGAGGAAGACCGTCGCCGCGACGAGCACCCACACCGGCCAGAACGGCCGTGTCCCGGTGCCGCGGCCGTGGATCCCGATCCAGATCGACCGTCCGAGCAGGTAGACGAGAGGCGGGTACGCGAGCGGGACGCTCGTGAAGATGTCGCCGCGGTTGAAGTACCAGAGCGAGGCGGTGAAGAAGAGAAGCGCGAAAAGGTCGAGATTGCGCAGGCTCGAGAGCCGGCGCAGGTCGGCGAGCCCGAGGAAGAAGACCGCGCAGAACGCGAGCCAGATCCAGTGGTTGTTGATCTTCTCGCCGCCGAACGCGCCTGGTCCGCCGCGCGCCATCCCCCACGCGACCTGCGCGCCGGTGAAGGCCTGGCTGACGGTCGCGCTCGGATCGTCGACCTTCACCCGCGCGACCTCGCCGGCCTTGCCCGAGTAGACGTGCACCGTCCAGGCGAGGGTCTTCGGTTCGTAGCTCGCGTCGTAGCTGATCACGCTCGGGTAGTGCTTCAGCCACGACGCGACCTTCGGGTACTTGAGGGCGATGTCGCTCGCCCTCTTCTTCGAGAGCTTCGGGGTCGTGTCCGGCGGGGCGAACTCCGTCTGGACGAGGTGGCCCTTCGAGTCGTAGACGGCGTACGTCGGGTTCGGCGCCGCGAGCGCCGCCGGCGCGAGTGCGAGCGCGGCGAGGACTGCGGCGGCCAGCCGGCGCATCAGCGGTGGCGGAAGGACCAGAGCTTGTTGCCGACGAAGTTGAGCGGGGTCACGAGCACGATCGCGATCGCCTGGGCGACGATCTTGCCGAGCCCAAGCGCGACGAGCACCCGCAGGCAGATCAGGTTCGCGCCGAGGGCGAGCATCGAGACGACGAGGAAGCGCAGGCCCTGGTACGCGAAGTGGCCGCGCTCGCCCCGGAACGTCCAGAGGCGGTTCCAGAGGTAGTTGTTCGTGACGGCGACCGCGAACGAGCAGACCGCGGCGGCGAGGTAGTGGAGGCCGGCCCAGCGCAGGAGGATCGTGTAGACGCCGAGGTTGACGGCGTACCCGCTCGCCCCGACGCAGCAGAACTTCGCGAGCTGGACCCAGTTGTGGCGTGCTCGGAGCGCGCGGTGCGCGCGGGAGCGTTCCGACCTTGCGGCCGCGGCGACAGGCGTTGGCTCCATGGCGGCCCGAGGGTACCCGCTCCGCCTACCGGCAGGGCGGGCTACGCCGCGGGAGCGCGACGCTTCGCGATGCTCACCGCGGCGTC
>DASUZD010000340.1:0-15820 GCA_036377055.1 Gaiellaceae bacterium | reverse complement strand
GACCCGAAAGCTCGAATTGGCGCTCGGCACGGCGGGCGCCTCGCCGTTCGCTGAAGCGATGAAGCAGGGCAGGGTCGCGGTCGACGCGCTCACGCAGGAGGTCGAGAACGCGTACAAGGTGCCGCTCGAGTGATGCTCGAGCCCGGCGCGCTCGAAGGCCGCGTGGCGCTCGTCACCGGCGGCGGGACAGGGCTAGGCCGGGCGATGGCGCTCGAGCTCTCGCGGCTCGGCGCGTCGGTCGCGGTGCTCGGCCGTCGGCGGGAGCCGCTCGAGGAGACGGTCGCCGCGATGGGCCGCGGTGCCGCGGTTCCGGCCGACGTGCGCGACCCAGAGGCCGTCGCCGCCGCGTTCGACGCGGCCGAGGCGAAGCTCGGCCCGCTCACGACGGTCGTGAACAATGCGGCCGGCAACTTCCTCGTCCGCGCCGAAGAGCTCTCGCCGAACGGCTGGCGCGCCGTGGTCGGCATCGTCCTCGACGGCACGTTCTACTGCTCGCGCGAGCTCGGCCGTCGCATCGCCGAGCGCGGCGGCGCGGGTGGGCAGATCGTGAACGTGATCGCGACCTACGCTTGGACAGGCGGGCCCGGAACGGTGCATTCGGCCGCGGCGAAGGCCGGGGTGCTGAGCCTGACGAGGACGCTGGCGGTCGAGTGGGCGCGGCTCGGAATCCGTGTGAACGCGGTCGCGCCGGGGCCGATCGACACGCCGCAGACGCGCGAACGCCTCTGGCCGGACGAGGATCTCCGCCGGAGGCTGCTCGCCAAGATCCCGGCCGGCCGGTTCGGCCGCGAGGAGGAGGTCGCGAACCTCTGCGCGTATCTCGTCTCCGACTTCGCTGCGTACATGACCGGCGAGGTGGTCACTCTCGACGGCGGCGCCTGGCTCGAAAAAGGTATGTTCGGAGCCTGATGGAAGGCGGCGGCTTCAACTTTCCGTTCGGGGGCGATCCCGAAGATCTGATGCGCGGCCTGCGCGAGTTCGCGGAGCAGCAGGCCGAGTCCGTGCAGGAGGCGCAGCGCGAGCAGTTCGCGACGCTGACGCTGAACACGGCCGTCGAGCTGACCGCGGCGGCGCTCGCGCAGGTTCAGACCACGGGCGGCGTCGACGAGCAGGCGATCGCTCTGCGCGACGCGATGCGCGTCCTGTTCCCCGAGGCGGTGGCGCTCGTCAGCGCTGCCCGACAGGGGTTCATGCGCGAAACCCGCTAGCGCCCGCGCCCGAGCGTCGTACACTTCGCGCCGCCCGTGCTGCTCGACCGCGCGATCGTTCGCCTCCTGCCGGCCGTTCCGCGGCCGGTGGTGCAGAAGCTCTCCTCGCGCTATATCGCCGGCCCCGAGCTGAAGGACGCGCGCGCGACCGTCCGCCGGGTGAACGCCGAGGGGAAGATGGCGACGATCGACGTCCTGGGCGAGGAGGTCACGAGGCCGGAGGAGGCCGCGGCGATCGTGCGGGCCTACCAGGACGTCTTCGCGGACATCACCGAGTGCGGGCTCGACTCGAACGTCAGCGTGAAGCTGACCGGGCTCGGCCTGAAGCTCGACTACGACCTCTGTCGTGCGGACCTGGAGACGGTCGTCGCGGACGCCGCCTCGCGCGGGAACTTCGTCCGGATCGACATGGAGGACTCGTCGACGACCGACGACACGCTGCGGATCTACCGCGACCTGCGGATCGCCGGTTACGACAACGTCGGGATCGTGCTCCAGGCGTACATGCGCCGGACGGTCGCGGACATCCACGACCTCGCCGACCTCCGGCCGAGCGTCCGCCTCTGCAAGGGGATCTACGTCGAGCCGCACGAGATCGCGTTCCGCGACTTCGAGGCCGTGCGGGCGAACTTCGTCAGGGCGCTCGAGGAGCTCCTGGACGCGGGGTGCTACGTCGGGATCGCGACGCACGACGAATGGCTTGTGGACGAGGGGCGGCGGATCGTCGCTGAGCGCAGGCTCGAGCGGCACGAGTACGAGTTCCAGATGCTCCTCGGCGTCCGCGAGGGGCTGGGCGACGCGCTCGTCCGAGACGGCCATCGCCTTCGCATCTACGTCCCCTTCGGCCGGCACTGGTACGCGTACTCGCTGCGCCGGCTCCAGGAGAACCCGAGGATCGCCGGCTACATCGCGGCGGACACGCTCGCTCGGCTCGTCCCGCGGCGCGACGGCGCTCGTTGATCTGGACGCGCGCCGAGGGCTGCCGGGTCTGGGACGAGCACGGCCGCGAGCACCTCGACCTGACTGCCGGCTTCGGCGTCGCGGCGCTCGGGCACCGGAACCCGCGTATCGTCGACGCATGGGCCGCGCAGCCGGTCGTCCATGCGTTGGGCGACCTGGCGGAGGCGGAGGTGACACAGCGGCTGCGCGAGGTCCTGCCGTGGCCCGCGAAGCTCGGTGTGACCGGCGAGGACGCCGTCGAGATCGCGCTGCGGACGGCGCTCCTCGCAACCGGTCGCGCCGGGATCGTCGCGTTCGACGGCGCGTACCACGGCACGGGTCTGCTCGCGCTCGCGGCGACGGGGCTCGAGCGCCTGCGCAGGCCGTTCTCGCCGTGGCTGCCGGGGCCGATCCACCGGCGTCGCTACGGCGAGGATCCGGGGCCGCTTCCGGCGGACGCGGCTTGCGTGATCGTCGAGCCGGTGCAGGGTCGCGGCGGCGGACGAGTGCCGCCGGACGGCTTCCTCGAGCTGCTGCGGAAGCGGTGCGACGACGCGGGCGCGCTACTCGTGGTGGACGCGATCCTCACCGGCCTCGGGCGGATCGGGGCGATGTGGCCGGGCGAGGACGTGGCCGACGTGATCTGCGTCGGGAAGGCGCTCGGCGGCGGCCTGCCGCTCTCGGCGGCGCTGTTCGTGAGGCGCGAGCTCGAGCGCGTCTGGGACCTCGGGCCGGAGGACGTCTACACGCACACGCATGTCGGGAGCCCGCTCGCGTGTGCGGCCGCGCTCGTCGTCCTCGAGGAGGTGCCGCGGCTGCTCGGGCGTGTTAATGAGGCGGGAGAGCGCTTTGCGGCCGACGGGTGGGACGGGAAGGGCCTGCTGCGCGTCCGCCCGGGGTCGGCTGCGGACGCGGCCGAGCGTGGCGTGCTCGTCGTGCCGGCGGGGGAGGGCGGCTCGCTCGTGCAAGCGGCGCCGCCGCTCGTCATCTCCGACGAGGAGCTCGACGAGGCTTTCTCGCGGCTCTCGGCCTAGGGCGCGGGCGGGCCCGCGGGAGGACCGGCGTCCTCCTCACGCGTCACGACGCGCCTGCGGCCGCTGTACGCCGGCGGCGGAGCGTCCTCGACGTACGTCGCTCGGCGCGCGTAGGTCGGCCCGGGGGCGGGACGCCAGGCGTGCCACGAGTGCCACCAGAGCATGTCGAGCAGGATCCCCGCCAGGCCGACGCCCATCAGGATCCAGCCGACGGTGACCAGGTCGACGCCGTTCGTGTGCGCCGTGACGGCGAAGGCGAGGACCGCGCCTACCGCGATCAATAGAAGTCCGACTCCGATTCCCATTGCCGGCCTGATCCCCGGGGCGCCCGGTTTCCACACCTCCCGGGCGGCGCAGGTGTACACCGGCGCCTGATGTAGGTGTACACCTACATCACCCCGCGCGCGGCCTTCGCGCTAGGCCGGCAGGGAGAATCCGCCGTCGACGACGATCGTCTGGCCGCGGATCATCTCGGCGTCGGGCGAGCAGAGGAAGGAGACGGCGCCCGCGATGTCGTCGGGTGAGGCGAGCCGCCCGGCCGGTGTCCGGCGTGTGCCCCACGCGATCATCTCGTCCCGGTTCGGGAAGTACTCGAGCGCGCCCGTCTCGACGACGCCGCCGGAGACGCAGTTCACGCGGATTCCTCGAGGCGCGAGCTCGACCGCGAGGTAGCGGACGAGCGACTCGAGCGCCGCCTTCGACGTGCCGACGAGGGCGTAGTTCTCGAGTACGCGGGTCGAGCCGAGGCTGGAGACCGCGACGATCGACCCGCCGTCCGGCATCGTCGGCGCGATCTCGCGCGCGAGGCCGAGCAGCGCTCGGGCGTTGGCCGAGAGCGTCCAGTCCCAGTGCTTGTCCTCCGTCTCGAGCGCGGGACGGATGACGCCCGTAGCGGCGTTGTGGACGAGCACGTCGAACGGCCCGTGCGACGCGAACTCGGCGACGACTCGTTCCGAGGACACGTTCCCGCGGACAAGGAGCGGCTCGGTGCCGGCCGCGCGCAGCTCCTCGGCCGTGGCCTCGGCGGCGCTGTCGTTCCGCATGTAGCCGATCGCCACGCGTGCCGCGCCCTCGCACGCAAAGCGGAGTGCGATGGCCTTCCCGATCCCGCGGGTCCCGCCGGTGACGAGCACCGACCGACCGGGGGAGCTCATTCCGGCGGGAGCTGTGGCTCGTAGACCGGAGCGGCGCTCGGGATGCCCTCCCAGCCGATCCGTGCGCGCGACTCCTTCGGGCTGTCGTCTGCCTTGGAGGACGCGAACGCGAGCCGCCCGAGGAGCTCCATCTTCTCCTCGCCGTAGCGGTAGGCGGGTTCGTCCTCGGGCAGATCGTCGATCAGCTCCTCGACCCGCGCGCGCAGCTGGAGCGCGAAGTGCGGCGTCGCGGGCGCGACGAGCTCGTCGATCGCCTCGATGATGCGATCGGACTCCACGCCCGGAATCTAACCCAGGCGCGTGAACGAGGCCGCCGTGGGTAGTGTCGAAAGCATGCGACGCCTGGCCCGCGCAGACGTGATGCTGTCCGCGACTGTCCTCCTGTGGGCGCTGAACATCACGGTCACGAAGTACGTGCTCACGCACGGGTTCAAGCCCCTCGCGTACTCCTCGATCCGCTACGGCGGCGCGGCGCTTCCGTTCGGCGCGCTGACGTACCGCCGCGAAGGCTCGCTCCGCGTCGGCCGCGGCAGCATCCCGTTCCTCGTCCTCGCCGGCGTCGTCGGGATCCTCCTGAACCAGCTCTCGTACATGTACGCGGTCAAGCTCACGACTGCGACGACAGTCGCGCTCATCCTCGGCACGACACCCGCCTTCGCGGGCCTGTTCGCCTCGGCGGTGGGGCTCGAGACGCTGGCGGCGCCCTTCTGGGTCGCGAGCCTCGTCTCGTTCGGAGGCGTGGCGCTCGTGGCGGTCGGCTCGAGCGGCGGTCTCTCTGGCAACCTCGGCGGCGACCTGCTCGGCGTCGCCACCGCGGCGACGTGGGCCGGCTACTCGGTCGTGATCGCGCCGCTGATGCGGACCTACTCGCCGTTCCGGATCAGCGCGATCGCGCTCCTGCTCGGGTGGATCCCGCTCGCGGCGATCGGCTCGCACCAACTCGCGACGCAGGACTTCGGCTCCGTCCCGCCGCTCCTTTGGGTCTGCCTCGGCTACGCGGTGCTCGGGCCGCTCGTCACGACGAACGTCCTCTGGTTCACGTCGATCGACCGCGTCGGGCCGTCGCGGGCGACGCTGTTCGCGAACATGCAGCCGTTCGTCGGCGCGATCTTCGCGCTCCTGCTGCTGTCCGAGCGGATCACCGTCCTCCAGGTGCTCGGCGGCGCCGCGATCGCCGCCGGCATCGCGCTGCCGCGCCTGTGGCGCCGGCGCTCTGTGCCGGTCGCGGAGCCGGCATGAGGTCGCGCCTGCGCGCACGGCTGGCCCGGAAGCCCCCCGGCTATCGCTTCACGATCGGCCGGATCCTCCTCATCTACTCGGGGCTGATGGTGACGCTCCTGCTCGCGGCGCTCGACCAGACGATCGTCGCGACCGCGCTGCCGAAGATCGTGGGCGAGCTCGGCGGCCTCTCCAGCTACTCGTGGGTGTTCACGTCGTACCTCCTCGCGTCGACGGTGACCGTGCCGTTGTACGGAAAGCTCGGCGGCGTCTACGGAAGGCGGCCGCTCTTCTTCGTCGCGATCGGGCTCTTCCTCGTCGGCTCGGCGCTCTGCGGAATCGCGTGGGGGATGCCGGAGCTGATCGTCTTCCGCGCGATCCAGGGCCTCGGCGCCGGCGGGCTCTTCCCACTCGCGCTCGCGACCGTCGGGAACATCGTCCCGCCCCGGGACCGCGGCCGGTATCAGGGGCTGATCGGCGCCACCTTCGCCGGCGCCTCGATCGCCGGCCCCGCGCTCGGAGGCTTCATCGTCGACAACATGAGCTGGCGCTGGGTCTTCTACGTGAACCTGCCCGTGGGCGGGCTCGCGCTGCTCGTGATCTACCGGACGTTCCCGAAGCGCTCCCCGCGGGAGGGCCACTCGATCGACTGGGCCGGGGCGGCCCTGCTCGCGCTGGCGACGACCGCGTTGCTCCTCGGCCTCGTCTGGGGCGGCCGCCAGTACGCGTGGACCTCCGCGCACGTGCTCGGCGCGCTCGCGGCTTCGGCGATCCTGTTTGCCGCGTTCGCGATCGTCGAGCGCCGCGGGCGCGAGCCCATTCTTCCGTTCGACCTCCTGCGCAACCACACCGTCGCCGCGAGCATCGTCTGCGTCGGCCTCGTCGGTATGGCGATGCTCGGCACGATCGCGTTCGTGCCGCTCTTCGTCCAGGGCGTGATCGGCACGTCGGCGACCTCCTCGGGCGTGGTGCTGACGCCGTTCATGCTCGGCGCCGTCACGACGAGCATCGTGTCGGGCCAGCTCGTCTCGCGGATCGGCCGGTACCGGCCGAACACGCTCATCGGGCCGATCGTGCTGGGGATCGGAATGCTCCTGCTCTGGCGGATGGACGTGCACACGACGAACGGCGAGGCGGCGCGGAACATGGTCGTCGCGGGGATCGGGCTCGGGACGATGATGCAGATGTTCGTCCTCAGCGTGCAGAACTCCGTGCCCACCGTGGCGATGGGCTCGGCGACGGCGCTGACCCAGTTCTCGCGCCAGATCGGGGCGACGCTCGGCGTCACGGTCATGGGCGTGATCGTGAACCAGGGCCTGCCGCGTGCCGCACGCGGGCACGAGCAGCTCTCGCACCGGCTCCCGCCCGCGCTCCGCGTCGATCTCGCGAACGCGCTCCACCCGGCCTTCCTCTGCGCCGCGGTCGTGTGCGCGATCGTCTTCCTCGTCTCGCTCGTCGGGATCCGCGAGCAGCCGCTCCGGCGCGGGTTCGACGAGGTGGCGGTGGCCGGGGACGAGGCCTCGCCCACGGCGGCGACGCGAGCAGCCGCGCGGTGACACCCGAGTAAGATCCGACGCGTGAGCACGGCCGACTTCATGCCGCTCGACGGGTGGGACCACGTCGAGCTGTGGGTCGGCAACGCGAAGCAGTCGGCGTACTTCTACGAGCGCGCGTTCGGCTTCCACCGGACGGCCTACGCCGGACCCGAGACCGGGGTTCGCGACCGGGCCTCGTACGTGCTCGAGCAGGGCGACGTCCGCTTCGTCGTCACGAGCGGCCTTCGCCGCGACTCCCCGATCTGCGAGTTCGCGTGCCTGCACGGCGACGGCCTGAAGGACATCGCGCTCCGCGTGCCTGACGCGCGCGAGGCGTATCGCGAGGCCGTCCAGAGGGGCGCGCGCGGCATCAGGGAGCCGGGGTGGGTCGAGGACGAGTTCGGCCGCGTCGAGCTCGCGTCGATCGCCACGTACGGCGATGTCGTCCACACGTTCGTGAACCGCTCCGAGTACGAGGGCGCCTACCTGCCCGGCTACCGGGCCGAGGAGTCGGCGAACGGCGCGCGCGGCGTCGGGCTCCTCCAGATCGACCATGTCGTCGGGAACGTCGAGCTCGGGCGGATGGAGCACTGGGTCTCCTTCTACGAGCGCGTCTTCGGCATGACGGAGATGAAGCACTTCTCCGACGAGGACATCTCGACCGAGTACTCCGCGCTGATGTCGAAGGTCATGACCGACGGCAAGGGGAAGATCAAGTTCCCGATCAACGAGCCGGCCGAGGGCAAGCGGAAGTCGCAGATCGAGGAGTACCTCGAGTTCAACGCGGGGCCGGGTTCGCAGCACGTGGCCATGTCGACCGCGAACATCGTCGAGACCGTCCAGTCGCTCAAGCGGCGCGGCGTGCTCTTCCTCGAGACGCCGGACGCGTACTACGAGGACATGCCGCAGCGCGTCGGCGAGATCGACGAGGACTACGCCGACCTGCGCCGCCTCCGGATCCTCGCCGACCGCGACGACGACGGCTACCTGCTCCAGATCTTCACGAAGACCGCGCAGGACCGGCCGACGCTCTTCTTCGAGGTGATCGAGCGGCACGGCGCCCGCGGCTTCGGCGACGGGAACTTCAAGGCCCTCTTCGAGGCGATCGAACGAGAGCAGGCCTTGCGCGGCAACCTCTAGAGACGTCGGACCCCTCGAACGAGGCTCACCCAAAGGTGTCGTGCGCGCCGATGCGGGACAAAGGATCGGCTTGTGTCTCACCGTGCCCTCATCCGCTACGTCCTGCCGCTCGGGATCGTCCTTGCGACCGCCGGCGGCTTCTACGTGGTCGTGCGTCGTACCGGGACGGGCTTCGTTGACGTCGCCGCGCGGCCGAACTGGCTGCTGCTCGCGGCGGCCTTCGTCGTGTGGGCGGGCGTCCAGCCGCTCCGCGCGTGGGCGTGGTCGTCGACGCTTCGCTCGCCGTGCGGGTTCCGCGCGGTCTACGCCGCGAGCGCGATCGGCTCGTTCCTCGACACGGTTCTGCCCGGCCGCCTCGGCGAAGGCTCGAAGGTCGCGGTGCTGCGCGTCTCCGCCGGACCGCGCTGGCCCGGGTTCTCGCGCGCGGGCGGGAGCCTGCTCTGCGCGCACCTCGTCGAGATGGTCGCCTTCGCGCTCCTCGGCGCGGTCTCCGCCTTCTTCCTCCCGCTTCCCGGCTGGGCCCGGATGACGCTCGTCGTCGGGCTGCCGCTCGCGTCGGCAGGGATCCTGCTCGCCGTCCTGCTCCACAAGCACGTCGGACACCGACTGCCGCGGGGGATCGGCTCGTTCGTCGCCGGCGCGGCTGCGCCCCCGCGCGTGCTCCTTCGCGCGGGCGCGATCCTGCTCGCGACGTGGATCGCGCGGGCCGCGGGCGTCTATCTGCTCCTCCACGCCGTCGGGCTTCGGGTCGGCGTCGGCGCCGCGCTGCTGTACATGCTCGTGACGGGCCTCGCCAACACGGCGCCTCTGCTTCCTGGGAACGCTGGCGTCTACCAGGGCGCCGCGCTGGGTGCGCTCGCGCTCGTGCACGAGGCCGGCGCCCACGCGGTCGCGGCGAGCCTGCTAGCGCCGATGGTCGTCAGCGTCGGGGCCGCGGCGGCCGCCCTCGTGGCCCTCGCGCTGTACGGCGGTCGCTTCGCCGACCTCTCGCGCGCCGCGCTCGGCCGGGTCTAATCTCTCGCCCCGCGGGCTAGAACGCCTGCGTGAACCCGCTCGCCTGGCTGGCCACGTCTGCGCGCCAATCGGCCGCGCTGGCGGACACGGCGCATCGGCCCTGGCCGCTTCCGGCGCGGCGCTGGCTGATGGCGCAGACCCTCAAGGACGCGCTCTTCGCGCACTGGCCGGTCGACGAGGAAGAGGTGCGGCCGCTCGTCCCCGACGCGCTCGAGCTGCAGACGTTCGCCGGTTCGGCGTGGCTCGGGATCGCGGCATTCCGGGTCACGGCGCTTCGCCTGCGTGGGACGCTGCCGGTTCCGCGTCTGTCGAGCTTCCTCCAGCTGAACGTGCGCACGTACGTAACCGCCGGCGGAAAGCCAGGAATCTGGTTCTTCAGCCTCGACACGGAGAGCCTGTTCGCGGTGCAGGCGGCTCGACGCGCCTACGGGCTGCCCTTCCACCAGGCTCGGATGAGCGCGAGCTCGCACGACGACTGGATCGAGTACGAGTCCACGCGCGTCGAGCCGTTGGACCGCCCGTTCGTCTTCAGCGGCCGCTGCCGGCCGCACGGTGTGGACTGCGCCGTCGGACCGGGCTCGCTCGAGGAGTTCCTGACCGAGCGGTACTGCCTCTATGCAAGCGACCGCCGCGGCGCCGTCCGCCGCGCCGAGATCCACCGTGGGCCGTGGCGGCTTCAGAAGACCGACGTCGAGATCGAGCTGAACACCATGACGCCGCCGGGCGTCCGGCTCCCGGACGAGGCGCCGCTCGCGCACTTCGCGGCCGAGCAGGACGTCGTGATCTGGCCGCTCGAGCGAGTCGCCGGCGCGTAGACGTTTGCGGCTCCGGGTGGCCGCTCGTGCATCCTTCGCGCGTGTCTCCGCAGCGGCGAACGGCGCTCGTCTCGATCGCGGTCGCGGCGTTTCTCGTCGCCCTCAAGCTCGTCACCGGCCTCGCGACCGGCAGCCTCGGTCTGATCTCGGAAGCCGCGCACTCCGGGACCGATCTCGTCGCGGCGCTCCTGACGTTCTTCGCCATCGGCGTCGCCGCGCGGCCGGCCGACGAAGGGCACGCGTACGGGCACGGGAAGGCCGATCATCTCGCCGCGCTCGCCGAGGGCGCGTTCCTTGTCGCGGCCTCGCTCTTCATCTCGTGGCGCGCGATCCTGCGCCTGACCGGCTCGACGTCGGGGCACGTCCACGCGACGAGCTGGGCGCTGCTCGTGCTCGGCGCGGTGATCGTCCTCGACGCGAGCCGCGCGACGATCTCCTGGCGTGCGGCGCGGCGCTACCGGAGCGCGGCGCTCCAGTCGAACGCGCTCCATTTCGCGAGCGACCTCGGCGGCTCGGTCACCGTGCTCGTCGGCCTTCTGCTCGTGCGCGCCGGCTACCACGACGCCGACTCGATCGCGGCCCTCGTCGTGGCCGGGCTCGTCCTGCTTGCCGCAGGCCGCCTGATGCGGCGAAACGTCGACGTCCTGATGGACCGCGCGCCGGCGGAGGCCGAGCAGACGGCGCGGCGGGCGATCGCGGCGCTCGAGCCAGGCCTCGAGCTGCGGCGGCTGCGGATGCGCCAGGCCGCGGGACGGCATTTCGCGGACGTCGTGATCGGCGTGCCGCCGGACGCGGCTGTCGGCCAGGGTCATGCCGCCGCCGACGCTGTCGAGGCTGCCATTCAGCGCGCGCTGCCCGAGAGCGACGTGGTGGTGCACGTCGAGCCGCGCGCCGACGAGGCCGCGATTCGCGAGCGTGCGCTGGCCGCCGCGACGCGGGTGCGCCGTGTGCGCGAGATCCACAACGTGAGCGTGCTCGACGTCGACGGGAGGATCCAGATCTCGCTGCACCTGAAGCTTCCGGGCGAGCTGCCGCTCGAGGAGGCGCATGAGATCGCCTCGTGGGTCGAGCGGGCGATCCGCGACGCCGTGCCCGAGGTGACCTCGGTGCAGACGCACCTGGAGCCGCTCGCCGAGCCGGGCGAGGGCACCGCGTACGAGGCCGCGGCCGACGCGGAGACGGTGACTCGAATCGTGCGCGAGACGACGGGCGAGGAGCCGCGCGAGCTGCGTTTCCTGCGCACGGAGGACGGGCTGGTCGCGTACCTGACGCTGGCGCTCGACGCTGCGAGCCCGCTGACCGCGGCGCACGCGCGCGCGAGCGAGATCGAGGAGCGGATCCGCCGCGAGCGCCCCGAGATCGCGGACGTCGTCGTCCACACCGAGCCGTGAGAATCGGCGCGAACTCGTCACTCGTCCAGGTCGGGGCGGCAGCTAGGGTCGGGTCGCCCCGTGGGTGGGTGGGGGCTAGGGATGGGACCGCGCCGCGCCGCGCCTCGCCAATCGCGAGGCCGTTGCTTTTGCCGCCGCTGTGGCGGGCTTTGCCCGTCACGGCTCACAGACGAGACCCTCTCGCATCGAAAGACCGACCGGTCAGAATTGGCGCGAACTCGTCACTCCTTCGGGTCGGGGCGGCAGCTAGGGTCGGGCCGCCCCGTGGGTGGGTGGGGGCTAGGGATGGGATCGCCCCGCGCCGCGGCTCGCCAATCGCGAGGCCGTTGCTTTTGCCGCCGCCGTGGCGGGCTTTGCCCGTCACGGCTCACTCACGAGAAGTTCTCGCGGCGAAGTCGTCATGGCTCGCGCGTGAGCGCGAGCCGGACTTTGTCGCGCGATCGTCATGCCTCGCGCGCGAGCGCGAGCCGGACTTTGTCGCGCGATCGTCATGCCTCGCGCGCGAGCGCGAGCCGGACTTCGGCGCGTGAGGCTCTGCATGTTCACGCCGCGCGACCGGAACCTCGATCGCGGCTGGCCCGGCCTGATCGAGGGCGACTCCGTGTTCCAGCTCGCGGCGCAGACGCTCCAGTCCTTCTTCAGCGGCGGCGGGGACGCGCGCCGGCACGCTCGCTACGCGCTCGACGACGTCGCGCTCCTCGCGCCGGTCCTGCACCCGCCGTCCGTGCGCGACTTCTACGCCTTCGAGGAGCACGTCCGCACAGCCCGCGCCCTGCGCGGCCAGGAGGTGCCGCCCGAGTGGTACGAGCAGCCCGTCTTCTACTTCTCGAACCCGGCCGCGATCTACGGCCCTGATGCGGACGTCCCGCACCCGCCCGAGACGAGCGAGCTCGACTACGAGCTGGAGGTCGCGGCCGTGATCGGCGCCGGGGGCAAGATCGGCGGCTTCACGATCATGAACGACTGGTCGGCGCGCGACCTCCAGCGGAAGGAGATGCGCGTCGGCCTCGGCCCGGCGAAGGGAAAGGACTTCGCGACGAGCCTCGGGCCGATCCTCGTCACCGCCGACGAGTTCGAAGGCTCCGCGGCGACGATGGTCGCCCGCGTCAACGGCGAGGAGCGCTCGCGCGGGCAGCTCGGCGACATGCACTTCTCGTGGGACGAGATCGTCGCCCAGGCGGCTCGGAACACCGTCCTGCGGCCCGGCGACGTCCTCGGCTCGGGGACCGTCGGGACAGGGTGCATCCTCGAGCACGGCGACGGCCGCTGGCTGCGGCCGGGCGATGTCGTCGAGCTCGAAGTGGAGGGGATCGGGGTGCTGCGAAATCGGATCGGCGCCGCACCGGCTTGACTTTGCCCTTGGGGGAGGCCGCACGCTGCGGTCGATGCACGAGGACCTGATCCCGATCGGCCGCTTCGCGCAGGCCGCCCGACTCTCGCAGAAGGCGCTCCGCCTGTACGACGAGAACGGCCTCCTGCCGCCGCAGCGGATCGACGAAGACAGCGGCTACCGCTTCTACTCGTGGCGGCAGCTGCGGCTCGCCCGCCGGATCGCGCTGCTCCGCGAGGCTGGGATGCCGCTCGCGGAGATCCGGCGCCTCCTCGACGACCCGCGGCCGGAGCTGATCGACGCCTACCGGGCGCGCCTGGAGGCGGAGCTCGACGAGCGGGAGCGGGTCCTCGACTTCGTTCGAGCCACGATCGAGGAGGGACCCATGTACGAGGTAAAGGTGCGACGTGCGGGCGAGGAGCGCTACGCGAGCTGGACCGACCGCGTGCCGCAAGAGCAGGTCGAGGAGTTCGTCATCGCTTCGCTGCGCGAGCTGGCGAGCGAGCACGAGCCCGCGGGGCATCCGTTCACGCTCTACCACGGCCTCGCGCCCGGGAACGAGGGCGAGGAGGCGGAGATCGGCCCGGTGGAGGTCTGCCTTCCGGCCCGCGACGGCGACCGGACGCTGCCGGAGGGGGAGGTCGCCTACGCGATCGCGCGCGGCGACCAGTGCCGCTATCCGCAGATCGTCGGCGCGTACGACGCGGTCTGGGAGTGGGCGCGCGAGCACGGTCGCGACCTCGCGGGGCCGCCGCGCGAGATCTACCGCTTCGAAGCCGGCGAGGAGCGCGTCTTCGAGATCGCGTGGCCATTAGAGGGTTTGGCGAGTCGGCCTTCGCCGTCCGGGTCGTGATGCCTGTTCCGAGGCAAGGACGCAGGGAGCGTCGATAGCAGCGCTATCGTCGCGACTGAGGACGCCGCATCGGGACAGGCAGCGCGGGCCGGACGGCACAAGCGTCGTCTCGTCAAGCCCTCGCGAGTAACCTGACACGCCGTGCAGACCGGGGCCGAGGTCGCCGTCATCGGCGCGGGCGTGATGGGGCTCGCCACAGCGTGGGCGCTCAGGCGGCGCGGGCTCGAGCCCGTCGTCTACGAGCAGTTCCACGTCGGGAACGCGCGCGGCTCGAGCCATGGGCGCTCGCGGATCTTCCGGCTCGCGTACGCCGAGGACGAGTACGTGCGCCTCGCGCAGGAGTCACTCGGCCTCTGGCGGAACCTCGAGGCCGACACCGGCGAGACGCTGCTCGAGCTGAACGGGCTCGTCGAGGTCGTGCAAACGCTCGAGGAGAGCACCGCCCACACGCTCGAGCGCTGCGGGGTCGCCTGGGAGCGCCTCGACCGCGCGGAGGCGGAGCGTCGGTACCCGATTCGCGTTCCGGACGAGTGGTTCGCGGTCGTGCAACCGGAGGCGGGCATCGTCCGGGCAGACAAGGCACTGGCCGCCCTAACGCGCGGGCTCGACGTGCGCGAGAACACGCGGGCGCACCCGGACGAGGTCGAGGCCGCCGCCGTCGTCGTCACCGCCGGGAGCTGGGTCAACGAGCTCCTGGAGGAGCCGCTCGACGTGAAGGTCACCCGCGAGACGCTCTGCTACTTCCGGTCGGACGGCGGCGGCCGGCCGATGCCCTCGCTCGTCTCCTTCAAGCCGAGCGGGCACACACACGACATGTACGCGCTCGCCGACCCGAGCTACGGGCTCAAGGTCGGCGCCCACCACGCGGGCCCCGAGGCCGACCCGAACGCGCCGGGCGCTCCCGACCCGGCGCTGGTCGAGCGCATCACCGCCTGGGCGCGGGAGACGTGCCGCCTGGCCGAGCCGGACCCGGTTGCCGCCGAGACGTGCATCTACACGACGACGCGCGACTACAGCTTCGTCGTCGAGCGGCGCGGGAGGGTCGTCGTCGGCTCGCCGTGCTCGGGTCACGGCTTCAAGTTCGCGCCGGCGATCGGCGAGCGCCTCGCTGCGCTCGTGGTCGAAGCTCTCTAGCGCGGCGCTGAGGCGCCGACTCGGCGGCGCCGACGATCAGGACGTGCGGGACCCCGCACGTCCGTCTGAAATGACCGGTCGACACGTTCGACGCGCATCAGTGCGGCGGTATCCTCCGCGGCGATGCCGTTCTACCAGCGCCTAGGCACGGTCCCGCGCAAGCGGCACATCCAGTTCCGCGACAACGGGACGCTGCTCGTCGAGGAGGTGATGGGGCTCGAGGGCTTCTCCGGGCTCGAGTCGATCCTGTACCACCTCGTCTCGCCGTGCCGGCTCAAGGAGCTCGGCCCGTTCGAGCCGATCGAGCGCGAGGAGTGGGTCCCCGACACGCACGCGCACCGGCACATGCGGACGATGGGCATCGAGCCCGAGGGCGACGCGATCACCGGCCGGCGCACGCTGATGTGGAACGCGGACGTCGAGATCTCGCTCTGCCGGCCGGCGGCCGCGATGGACTACTTCTTCCGGAACGGCGAGGGCGACGAGGTGATCTTCGTCCACGAGGGCTCGGGAACCCTCGAGACGATCTTCGGCGATGTGCCGTACAAGGCCGGCGACTACGTCGTCGTCCCGCGGGGGACGACGTACCGGTTCGTTCCCGAGGGGCCGCAGCGCTACCTCGTCTTCGAGACCCCGGGGCTGATCGAGATCCCGAAGCGCTACCGGAACGAGCACGGCCAGCTGATGGAGCACGCGCCGTACTACCACCGCGACATCCACCCGCCCGCCGAGCTCAAGACGCACCGCGACCGCGGCGAGTACCGCGTCAAGGTGCGCGTCCGCGACGGCTACCAGACGTACGTCCTGGACTACCACCCGTTCGACGTGATCGGCTGGGACGGCTACGTCTACCCGTGGACGTTCTCGATCCACGACTTCGAGCCGATCACGGGGCGGATCCACATGCCGCCGCCGTCGCACCAGACCTTCGCCGGGCCGAACTTCGTCATCTGCTCGTTCTGCCCGCGCAAGCTCGACTTCGACCCGCTGGCGATCCCGATCCCGTACCACCACTCGAATCTCCAGTCGGAGGAGATGATCTATTACGTCTCCGG
>DASUZD010000339.1:0-5649 GCA_036377055.1 Gaiellaceae bacterium | reverse complement strand
TACGCGAGCACGTTCTGCTGGTCCTGGAAGAAGTGCTGGTAGCTCGCGTAGCGCTCGGCCGCGACGAGCGACTTCTCGTCCTTGACCCGCTGGGAGCCGCCGAGGAAGCGGACGAAGTCGTTGATGCCGTGGATGACCTCGATCCCTAGGACCTTCTTCGCGTAGTCGAGACCCGCGAGGTGGCGGTCAAGCGTGACGCTCGAGGTGAACGTGTCGGAGACGGCGACGTTGGTCAGGTCGTAGCGCGTCCGGACGCCGGTCAGAACCGTCTTGATCTTGATGTCCGTGTAGACCCCGATCGCCCCGAGGTGGATCTCCGGGCGCTCCGCCTCGCGGCTCCTGACGACGCGTCTCGCAAACTTGTGGAACGCCTTCGACTCCGCGTCGGTCCCCTCGGCCAGGAGCTCGTGCAGCTCGACCACCTCGCTGCTGGAGCCTTCGACGATCACGTCCAGCAGATCCTCGAGCGGCGACGAGGCGAACTTGTGCGGCCCGACGATCTCGGAGTGCGGCTTGAAGTCGAAAAGCGTGTCCGAGTGGACGTGGTAGATCCGGACCGAGCCGGCGGCGAAGTAGCGCGCCTTCTCCTCCGCAAGTGAGCGTCCGGGATCGAGGTATGGGGTCAGACCGTCGATGTATGCCGCGCCCCAGCAACCGGCCTCGCAGTGGCAGCCGTAGACGCGGCGTTCGTCGTCGTAGGAGGGTCCCGGCGAGTGCCAGTCGCGAATGTTCACGACGTGGAGCGTCCCGTTGGGCTCGCGACCGTTCAGACGCCGGCCGATCGTCTCCTCGAGCATGCGCCCGAGCGGCCCGTGCATGAGCGTGCTCCTCGAGAACCCGTTTTCGCCGGACGCGGGCGGGCCTGGCTTTTCGACGTGCTGCTTCCCGACAAGCATGTTCCGCACGACGAACTTCGGCAGCCCGAGGCGGCAGTCGGGATTCAGGAAGAAGTCGTTCTGGAGGCACTGCGTGAGCAGGATGTACCTCGGCTCGCCGGGCCGGTGCTCGACCTGAGCGAACCCGCGCACGCTAGCCCCCGTCCGCATTGAGCACACGGTTGCGGCGAGCGACGAGCTCGCGGAGCTGTGTCAGCGAGACGCATGTCTCGCAGCCGTAGATCTTCGCGGTCGCGTCGTTGCTGGCGGAGAGGATTCGCTTCCCGTCGGGGCTGAAGCTCACGGCGTTGATGTAGTCGGAGTGCGTCGGCAGCGTCCCGAGGAGCTGCTCCCGGCGCCAGTCCCACACCTGCGCGGTTCCGCCCGCGTCGCCCGTGACCACGCGCTGGCCGTCCGGGCTGAAGGCCGTCGTCGAGAGCGCCTGCGGATCGTCCGCGAGCAGAGCGACCTGTTTCGCGGTCGCCACGTTCCAGACGCGCGCGGTGCGGTCGACGCCCGCCGTGACGAGCAGGTCCGAGCCGGGTCGAAACGCCGGGCTCACGACGCGACCTGCGTGGCCCCAGAGGGTTCGCAGAAGCTTGCCGGACCGCGGATTCCACACATGGACCGTCGAGTCGGAGGACGTCGTCGCGATGAATCTTCCGTCCGAGCTCCACGCGACGCCGGTCGCGCTGCCGAGCGGATGTGCCGCCTCATTCCTCTTCGCGTGCAGCCAGCGGATGCGCTCCCCGCTCCGGGAGTCGAAGATCCCCGCCCAACCGTCGACTGACGCCGTCGCGATGCGAGCTCCGTCGGGGCTGAAGACGGCCTCGGCGACCGGAGCGGGATCGACGTCGATTCGCGCGATCGGCAACCAAGTCGTCGTATCGCGAACCGTCACCACGCCGCCGTACTCTGCGATCGCGACGAGCTTCCCGTCGGCGCTGAAGCGGATGGAGTCGACGGCGCTCGAAGGCGGTGCGGGCAGCGCCCGGACAAAGCGCCCCGTGTGCCCGTTCCAGAGGGCGATCTGGTAGTCGCGGCCTGCCGTCAAGATCCATTTCCCGTCGGGGCTGAAGGCCGCGTCGAGCACCCACCCGAAGTGGCGCCAGAGCTCGCGGCCGGTGCCGACGTCCCAGATCCGCGCGGTGCCGTCGGCGCTCCCGGTCAGGACCGAACGGCCGTCGGGGCTGAAGACGGCGGTCTCGACGACGCTCCGGTCGCCGAGGAGGGTGCGGAGCGTCGTCTCCGAGAACTCGGCGTAGTCCCAGACGCGTGCGGTTCCGTCGTTGCTGGCAGTGACCAGGACCTCGCCCTGCTTCCGGAACTCGACGTCGTTGATCACGTCGCTGTGGCCGCGAAGCTCGGCGAGCTGCCTGCCGGAGCTGGTGCTGAACACGAGCACGCGCGTTCCCGCCGCGGTCGCGAGCTTCGTGCCGTCCGCGTTGAATGCCAACGCGCCGACCGCGTTCGGCTCGCTGATGGCCGGAATCGCCGGCTTCCCCGATGCCGCATCCCATACGTACGCCGTCGCGTCGTCGCCGCCCGTGGCCACCAACCGCCCATTGGGACTCCACGCCGCGGCGTTGATCGAGGCGGTATGGCCCCTCAACTCGCGGAGGACGTGCCCTGTGCGCGCGTCGAGGATCCAGGCCGTTGGGTCGGTTCCGATGACGACGGCCTTGCTTCCGTCGGGGCTGAACGCAGCGTGGAGCAGCGGATGCGTGGTGGGGCGGCCGACGACGAGCGGGCGCTGCAACCCGAGCCGCCAGATCCGGACCCGCCCGTCCCATCCAGTCGCGAGGACCGCGCGTCCGTCGGCCGGGTCGAGCCAGGCCCCGTTCACCTGCGGGTTCCGGAACGACGCGAGCTGAGCGCCGGTGTCGGCATTCCAGAACCGGACGGTGTCGTCGGCGCCGACCGTCATGACGCGCTTGCCGTCTTTGCTGAAGCCGCCGGTCAAGAGCGCCTTCCCGTATTTGATCGTCGTGAGCCGCCGTCCCGTGCGCGCGTCGGAGACGCTCGCGGTTCCCTCGGCGCCTACCGCGAGCACGCGGCTGCCGTCGGCGCTGTACTCGGCGTGAGAGACGTCGCCTCCGTGGTGAATCACCACCCTGAGCGGCGACAGGCCGACAGCTCGTCGAAACGCCGTCTCCGCCTCCGGCGTCGCCTTCACGTCGAGCGCGCGGTCGGCGAGCGCGACCGCCTCGGCCGGATCGACCGCGAGATCGGCCCCGGACTGGGCGACGAGCTTCTGCGAGCGCGCGTCGCGCTTGGCGGCGTCCGCGGTGCGCTTGGCCTCGAAGGTCAGCACGAGCAGGACGCCGCACCCGACCGCGACGGCGAGCGCAGCGGCTGCCCCCGTCCTCCAGAGCCTCGCGCGCCGGCGCGCCTGGCGGGCGCGCTCGTCCGCCTCGCGCTCGTGGCGGCGCTGAAGGTGCCCCGATCGCCACGCCAGGATGGGGTCGGCGAGCTTGTCGTGGAAGATCTCGAAGCGCGACTCCGTCCCGCCCGGCGGCGGCGAGGTGGGCTTCACGATCCGTCCCGTCGCGAGCCGCTCGAGCACCGAGCGCACCTGCTCGTCGTCGAGCCCGCGGTGCATTCGTGCGAGATCCGACGGCAGCTGCGCGATCTTCTGGCGCGACGGCGTGACGAGGTCGCGGAAGATCCGCGACGCGACGTCCTGCTGGTCGGGCGTCAGCGCGTCCATCGCGTCCGTGAGGTGCTTGAGCACGATCGTCTGGGCGCCGCCGAGGGCTTTCAGCGTCTTGAGCCTGAGCACGTAGCAGCCGTCCGCGGCCTCCTCGTGCCAGAGGCGCTCCATGACGAGCTGGAGGAACGTCGTCTCGATCCGGCCGCCGCCGCTCGCCCTGTCTCCGTTCGACGGGCGCCGGCCGTTCGTCGCGACCGCGCCAGTCTGCACCTGTTCGAGCACCGCCTTGACGAGCTTCCCCTCGATCTCGACGCGCTTGTCGGGCGCGACGGCGCGGTTGTACGTGGCGATGGGGCCGCGGATCGCCTTCTCGGCCTCGCCGACGCCCAGGTGCTCGATGCGGATCATCGTGTCGAGGAGCCGCGGGATGCGCTGCTCGAAGCGGTCGAGCTTGGCGACCGCGTCCTCGCGAATAGAGACGAGGAAGCGGACGTTCAGCTCCCGGCGCGTGACGGCGCGCGCGAGCCCCGCGTCGAACGCCTCGATGCCCGCCGCGTGGTAGAGGAGGTACTCCTCGAACTGGTCGAAGACGATCAAGAGCGTCGCGCCCGTGGCCTTGTTCCAGTGCTCGACCAGCTCGTCGAGGCTTCCGCCTGCGAACGGCGCAGGAAGAGGCCCGTCGACGAGCGGCTCGGCCGCGCGGCGGATGGAGTCGTCGAGCCGCGGGATCGGGTCGTCCTTCCAGTCGTCGAAGACGACCGGGATGAAGGGAGGCCCGAGGCGGCTTCCCTTCGGCCGGCGCTCCGAGGTCTCCGCCAGCGCCCGCTTCTGGAGGTCGTGGACGACGCCCGCGCGAAGCAACGAGCTCTTGCCGACGCCGCTCTCGCCGTAGACGACGGTGAAGCGCGACGCGAGCAGCTTCAGCGCGATCAGCTCCCGCTCGCGATCGCGGCCGAAGAAGATCGCCCAGTCGGCCTCCTCGAAGTTCGTGAGCCCCTTGAACGGAGCTTCGAGACCTTCGGCCGCACGCGGAGTCCGGGCGACCGTCGAGGTCATTCCTCGTCGTCCTCGGTTGCGAGCTGTTCCAGCGCGGCGTCCAGCGCATGGACGTAGTCGAGGAGGTCGACGACCTGGATGTCGACGCCGCGCTTCGTCCAGAACTTGAGCTCGAGCGGGGTCGTCTGGTGCTGGACGGCCCAGGAGCTCCAGTCGTGGTTCTGCTGCTGCCAGATCCGCTGGAGGATCACGCGCAGGTTCCAGTCCGCGAGCCCGTAGCCGAGGAACAGGAAGTGCGTCCTCTGGAGCGCCGGGAGGATCGACGCCGGGAGCAGGTCCTGGACGTCCGTCCGGAGGAGGAAGTCGATGTAGTGGTCCTCGGTGATGACGTAGCTGTCGCCGTCCGACCGCTCGCGGTCGATCGCGCCGTGGATCTTCAGGATCGCCGGCCGTTCCTCGAGGATCGGCGTCACCCACGTGTCGGGGTGCTTGATCAGCTCCGGCTTCCCACCGGCCGGGGTGAACTCGAACTTTCCGAGGTTCTCTCCCCACGCGATGTACTTGAAGAGGTCGAACGGCTGGCTGGCGTCTCGGTACGCCTGCTCGAGCGCGTCGTCGTAGTTCGTGGTGATGAGGAGCTGGTAGCGCGGCTTGTCGAACAATCGCTCGAGCGTCCGCGGCAGCCGCGCGAGGAAGCGATGCAGATCGGTCGACCCGTAGTCGCGGACGAAGACGTCGCGGAGGAGCGTGTACAGCGCCCCGCCGCCCTCCATCGTCGCTTGGTACTGCGTTACGCGGACGAGGTTGTCCGGGTCCTTGCCGGGATAGAAGGACTGGCGCGCGAGGTACAGCGCGAGCTCGGTACCGCTCGGCAGCGTGTTACCCGGCTTCTTCCACGCTGCGGTGCGTCCGCAGAGGTTGGCGCCGGAGCCCAGGAACGGCACGACCCAACCGTTGACGAGGGCGCGGGCGACCGGAAGACACCGCCTGTCGAGATCCTCCGGGAATGCGGAAGATGCCGCCGGTGGACTCTCGGTCGTCCCCATCTCCCCTCCTGGTGCCGCTCGTCGGACCGCGCCATGGATTGAAGCGCGATCCCCTTTTGGGTTCAAGCGCTTGACGCGG
>DASUZD010000338.1:0-25212 GCA_036377055.1 Gaiellaceae bacterium | reverse complement strand
GAACGCATCCTGGTGGAACGGCGCCTACGTCGACGTTGGCGACACGAACGGCGACGGCCGTGCGGAGATCGTCGACGGCCTCGACACCGGCTGCTGCACGACGCTGCACGTCCTCGACGCGACGAGCGGCGCCGACCTCTCCGGCTTCTTCGTGTTCGGCGACCGGAGCGACGTCGGCGCCCGCGTGGCCGCGGCGGACCTGAACGGCGACGGCAAAGCAGCGATTCTCGCCGTGCCGGTGGGCGGCACTCGGATCAGCGCCTTCGCGCCGAGCGGCGGCGACCCGTTCCGGACCTTCGACCCCTTCGGCGGCGAGGCCAACGGCGGCGTCGCGATCGCGGCCGCGAACCTCGTCGGCAGCGCACGCGAGGAGGCCGTCGCGGCCGCGTCGACGTGGGCGGGCGCGCAGGTGAAGGTTCTCGACCCGCAGACGGGTGCGACGCTCGCTTCCTACTTCCCGTACGGTGCCGCGCTCGCCTCGCACGTCGAGGTGACGACCGGAGACGTCGACGGCAACGGAACGCAGGACATCGTGCTGCTCGCGCAGCTTCCGGACGGGACCGAGGTGAAGGCGATCGACCTCCAGGGCAAGGAGCTCGCCTCGTTCTACGTGCTCGATCCGGCGATCGTCCCCGGCGCGTCGATCGCGGCCGGCGACCTCGACGGCGACGGCAAGGCCGAGATCGTGCTCGGCGGAGGGCCGACACGGGCACCATGGCCGCCCGTCCAGAACGGACCCGACCAGCGCGTCGCCGTCTACCGCGCGGACGGCACCGTCGTCGGCGGCTTCACGGCGTATCCGGGACTCTTCCAGGGCGGCGTCCGCGTCGCGCTCGGCGACGTCCTCGGCGACTCGCGGCCGGACATCGTGACCGCGCCCGGGCCCGGCCTCGAGCCGGAGATCGGGATCTTCAGCGAGGAGTGGGTCGACGGCCGCGACCGTGGCTCGCGGCTCGGCCACTTCCTCGCATTCGAGAAGTCGTTCAGAGGCGGCGCGTCGGTGGCGCTCGGGGACGTGAACGGCGACGGCCGCCTGGAGATCGTCGTCGGCGCCGGCCCGGGCCGGCCCGGCGAGGTGCGCGTCTTCGACGGCGCGGGCCACCAGCTCTCGACGCTGACGCCGTTCGGTCCGGACTATCGAGGCGGCCTCAGCGTCGCGGCCGGCGACCTCGACGGCGACGGCGCGGCCGAGATCGTGGCGGGAACGCTCGCGGCCCCGGCTCGGGCGCGCGCGTTCAAGGGAGGCGACGCCTTCGGCCCGGTCCACACGCTCTCGCTCGCGGGCGCCCAGGTCGCCGTGGCCGACCTCGCGGGCGACGCGCACGGCTCGATCGTCGTCGGCGCCTCGAGCGGGAGCGACCCGCAGCTCGTCGTGCTCTCGCCGCTGACCGGCGCGCCGCTCGGGCAGCTCCGCGTCTACGACAGCGTCCCGGACGGGATCCGCGTGGCCGCCGGCGACCTCAACGGCGACGGCCGGGACGAGATCGTCGTCGCACCGAGCTTCGGCGGGAGCGCCGAGATCCGGATCTTCCGCCCCGACCTTCGGCGGGTCGGCCGCTTCACGCCCTACGACTGGAACCCGGGCATGTACGTGGCCGTCGGCGCACGCGTCGGGTTCCCGATCGCCGCCGACGCGCGTCGGCTCGAGCTCGTGGCGCGCAAGCGGACACGCGCGATCGTCGCGCGGTTCCGCGACGCCGCCGGGGCACAGTCGACCGGACGCTTCACCGCCGTCGTCCACTGGGGGGACGACACGAGCTGGAACGGGAAGGTCCTCGCGCGCGGGAACGGCGTCTACGACGTCCGCAGCACGAAGCGCTACGCCAAGGCCGGGCGCTACGCCGTCGTCGTGACGCTCCGCGACGACCGCGGCCGAAGCTCGATCGCCCGCAGCATGGCGGTGGTCTCACGCGCGAAGAGCTAGCGGTAGTGCGGCGCCGACGCGTGCCGGCGCCGCACTACGCAGCGTCGTGCGCTGCGCTCATTCGTAATCGCGCCACAGCTGGTTACCGGCGTTCCAGTCGTCTAAGTAAGAAATGCAGTCCCATTGCTGCAAGACGGCCCCCTTTGGCGGGCTTCCTCCTGCGCCGTTGTCGGCATCCAGGCACTTGCGGGTGTAGTAGTTCTTCACCAACAACATGTACGGATAATCCGACTGCGGCTCGCCGGGCGGGGCCGGAGCATCGTTGACCCGCACCGTGTACCACCACTTGGAGCGTTTCGTAACACTGCAGTCGTACTGGATGACTTGCGTGCCATTCCTGTAGGGCGCACGGAAGTCGAGCATCAGACACAGCCCGGAGTTGCGGTCGCGGATCTTGAACACCTTCGGGTTGTTACTGCTGTAGATCAGGTCGAACTGCTGGGAAGAGCTGATGCTGTTCTTCCACAGGAACGCTCTCGCATAGGGCTGGGTCGACGCCGCAAGGCCGCCCGGCATGATGTCAACCGGGCGGTGGGAGTAGACGTTGATGATCCGGTCTGTATGGCCTTCGTCCGCCGCAGAACTGTCTGCAACCACTGCGGCCGAGATAAGAACGGTCGCCAGTACCGCGCGAGTGATATGCAACCTGCTGGCCTTCATCGGAATCTGTTTCCTCTCTGTCTCTTAGCCGCCGTTGAGCGCTGCTCCGTCGATCTCGGTCAGTCCGGCCGCGACCAGCTGTCTGAGCAGCACCGCGGCGCCGCACTGCTCCGACACCGCGGTTGCCGAGAACTGCTTGCCGCCGACGAACTTTCCCTTCGTGTAGTGGTTCGAGAAGCTCCAGAGGTAGGGCGTGTTGATCCCTTTGTCGCGGTAGCCGAAGCCGTTGAACCGCTCGAGGACGAAGAGCGTCCCTGGAACCGACCAGTTCGTCCACGTGCTCAGGTGGTCGAAGACGAGGGCGTCGGATGCGCTCGTCTCCCACTTGAACGGCGGGTTGCCGTTCGCCGGCCGACCCTTTGGGACTCTCACGGTTCGTGCCGTGAGCGGGTCGCCGTTGTGGAGGTGCTTCGTGAAGTCCGCGCTGGATTCGAGCATGTGGATGACGCCGACGACGTGCCAGGGCACACCGTGTGGCTTGCCGGCATCCACGTATCGCTTCTTGTTCGCGGCGATTCGCTTCGCGAGCCCGTTGGCCTCGTCGAGCCGTTGCGGTCGAACCGCGCACGACCTCCACAGGTCGACGTACTCCTTCGAGCGTGCGGCCGACAGGCCGTTGGCGGCGCCGGTGTCGACGACCGGCTCGTTGACGCCGAGCGCTCGCCAGGTGTCCTTGCCGACGACCCCGTCGACCTCGAGACCCTTCTTCGCCTGGAGCTTCCTGACGCCCTTCTCGGCCGCCGGGCCGTAGGTCTTCGACTCGACGACGATGCCCTCGGCGAGCGGCCGAAGCCCGAGCGCAACGAGCTCTTGGACCAGCGCGCGCTTCATCCTCGGTACTGCGTCGTTGGTGTCTCCCGGTCGTAGGAGCGGAACGACCATCGGGGCCTCCTTTCCGATCGTTTGCACGACCAGCGTCTGTCGCGGCGGTCGAGCCTCGGTCGAGTTCCGGTCGAATTGCGGCCGTGGTACCCGCGCGGGAGCCGCTTCTACGACGTGCGCAGCACGAAGCGCTACGCGAAGGCCGGCCGTTACGCCGTCGTCGTCACCCTCCGCGACGACCACGGCCGAAGCTCGATCGCCCGCAGCATCGCCGTCGTCTCACGCGCGAGGAGGGCTAGTGCGGCGCCGGCGCTGAGGAGGCGCCGACGCCGCACACTCACTCGTCGATCAGGCAGGCCGCACGCCGACGTGGACGTGGTTGTGGTGGTTCCCGCCGAGGTTGGTCTTCCAGATGCACTGGATCCGCTCGCCGTTGTGCGTGAAGTTGAACAGCCCGCCGCCGCGAGCCTGCGGGCCCGCTTGGGCTCGCGGGACGCCGGCGACGATGAGCGCGGCCTCCATGATCCGGTCGCCCACGGGGCTGTCGTCGCCGCCACCGTTCGCGGCCATGCCGATGTCGGCGGCGTGGCCGGTGAAGTGGTCGGAGACGTTCCCGTTGACCGTGAACTTCGAGTGGTTCGTTCCGGTTGTGATCGTGATCGGCTTGCCGAACAGGCCGGCCATCTGCTCGATGAAGTTCAGCGTCATCGGCTGGATGGGCTTCCCGGGCAGGTTCGCGCCGGCCGCAACGATGACCCGGCCGCCGTTCACGGAAACGCCGGCGTCGACGACGGGCTCGTTGATCCCGAGCGCACGCCACGTCTTCTCGCCGACGACCCCGTCTGGATCCAGGTTCTTCTTCGCCTGGAACTTCCTGACGCCCTTCTCGGCCGCGGAGCCGTAGGTCTTCGACTCGAGGTCGATGACCTCGGCGAGCGGCCGAAGTCCGAGCGCGACGAGCTCTCGGACGAGGGCGCGCTTCATCCTGGGGACTGCGTCGTTGGTGTCTCCCGGTCGTAGGAGCGGGACGGCCATCGAGGGCCTCCTCTCTGATCGTTTGCACGACCAGCGTCCGCCGGGGCGGTCGAGCCTCGGTCGAGTTCCGGTCGAATTGCGGCCGTGGTACCTTCGAAGCCCGTTTCCGCGGCAAACAGGGGCGAAGATGGAGTTCCGGGTGCTCGGGCCGCTCGAGGTCCGCGACGGGGGGCGCATGCTTCCGCTCGGCGGAGCGAAGCAGCGTTGCCTGCTCGGCGTGCTGCTCCTGCACGCGAACGAGACGGTGTCGAGCGAGCGGCTGGCCGACGAGCTGTGGGGCTCGCTGCCGCCGGCGCGCGCGCCCAAGCTCGTGCAGGGATACGTGTCGGGACTGCGCAAGGTGGTCGGGCCCGACCGCCTCGCGACGCAGCCGCCCGGCTACCTCGTCCGGCTCGAAGCGGGCGAGCTCGACCTGCCGGAGTTCGAGCGGCTCGCGGCCGACGCGCGCTCGGAGCAGGACCCGGCGCGAGCGGCCGACCGGTGGCGGGCGGCGCTCTCGCTTTGGCGCGGCCCGGCGCTCGCCGACCTCCGCTTCGAAGGCTTCGCGAGCCGCGAAGCCGAGCGCCTGAACGAGCTTCGCCTCGCGGCGGTGCTCGAGCGAATCGAGGCGGACCTCGCTCTCGGCCGCCATGCCGAGCTGGTCGGCGAGCTCGAGGCGCTCGTCGCCGAGCATCCGCTCCAGGAGCGCCTGCGTGGGCGCCTGATGCTCGCGCTCTACCGGTCCGGCCGGCAGGCGGAGGCGCTCGACGTCTACCGCGCCACGCGCAAGCTCCTCGACGAGGAGCTGGGCCTCGAGCCGAGCCAGAAGCTCCAGCGGCTCGAGCGGCTCGTGCTCACGCAGGACCCGGAGCTCGACCTGCCGGAACCGCGCGCGCCTGTCGAGCCGCCCGAGCCTCCGGCCGTCGAGCGGCCGGAACGCGTCCGTCGGCTGGTCACGGTCGTCTTCGCCGAGCTGGCGGGCGCCGGCGCGCTCGGCGAGCGGCTCGACCCGGAGAGCCTGCACGACGTGCTCGCGCGCTACGCCGAGACGTGCGCCGAGGTGCTCGAACGCCACGGCGGGACGGTCGAGCGCTTCGCCGGTGACGCCATGGTTGCCGTCTTCGGCTTCCCGGAGACGCACGAGGACGACGCCTGGCGGGCCGTCTGCGCGGCGGCCGAGGTGCGCGGCGCGGTCGGCGACCTCGGCCTGGCGGCCAAGGTCGGCGTCAACTCGGGCGAGGTGTTCGTCGGCGTCGGCTCACGGCGGGAGGCGTTCACGAGCGGCGACGCCCTCAACGTCGCCGCTCGGCTCGCGAGAGCCGCGGCCGAGGGCGAGATCCTGCTCGGCGAGCAGACGCGGCGTCTGGTCGGGGATGCAGTCGTAGCCGAGGCGCTCGAGCCGCTCGCCGTCGAGGGTCGCAGCACGCCGGTGGTGGCGTCGCGGCTGCTGGAGCTGCGCCCCGAGCTCGCGCTGCTCCGTGCGCCGACGACGCCGTTCGTCGATCGCGAACACGAGCTCCCCGAGCTGGCGCAGGAGTTCCGGCGATCGGCGTCCGACCGAGCCTGCCGGCTCTGCACGGTCCTCGGCGCGCCCGGGATCGGCAAGTCGCGCATCGTGCGCGAGCTGCTAGAGGCGCTGAGCGGCGCGGCGACGATCGCCGTCGGTCGCTGCCTCTCGTATGGCGAGGGCATCACGTACCGGCCGCTGGCCGAGATCGTGCGCGGGCTGTGCGGCGGCGAGCCGCGAGAGTGTCTCGGCGACCTGCTCCACGATGTCGCGGACGCCGACCTCGTCGTCGAACGAGTCCTCGGCGCGATCGGCCAGGCCGAGCCGGGCGGTCGCGAGGAGACGTTCTGGGCCGTGCGCCGCCTCTTCGAGACGGTCGCTCGCGTCGAGCCGCTCGTCGTCGTGGTCGAGGACGTCCACTGGGCGCAGCCCACGCTCCTCGACCTGCTCGAGTACCTGGTCGGGTTCTCGAGCGGGTCGCCGATCCTCCTCGTCTGCCTCGCCCGGCCGGAGCTGCTCGAGGTTCGGCCGGAATGGGCGGCGCCGCAGCAGGACCGAAGCCTCGTCGTGCTCGACCCACTGCCCGAGGACGACGCGCGCGAGCTCGTCGCCTCGCTCGGCGAGCAGCTCGACGACCGCGCGCGGGCGCGCATCGTCGAGACGGGGGAGGGAAATCCGCTCTTCCTCGAGCAGCTCGTGGCGGTCCAGGCCGGCGCGGAGGCGGAGACGCTGCCGCCGACGGTCCAGGCCGTGCTCGCGGCACGGATCGACCGGCTCGAGCCGCGCGAGCGCTCGGCCCTCCAGCTCGCCTCGGTCGAGGGTCGGAGCTTCCACCGCGGCGTGCTCGCCGCCCTCCTGCCCGAGGAGCGCGCGGCGGACGTGGAGCGCCAGCTGATGGCACTCGTCCGCAAGCAGCTGATCCGCGCGGATCCTCCTCGCTTCGAAGGCGAGGACGCCTTCCGCTTCACGCACGTCCTCACGCGCGAGGCCGCGTACGCCGCGTTGCCGAAGCGGCTTCGCGCCGAGCTCCACGAGCGCGTCGCGGACTGGCTCGAGGCGAAGCCGAAGCCCGCGAGCGAGGACGAGATCGTCGGCTACCACCTCGAGCGCGCGTTCCGCTACCGGCACGAGCTCGGCACGCTCGAGCGGGGCGACGGCCTCGCGGCACGTGCGGCCGCGCGGCTCGAGGCAGGCGGTCGCGAGGCGCTTGCACGCAGCGACCTGCCGGCCGCGGCCAACCTCCTGGAGCGTGCAGTCGCGCTCCTGTCGGAAGACGACCCGGCCAGAGCGGCGCTCCTCCCGGAGCTCGGCATCACGCTGATGGAGGCCGGCGAGCTGCGGCAGGCGGAAGCGGTTCTGGACGAGGCGCGCCGGGCCACCGCCGCGCTGGACGACGAGCGTCTGGCCGCCCACGCCCTCGTCAGGCACCTTCTGCTCCGGCTTCAGATCACGACCGACGCGACGGGCGAGGCCGCGGCGGCCGCGGACCAGGTGCTCCCGGTCTTCGAGCGACACCGCGACGACGCCGGGGCCTGCTACGCCCGCAGGCTCGAGGCCTGGGTGCACTGGATCCGCGGCAACGTCGGCGCCGCCGAGGCCGCCTGGCGCGCGGCCGCGGAGCACGCGCTGCGAGCGGGCGCGACGCGGGAGGAGGAGGACGCGCTCCTTTGGCTTGCCTACGCCGCCCTCTCCGGCCCGACGCCGGCCCACGAAGGAGTCGCGCGCTGCGAAGAACTTCTCTCGCGGTTTGCGGACCGACCGATGAAGGCGGCGCTCACGCTCGGTCCGCTTGCCGCGCTCCAAGCGATGCTCGGCGGCTTCGACGAGGCGCAGCGTCTGCTCGAACGGGCGAAGACGGCTCTCGCCGACTTCGGCGTGGCATGGGGTGCAAAGTCGCACTCGGCGGCGCTCGTGGCGATGCTCGCGGGCGATGTCGAGGAGGCCGAGCGGTGCCTCCGCGCCGAGTACGACTACTTCGCGAGCAGGGGCGAGAAGGGCTTCCTGTCGACGACGGCCGCGCTGCTCGCGCGGGCGGTCGAGGCGCAAGGGCGGCGTGACGAGGCGCGCGAGCTCACGGAGGTGGCAGAGCGGAGCGGTGCGAGCGACGACCTCGCGACGCAAATCGTCTGGCGTGGCGTGCGGGCGCGGGTCCTCGCAGAGGACGGCGACGGCGTCGTCGTCGCCGAGCGGCTCGCACGCGACGCGGTGGAGCTTGCGGCACAGACCGACCGCCTGAACTTCCACGGAGACGCGCTCGTCGACCTGGCGGCGGTCCTGCGGAAGTCAGGCCGTGCAGATGACGAGCGCGATGCCCTAGCGGCCGCGCTCGGGCTCTACGAGCGGAAGCGGAACCTCGTCGCAGTCGCGCGCGTGCGAGCGACCCTTGGCGAACGTGCAGACACATGAGACGATGCGCACCAAACTGCGGGAGGTGATTCGATGGAGGGCCTGTTCCACAAGACGCAGCACTTGATCACGGACGACGACAACAACGTGGTCGGGATCGCGGTGAGCGGCCCGATCACGAAATGGGGTGATCAAGAGCTGGGAGCGACGATCACGGCGAAGATCCTGGTAAACGGCGAGGTCAAGGCAGAGGGCACTACGGCCGCCGAGCTTCCGCACGGGGCGACGCTATGGATGTTTGCCGTGCCGGTCGAGGCAGGCACGCTCGCGCCAGGACCCGCCAAGGGAATGGCCGAAGCGCAGATAAAGCTCGCAGACCCCGCACAGTCCGGGAGCTCATTCAAGTGGCCCACGGACGTCACGCTCGTCTAGCCGATTCCGGTCGGCGATACTGCCGGCCGAACCTGTGCTCGAGACGCTGGACTCCGCTCTGAAGGAACGCCTGCGCGCCGTCCTCGACAGCCGCCCGGTCACCGAGGCCGAGCTCCGAAAGCTGTTCGAGGAGGGTCAGGCGTGCGCGCTGATCCTGGGCGGCCAGCTGGAGAAGGAGGAGGGGAGGCTCGCGCAGCTCTCCTCAGACCCGGCGTCCGACCTCGCCGAGATGGCCGACGCGCTTCGCGTCGTGAACGAGCTTCGCCCCGACCTCGCCGAGCTCCAGGAGCTCCTCGAGCAGCTGGGCCCGAGGGCGCGCGAGTTCCGCGCGTCGTGGGTATCCATCGGGTAGCGGGGGCGCGCCGGTCCCGGCGCGCCCCCTCGTAAGGCGGCTAGCGCCGCGCGTACATGTCGTCTTCGGCCTTGCCCGAGCGGCCGATGGCCGGGATCGAGAGGTCGCGACGCATGTCCGTCCAGGCCACGTGCGCCCGGCCGAGCGTGTCGAACGCGAGGCCGATGTAGTCGCCGATGAAGGTCGAGCACGTCGCGATCTGTCTCGCGGGATGCCGGTCGCGGCTCAGGCAAGCCCGACGTCGGCCATCCCCGTCGTGGCGCTGTGCCTCAGCCTTCAGTCGGCTCTCGCTTCCCTGCGCCACGCGACCGGTGCCGTCTCGCTCTGTGGAACCAGGCTGCAGCCAGCGCGGCGGTGACCCCTCCCCACGGGATGAGGGCCGGAAGCATCTCCTCGACCGGGATACCTGCGATGTGCCCGAGAATCATCTACGCGGTGACCGGCTCGGGCGACGAAGGTGACTCGTCGTCGGAGGTGACGACCTCGACTCGGAACGGCTTCTTCGCGGGCTGTGGGGTTAGCGCCTGCGCGGTCGCCGCCGTAAGCAGGCCGTCTCGTGTGCGGACTTCGACCTCGAGGTCGGATTCGCTCAGATCCTCGAGACCTTCGAGGCTGAAATGCGACCTGGCCTCGAGGTGCGTCTGGCAGTTGGCGCATCCCTGGACGCTCCAACGGCTGAGATGCCCTTCGCGGCCTATGCACTGCCGCATGCCGTCGATCTCGGCGTAGACCGAGACGACGAACGAGCCCCGAATCGCGGCGCGGTTGATTCCCGAGACGCGAACGACCCGCGAGTCGCTGCGTGCAGCGACCTCCTTCTCGACGATCTCGCTGAGCGACCCGGGGCCGTACGTGTAGCCGAGCTGTGTCTCGATGTTGATGCAGTCGAGTGACGTGTACGACTGGCCGTCGGACTTCTTGAACGGGTTCAACGGCGTCTCCAGCGTCAGCCAGGAGCCGCCCAAGATCCCCGGCGTCGGGCCTTGGAGGTCGACCGAGTTCGTGCCCGGATACTCGGAGATCACCTCGAGGCTGTCGGTGGACCCGTGCCGCTGCTGCCAGAGCCAGAACATGCGATCGACGTGCGCGTGGTGGAAGAAGAAGATGGGGTCGAGCCCGGCCGTGTCGTTTTCGCCCATGTCCCCGTTCGCCCCCGGGATTGGGGAGAAGTCCGCCGCGTTCGGGCCACTCTCGACGTCATAGCCGCCGACGGCCAGGTGGATGTCGTTGTGCGGCCGCTCGAGCGGCACCACGAGGTTGGTGCCACTCGGGAGATTCGTGTTCCACTGCGTTGCGGACGTCGTGTTGGAGAAGACGGTGTAGTTGGGCGCGTCCAGGCAGTTCTCGTAGTCCTGGGCGACGTGCGCCGGGATCTGCTTGCCGCCCGCGGTGATGTAGTAGTGCGTGAGCCAGGCGACGACGTTCGCGTTGAGGTAATCGACGTTCTGGTCGTAGTTGGGGAACTGGGCGTTGTGCGCGTCCGTGGCTGCTCGGTCCGCGGCGGTGCCGACCAGCCCTGAGAGCGGGTAGCGCACGGTCTCGTATCCGGTCGGCTTCGAGTAGTTCGGATCGTCCCCGTTGATGTTGTCCTGAATCGCCAGCGGGAAGACGAACGATCGCAGCGGGTTGGAAATCGTGGTGCCGTCCAGCAGGGTGAACCAGTGGTCGGTGAGAGCCCAAGGGATGCCGGCGCTTTTCGATTCGTCGTTCGTCTCGTCCCAGAACGGCAACGTGACGTCCTGGCACCCGGGAACCGCACGCAGCGCATTCTCGAGCTCGAGCAGATACACGCGGTGCCAGGTCGGGAACAGGATGTTTCCGTGGTTGCAGTAGCCGCCCCACCAAACGGAACTACCCCACCCGGCTCCGCGGAAGGGCTCGCCGTGGTAGCCGCCCAGAACGAAGAATGAGCCCGGATCCTCCTTGATCCCCTTCCAGGCGCGCATGAGGTCGTCGAGCGGCTTCTTGTTGCCCTTCTCGTACTCATACTGGATGTCCGTGAGCGACCGGCGGATGCGCAGGGTCTGGGGCATCTCTTGCTCCTCTCTCGCGCGACTTCTGGCGGGCAGACACTACTCCCTTGCCAGGCAACGGACAACGCTCCGTTTGCCGTGGGTCTTCGCCTGCCTTGGCGACACGCGAACGGGCGGTACGGTCTTTCGGAGTGCGCCAGGCGACTGCACTCTCCCGAGTGCCCCCGGCCGGAATCGAACCAGCGCACGCGGTTTAGGAAACCGCTGCTCTATCCACTGAGCTACGGGGGCTCCAACGGCCAAGCCTAGCGCCCCGCCGGCGACGCCTTCGGCCGCGGGCGCGCGCTACTGAATGCCCGTGTCGAGGTGGAAGTCGACACGCGCGATGTGCCCGCGCGGCACCTGGACGACCCGTGGCGTCAGTCCCGTCCCGATCCGGCGCCCCGGCGCCTTCACCCCGTAGGACCCCGCCCTCAGCCTGACCGAGTAGCGTCCCGTGCTCGTCGTCTTCACCTCGGCGACTACCTTGCCGGCACGGGTGAAGCGGATGAGGACCCCGGGCGCCGGCTCCTCGCAGGAATCGTCGGTCCGACAGACCGGCGCCGTCGGTCCGCGCAGCACCAGCCCGCGAAGGCCGGAGACCGGTGCCGCGGCGGGTGCGCCGCCGAACGAGAGCATCGGCGTCGCGAGCGCGATCAACCCGACTGCTGCCAAGCTCACAACCTTGAACTGTAATGCCGGTCACCCCAAGCTCGAAGCAACAGAAGAGCAGGTCGCTTAGAGTCCCCGCGCCCAGACGTGCTCGCGACTAGCAGGGGAGGCAGACGATGCACGGATCTTCGACGTTCGCGCGCCGCGGGGTCGGGTTGGCCGGCGCGCTCGCACTTCTCACCGGGCTCTTGGCGGCGGCGATGCTCGCAGGAGCGGCGGCCAACGGCTCGGCGGCGGTAACACGGGCCGGGCAAGCTGCGACAGGCCCCAAGCCGAAGCCGACGATCACGTCGGACGCGGCCCACGACCTGTCGCCGCCGCTCCGTGTCATGGCGGCGACCAGGGTCGCTCCCGAAGCCGACGACCCGGCCGACGAGGAGGACTTCGGCCCGACTCCACGAGGCGACAGCGGCCATTCGGCCGACGGGGCGCTGCAGTCGGGGCTGCTGCCCGCGACCATTCCTTCGACCACGCAGAACTTCGAAGGGCTGAGCAACCAGGACAACTTCAACATCTTCGGCTTCCGCGTGAACCCGCCAGACCCGAACGGCGAGGTCGGGTCGAACAACTACATCGAGGTGGTGAACCTCACGTTCGCCATCTACGACAAGAGCGGGAACCGGCTGCTCGGGCCGGTCGACACGGGCACGCTCTGGGCCAACTTCGCGGTGCCCGACTGCACCGATCCGTCGGGTGACCCGGTCGTCCTCTACGACCAGTTCATGGACCGCTGGATCATCAGTCAGTTCACGACCAGCGGAATGAACCCGGACGGCTCGTTCAACGGTCTGCCGTTCTACAACTGCGTCGCCATCTCACAGACCGGCGATCCCACGGGCGCGTACTACCGGTATGCCTTCATCACGTCTCAGGACGGGTCGACGTCGACGTTCTTCCCCGACTATCCGAAGTACGGGGTCTGGACCGATTCCTACGTGCTGACCTCCAGAGACTTCGGCTCGCAAGACGAGTACGGGATCAGCGTCTACGGCCTCGAGAAGAACAAGATGGTGAACGGCCAGCCTGCGCGCGCGGTCCATTTCTTCATCGACGGCAACGACCCGGACGTCCTGCCGCTGGTCGGGGACGGGCTCCTGCCCGCGGACATCGACGGAAAGCAGAAGCCGAAGACCGACACGGCGGCCCCGATCGTCGGCACGCAGGACGACGCCGCCGGCTACGGCGCGACGTTCGACGCGCTCAACATCTTCGACCTGAGCGTGAAGTGGAACTCGGCGGCGAGCTCGACGCTGACGCTGAACACGCAGCTGCCGACGGCGCCGTTCGACTCGATCTTCCCGTGCGGTGTCGTCCCCGGGACGCTGCCACCCTCCTCACGGGACTGCCTGCCACAACCGGGCATCACCAACGGAAGTCAGTACCTCGACATCCTGTCGTACCGCCAGCGGCCGACGTTCCGGCTCGCGTACCGCAACTTCAAGAGCTACGAGTCGCTGGTCACGAACCAGTCGGTCGAGGCGACGCCGGGCGTCGCAGGCGCCCGCTGGTACGAGATCCGGCGGACCGGCACGACGTACAGCCTGTATCAACAGGGCACGTACGCGCCGGGCGACGGCGTCCACCGTTGGATGGGAAGCATCGCCCAAGACAAGAAGGGCGACATGGGTCTCGGCTACAGCGTCGTCAACGGGACCACGGTCTTCCCCGGCATCCGCTACACGGGCCGCCTCGCCGCCGACCCGCTCGGGCAGATGACGCTGGGCGAGGGAACGATCATCAACGGCTCGGGCGTCCAGACGACGACTAACTCGCGCTGGGGCGACTACACGGACATGACGGTCGACCCGGTCGACGACTGCACGTTCTGGTACGTGAACGAGTACTACCTGACGTCGGGAACCGCGGCCGACGGCAGGCCATGGCACACCCGAATCGCGAGCTTCAAGCTCCCGGGGTGCTGAACCGCTGACGAATCTCGGGCCGGCGCGGCGAGCTCCGTCGCGCCGGCCCCGCTCCCTTGGCCCCTGGGCGCAGACCCTGGCTGGACGCGGCCCACGGTCTTGACAGATGAACCTAGATCTACGACCATCGTTTGGTTCGAGGGGACTGCGGCGAGCGGGCGACCCGGCCTCTTCAGGCCGCGCGGGCCCGTCTGTTCATGCCCCCTACAACGCTCACGAGGGGAGTAAGGGGTATGAGCAGTGCTCGGGGAGGCGGGCATGCGCGGCGACGAGTCTTGACACTCGCGTCCGCTGCCCTTCTAACGGCTATCAGCGTGGCGGTCGGCGGCGCCGGCGCTGCGTCGCACGCAACGTCGACGAGCAAAGGCGTCGGCTATCTGCAGCTAGCAGGAAAAGCCCACGGCGGCATCGTGGACGTCAGCCGTTTCTTAGGCGCGAATTCGAGCGTGCCGGTTCAAGTCGGCGCGAACAAGTTCGTGCCGATGAAGACGCTGGTTCGCCAGCAGCTGAAGCTCGAGAAGGCCCGCGCCCAGCGGACCCTGCGAAACGCGTCCCAGCCGCTTAGCCGGGGACGCTCGTTCTTGGCCGCCACCGGCACTTCGCCGGCGATCGGGACGACCCGAACGTGGCTCGCGCTCGACGACAGCGCCGGTTTCTACCGCAAGCAGTTCACGCTGCGCGGCGTCGGCAGTCACGCCGAGGTCTGGGTCGCAACTCCGGTCACGCGCACCTTCAACGGCTTCACGACGGTCGGAACCGACTTTCCGGCGGGCGACTGCCGCAACGGTCCCCGCACAACGATCACCGACGACCAGGTGAACTACCTGATCGGCCAGTTCGACGACAACATCCTGCCGAAGGAGTCCGCGGAGTTCAGCGTCGCGCCGGACCGCGACGGGACGAACCAGACGCCTCTCCCGCCGCTCGCGCCGGGGCCGGTCGGCTCCGACTCGTCGGGCGCAGGTGAGAAGACGGTCGTCCTCATCGACAACGTCCGGGACTCGAACCTCCGGGACCTCAACAACACCCAGAATAACTCGTACATCGCCGGCTTCTTCTCGTCCGGCCTCAACGAGCTCTTCGACCGCAACGTGATGACGATCGACGCGTTCGACTGGCTCCACCGGACGGGCGCGAATCCGCCGCACGAGCCGGTGCCCGGAAACAACTGCACGAGCGCGCCGGCGCGGCCGTTCCTGTACGAGGGCGTCTTCGCGCACGAGTACCAGCACCTGCTCGAGTACTACCAGGATCCGAGCGAGGTCAACTTCGTGAACGAGGGCCTGTCCGACTTCGCGATCGATCTGACCGGCTACGACTTCCCGGAGCGGTCGGTCTCGCAGATCGGCTTCGACAGCCATCTCCAGTGCTTCATGGGCAACCTGGGCACCCAGACCGATGCGAACCCGAACCCGCGCGCAGGAGGACCGGAGAACTCGCTGACGGCCTGGGGCGACCAGGGCGACGGCGAGATCCTCTGCGACTACGGAGCCGCCTTCTCGTTCATGGAGTACTTGTCGAGCCAGTACGGCCGCGCGTTCATGTCCCAGCTCCATCGCGACCCGTTGCCTGGGCTTACCGGGTTGCAGGACGTGCTCGGCTCCCGGGCGACCGCGAGGGATGTGGTCCACCGCTGGGCGGCCGCGATGGCGCTCGACGGCGTCCTCGACCGCGGGGCGAAGCTGCGCCCGCTCGCCACGGCGTCGCCCGACCTGTACCAGATCGGCGCTCTCGACGCCGGCATCAACTGGGACGTCTCCGACGCGTACTCGACGCCGGGCGCTCCGCCGAACGGCTCGGACTACGTCCGGCTCCGCGACGCGGGCGGGCACTACGTCTCCGCCGCAACGCTGAGGTCGATCTCCTTCGAGGGTGCGAAGACGCTCGAGCCGAAGCCGGTCGAGTGGACGGTGACGACCACGGTGCCCGGACATGAGGGCGACGCGGCCTTCGCGGCGCCCGACAAGGACAACCAGGACGCGGCGATCGTGCACTCGGTCGACGTGCCGGGCGGCAGCCCGACGCTCACGTTCGACACGAGCTACAGCACGGAGCCGACGTTCGACTCGTTCTTCATCCAGGTCTCGACGGACGGCGGGTCGACCTACCACAGCCTCGCCAACGCGGACACGACGTGCGCGCTGGATCCGGGGGCGGATCCGCTGCTGAAGAACAACTGCCCGGGCCTGAACGGCGACAGCGGCGGTTGGAAGACCGAGACGTTCGACCTGACTCCCTACGCGGGCCAGACCGTGCTGCTGGCGTTCCGCTACATCACGGATGCGAACACGCGCGGCGCCGGCGTGTGGGTCGACAACATCAACGTCGGCGGGACGCTCGTCGCCGACGGCTCCTCGCTCGCCGGGTGGCAGACGTTCACGCAGATCAAGCCGATCGACGTGAGCGGATTCACCGTGCAGCTCGTGGGCTACTCGAGCGACGGCAAGACGGCGTTCGTCGGCTCGGTGCCGGTGGATTCGAACTTCTCGGGCTCGCTGAACGCGGCCGCGATCGAGAAGCTCATGACGACCTCGCCGAGGATCGACGTCATCGCCGCGCTCGTCATGTACGACGAGCCGACGGAGTCGATCAACCAGTACGCCCGCTACACCCTGATGGCGAACGGCGTCACTCAGCCTGGCGGCTGATCCGACGCGCAACTTGAAACGTCCGAGGGGCGGCTTCGGCCGCCCCTCGACATCTCGGGCCGACGGGCAGGTCCGGCCTGGCGCGGCGTCCGGAAGCGCCCCAGCAACAAGACGCGCTGGTACTGGTTCTAGCCTTCCAGCGGGTCTAGGGCTTGGCGAGCTTCGCCTTCGGCGAGCGTCGCGATCAGCTGACTCGTCGAGTACGGCTGCCGGTAGAGCTCGCGACCCATTGCGACCCGCCCTTCAAGCTCCGGGTCGTTGCTCGCGAGCCGCTGCGCCAGGCTGACTAGCTCGTCCCGATCGGCAGCGAGCGTTCCGTAGCCGTCGCTTGCAAGCGCCGTCGCGCCGGCGACGCCCTGGCCCGGCAGCGGCCGGTAGAGGGTCACTGCAGTGCCCGCCCGCAAGGCCTCGTACGTCGTCATGCCGGTGTCCTTCAGCACGACGCCGTCGCTTGCCCGCAGCAGATCGGGCATGTCGGTCGTGAACGGGATCGGGTGCAGACGCTCGCCGGGAAAAGCACTCCGGAGCGCTGCCGCGAACTCGTCGCTCTTTCCGGTCGTGACCGCGACGTGCAGGTCGGAGCGACTGTCCAGCAGCGCTTGGAAGTCCTCGTCGGGGAGGCGGTAGTCGAGCGAGCCGCCCGAGACCAGCAGGACGGGCGCCTCCTCGGGTAGCTCGAAGCGGCGTCGCGCCGCAATCCTCTGCGCAGCCGAAAAGCTCGCGTGAAGACGCAGGTCGACCGGCGGGGTCGCCTTCGCGAGCAGCAGCTCGGCGCGTTGGTACGCGCGGCGGAAGTTGCGCTCGATCCGCGGCACGTCCTCCGGGACGTTGGCGACGTGGAGGTCGACGCCGGGGGACATCCACGATGGGTGCGGGTCGAGGTTGTGCAGCGGCACGAGCACCGGCGCCGCGAGCTGGCCGTGGCGGCGCATGCGGCCGAGGGCGTTGGTCATGAACGGGTGCGTCGAGACGACGACGTCCGGACGGTGCTGCTGCTCCTGGTCGGCGAGCGCGCGCGTCGCGACCAGCCAGAACGCTTGGCCGAGCCGTCGCGCCGGCGCCGGTAGAGCGCTGAGCGCGTACCCCCGACCGTAGCCCGCGGGATCCTGGGCGATCTGCCGGGCATACGCGTCTCTCCCGCGGCGGTTCATGCGGCCGAACGTCTCCTGCATGCCGTCGACGACGCCAACGGATGACGAGGGCACGGTGACGCCGAGCTCTTCGACCAAGGCATCGGCTAGCGCCTCGTGGCCGCGGCCGTAGCCGCTCGCGGAGACAATCATCACGTTCATCCGGCGCGCACCCTAGTTTCGTCGGGTGCGGAGAACCTCCCCCTGGCTCAAGCGGCTCTGGTCGCTGTTATCGTGCCGCTTCCGCGAGCTGGCCGCGATCGCCACCGTGCTCGGTGTTGCCGGCGCGCTGTGGAGCGAGCGCAAGGCGCTCCTCGACTTCGACTGGCGTCTCGCGCCGGGTTCGTTCGTCGCGGCGATCGCGCTCTTCGCGGTCGCCCCGTTCGTGCAAGCCGTGTCCTTCTGGCTGATGCTGCGCCTGCTCGGCCTCGCCGCGCGACTCGACGAGGCGCTGTTGCTCTGGATGCGCTCCTTCCTGCTCCGCTACGCGCCTTCCGGCGCCCTCCAGCTCGTCATCCGGATCCGCGAGCGCCGGCGCTTCGCCGCCGAGACGCGCGACGTCTGGCTCGTCAGCGGGTACGAGAACCTGGCGTCGCTGTGCGCCGGCGCCTTCGTCTGCGTCGCCGCATTCGCGCTCGCCGGAGGTTGGCCGCCGCTGGTCGCGATCGTCATCGCCGGCGTGTCGCTTGCCGTGGCGGTCGCGGTGCGGCCGGCCTTCTTCAGGCGCTGGGCTCAGGCGTTGCTTGCACGGCGTGGCCTCGAGTTTCCGGCGCTTCTGCGCGGACGCCAGCTCGCGCTCGTGATCCTCGTCAACACGTTCGGGTGGGTGACGACCAGCGCCGCCGTGTACCTGCTGATGAAAGCTCTCGTCACGCACTTGAACGTGTCGCCGGTCTGGCTGGCGGGCGTGTACTCGTTCGCATGGCTGGTCGGATTCGTCGTGCCGCTGCTGCCGGGCGGACTCGGTCTACGCGACGGCGCCCTCGTCGCGCTGCTCGCGAGCCCGATCGGCGCCGGCCCGGCGACGGCGGTCGCGATCGCGCTTCGCCTCGCCGCGACATTGGGCGAGCTGCTCGCGATCGCGGTCACCGAAGCCGTCTACGCGGCGATGGGCCTGCTCGGCCGGACCGCGCCGCCGTGACGACGCATCGCGCCGACGTGCGCGATGCGTTACTACTACGCTTTGCTTCGTAGTCCGATCAAAGGAGGCATCGGATGTCGGTCATCATGACCTTCCGAACGGCGGGCGACCCGGACGAGCTCGAGCGGCGCGCCGCCGAGAATCCCGAGGCGATGCGCTCGATCTCCGAGCGGGCGAAGGAGCACGGGCTGATCGCCCATCCCTTCTACGGCGCCGACGGGAAGATCTTGGTCGTCGACGAGTGGCCGGACGCCGAGAGCTTCCAACGCTTCTTCGAGCAAATGCGCCCCGAGATCGAGCCGCTGATGGCCGCGGTCGGAGTGACGGGCGAGCCGGAGATCACCTTCTGGCGCAAGCTCGAGACGCACGACGACGTCGGCTGGGAGGCCTGAGGCGTCACCGTCCCGGCGCGGACGGTTGAGAAAACTCAACGCGATAGATGGGCCGGGGGACCCATTGTTCGCAAGCCCTCCGCCGGGGAGGATCGGGCCACGTTGCGGATCGATTTCGACGACCCCCGAGCCGGCGTGCAGCTAGGCGACGTCCTGCGTGCGAACGGCTGCGCCGTGCTCGAGTCCGGGCCGCGGACCATTCACGTCGCGCCTGCCGATCCCGACTTTCAGTCGGACATGGAGCTCTTGTTCTTCGTGCGCGCCTGGGCGGGGAGGCACCCCGGCATCGTGGCGGCAGCCATTAGCAGCTAGGCGCCCGAGCCTCGTTAGTCTCTCCGGGTGGACGCTGGTCAATCCGGCGCGACGTCGTGACGCACCGCCAGCGGCTCACGCTGTTCGCGGCGATTCTCGGCTCCGGCGTCGCGACAATCGACGGGTCGATCGTGAGCGTCGCGCTGCCCGCGATCGAGCGTGACCTCGGCGGCGGCCTCGCCGCGCAGCAGTGGGTCTCGAACGCCTACCTGCTCGCGCTCGGGTCGCTGATCCTGATCGGCGGCTCGCTCGGCGACATCTACGGCGAGCGGCGCGTCTTCGCTCTGGGCGTTGCGGCGTTCGGCGTCCTGTCGGTCGCGTGCGCGGCGGCGCCGACGATGGGGGTCTTGATCGGTGCGCGTGCGCTCCAGGGCGCAGCCGGCGCGCTGCTGACGCCGAGCTCGCTGGCGATCATCGTCGCGGCGTTCTCGCCGAAGCAACGCGGCGCGGCGATCGGCTCGTGGACGGCGTGGGGCGGGATCGCGGCGATCGTCGGCCCGCTCGCGGGCGGCTGGATCGTCGACCAGGTCTCGTGGCGCTGGATCTTCGCGCTGAACGTGCCGCTCGTGGTCGTCACCCTTGCGCTCGTTCTCGCCGCGGTCCCCAGGACACGAACGCTCGCTACGCGTCGCGTCGACGTCCTCGGCGCGGTCCTCTGTGTGCTCGGCCTGGGCGGACTCGTCTTCGCGCTGATCGAGCAGCCGCATCACGGCTGGACGAGCCCGGTGATTCTCGTCCCGATGATCGGCGGCGCGGTCGCCTTCGCCGCCTTCCTCGGCTACGAGCGCCGCGCGGCCGAGCCGATGCTGAAGCTCGACCTCTTCGCGGGCCGCAACTTCGCGGTCGGGAACGCGGAGACGCTGGCCATGTACGCCGGGCTCGCGATCCTCTTCTTCTTCCTCGTGATCTTCCTCCAGCAGGTCGCGGGCTACAGCGCGCTGCGCAGCGGCCTGACGACGCTCCCCGTGACGGTCGTGATGTTCGCGCTCTCGCGCCGCTTCGGCGCGCTCGCCGACCGCCTCGGGCCGCGCCTCTTCATGGGCGCCGGGCCGCTGATCAGCGCGGCCGGGATCCTCCTGCTGCTGAGAACCGGCATGAGCACGTCGTACGTGACCGAGCTCCTGCCGGGACTGCTCGTCTTCTCCGTCGGTCTCTCGCTGACGGTCGCGCCGCTGACGGCGACGGTGCTCGCCGACGCGGACGAGAGCGACGCCGGAATCGCGTCGGCGATCAACAACGCGATCGCGCGCGTGGCCGGGCTCGTGGGCGTCTCCGTCGTCGGCGTCGTCGTCGCTACGACGCTGGTCGGCGACACGTTCGCGAGGAACGCCGAGTCGGTGCGCGCGTTCCACCAGGTGGTCGTCATCTGCGCCGCGCTCGTCGCGGCCGGCGGTGTCGCCGGCGCGCTCGGAATCGTGAACCCGCGCCGCACCGTCGACGCAGAGGGCTGTCCCGGAGGACAGCTCGTCGGAGTGCCCCATCCCGCCGCGGCCGCTCCGGAGCTCGAGCGGGTCGACGCCGCGCCCGTCGCCGCTCCGCGATGAGGGACCGAAGCGTCACCACCGTCTTCGTCGCGCTGATGCTCGGGATGTTCCTCGCCGCGCTCGACCAGACGATCGTCTCGACCGCGCTGCCGACGATCGTCGGCGACCTCGGCGGGCTCAACCACCTCTCGTGGGTCGTGACGTCGTACCTGCTGGCCGCGACGGTCTCGACGCCGCTCTACGGGAAGCTCGGCGACATGTACGGGCGCAAGCCCGTCTTCCTCACGGCGATCCTCGTCTTCCTCGCCGGCTCGATGCTCGCCGGCCTGAGCGAGTCGATCGGGCAGCTGATCGGCTTTCGCGCGCTCCAGGGCGCAGGCGCGGGCGGGCTGATCGTCGGCGCGCAGGCGATCATCGCGGACATCGTCCCGCCGCGCGATCGCGGTCGCTACACGGGGCTGATCGGAGCGGTCTTCGCGGTCGCCTCGGTCGCCGGGCCGCTCCTCGGCGGCTTCTTCGTCGACAACCTCTCGTGGCGCTGGGTCTTCTACGTGAACATGCCCGTCGGAGGGCTGGCGGTCGCGATCGTCCTGCTTCGGCTGCACCTACGCTCGCCCCACCGGCGCCACTCGATCGACTACCTCGGCGCCGCGTTCCTGAGCGGCGGCGTCGGCGCGCTGATCCTGGTCACGACGTGGGGTGGCGTCGAGTACGCCTGGGGCTCGGCGACGATCGTCGGCCTCGGCGTCGCCGGTGTCGCGCTGCTCGTCGCGTTCGTCTGGCAGGAGCGGCGCGCGGCCGAGCCGGTCCTTCCGCTCACGCTCTTCCGGTCGAGCGTCTTCAGCGTCGCTTCGGCGATCGCGTTCTCGATCGGGATGGCGATGTTCGGCGCGATCATCTTCATCCCGCTCTACCTCCAGCTCGTCTATGGCGCGAGCCCGACGAGCTCCGGGCTGCGGATGCTGCCGCTGATGGCCGGCATCCTCGTCGCGGCGATCGGCTCGGGCCGCGCGATCAGCCGCGTCGGCCGCTACAAGGTCTTCCCGGTCGCGGGTACGGCGATCCTCGTTGTCGGGATGTTCCTGCTCTCGCGGCTCGGCGCGGCGACGCCGCCGTGGGTCGCGTCTGTCGACATGCTCGTCGTGGGCGTCGGGATCGGGCTCGTCATGCAGACCCTCGTACTGGTCGTCCAGAACGACGTGCGCCTTCAAGACGTCGGCGTCGCGACCTCGACCGCGACCTTCTTCCGCTCGGTCGGCGGGTCCTTCGGCGTCGCGATCTTCGGCGCGATCTTCGCCTCGCGCCTCGCCGACCAGCTCGCGCGGCTGCCGCCGGCCGTCACCTCGCGGCTGGGCAGCGGCGTCCACCTCGACCCTGCGGAGGCGCGGCATCTGCCGGTCGCCGTTCACGACCTGTTCCTCCGAGCGTTCGCCCACGCGCTCCATGGCGTCTTCCTCTGGGGCATGGCCGCGGCCGTCGTTCCCTTCTTCCTGTCGTGGCTGCTGAAAGAGGTGCCGCTACGGACGACGCTCGACCACCCGGCGGAACCTGTTTCCGTAACGAGCGCTCCGGCATTGGCGAGCGATTTTCAGACGAGCGAGCGCTGAGCTGCTGGATATCCGTCGCTGAATCTTCCTCTGGACCCTTGCGCATCTCCAATGTTTCGTCTATGCTCCGCCGCGGCACAACTGCCACAACGTCATGCTGAAGCCAACCCACTACACCGGTTTCCTTGCCATCGCGGCGAGCGCCGCAATGGTCCCGTGCCGAGCGACGCTCGTCGGAAACGAGCGCTGGTCGGACGTCGTCTCAGCCCTCGCTGGGAGGTATGCAAGCTAGTTCACTAGCCGCATAGCCAGTCAAAGCGAGGGCGACCCAACGGGTCGCCTTCGGCGTTTCAGAACCGAGTCAACGGAAGCAAGAAGGGTGATGCTCAGCTTGAACAAGCTCTAACCGAGAACGAGGCCCCGCCTGAGAGAGAAAGGCCCTCTGCGCTTCGGCGTGCGGGAAAAAGACGCTGCTTGATTAGCCGCGACTTTTGCCTGCGCTTTTATCGGAGTGACCAGAGCACCGGGCTCCAAAGCTCCTCCACGTAGGACGCGGCATCCGCGATCCAGGGTCGAAGGGTAGGCGAGCGGCATAGAAAACATGGCTTGGCTTTGATCGCACCGCTGCGTCGATCCCGTGAAGGCGGGATGGACGGAGCGTGCGGTTCCGCTGGCGCCGGCAACCCGTTACTCGACGAGCTTGATCATGATCTGGGTGGCGAGTCGAAAGACTTCGCCGCCGAGGGGGTCCTGCTCGAGCGCGTCCGTGGGACCTTCGCCGAAGTGCAGCCCGCTCGGCGTGAGGAACGAGAGCCTCACGTGGCCGCGCCGCGGTGGCGCCGGGCGTTCGCCTTCCCATGGGCCGATCGACTCGACGACCCCAGGGGCGGTCGCCAGGACGTCGCCGACCAGCTCCGCGAGCGTGCCTTCGGCTTCGTCGACGACGACCCCGCCCCCGGCGTGGTTGAAGTAGCGGACGCTGCGATCGGCGTAGACGGCAAGAACATCGAGTCCCTTTCGCAGCGCGACCTCGACGACGACGCCGAGCACGTCCTTCGCGACGTCGTCGGGCGGCTGTTCACCCGCTTCGCGCAGGAAGTGCCAGGCCTGAACGTAATGGCGCGACTCGAGATCCGGGGCGTCGAGGACCTGCCGCCAAGCGCGCGCAGCTGAGTTGCGGTCGCCACGGGCGAGGTCGCGCCGCGCTTCCGCGAAGGCGCTCCACGGGAACTCGTCGGCGGGCTCGTCTTCGGGCGGCCACAGCTCGAGCGGCAGATCGCCGAACAGGGTCTCCCGAACGCCGTCGTCTTTACTGCGAAACCGCATCGGGTCACTAGTGTGCGGCGCGTGAGCCTAGAAAACCTGGTCGCAGCGATTCGCGCGAAGGCGGCTCCTGGAGACATGCGGACAAGGATCGTCGCGGTCGACGGTCCCGGGGGCGCCGGTAAGAGCACTCTCGCCCAGCGGCTTACCGAGGCCCTGGGCGGCGCGCAGATCGTGACTACCGACGACTTCGCGTGCTGGAGCAACCCGCTCGAGTGGTGGCCGCGGGTCGTCGAGGAGGTCCTCGAGCCGCTCGCCCGCGGCGAGCGAAGCCGCTATCGGTGCTCGAGGTGGCGACCCGACCAGCCGGAGGAATGGAAGGAGGTCGCGCCCGCGGAGTTCGTGGTGCTGGAAGGCGTCTCGGCATCCCGGGCGGCGTTCCAGCCGTATCTGACGTACTCGATCTGGATCGACACGCCGCGCGACGTTCGGCTGCAGCGCGGACTCGTGCGAGACGGCGAAGAGGCGCGCGGGCAGTGGGAGGAGTGGATGGCGCAGGAAGACGCGTACGTCGCACACGAGCGCCCGCACGAGCGAGCCGACGCCGTCATCCGCGGCGATCCCGCGTGAAGTCCGCCTCGCGCATGGCGCGAGGCATGACGACTTCCCGCGGTCTAGAAGCCGTAGCGGCCGACGCCGGCAAAGCCGGCACCGGCGGCGATTTCTGGCTCCGTAGCTCAAACGGGAGAGCGCCCGGCTCTTAACCGGGGAGCTGAAGGTTCGAGGCCTGCCGGAGTCACTGGGAAGGAGTGCCATCGGCGTGGTATGCCGCCTCGAAAGAGGGTGGGCTTCACGGCCATGGGGTTCGACTCCCTCTCCTTCCGTATGCCGTCCGCGGCCGGTGCCGGCTTTGCTGGCGCCGGCTCACTACGGCTCAAAAAGGGTTCCCGAACGGAAGTCGTCATGGCTCGCGCGACGCGCGAGCCGGACTTCCAGGCGTTGGTCCGGCGTGGTCGAGCGGCAGAGACGCGCGGCCGTTAACCGCGAGGCGCAGGTTCGAGTCCTGCCGCCGGAGCTTGGAGGTTGGTGTCCGTGGCGGCACGGCTCGCGGCTAACAAGCAGGGCCTGGCCCGATTCCGGGGCCTCCTACTCAGTCACCTGAGTTCGCGCCGCCGGTACCGGCTTTGCCGGTGCCGGCTCACGTCGGCTCGATTGATCTCGCCGGGGAGTCGTCATGGTCGCGCTTGCGCGGCCCGGACTTCGCGGCGGCTTGCTGCCTGTAGGGGAGACGGCCACCCCGCCGGCGTCGGGAGCCGGAAACCGCTGGTTCGAGTCCAGCCAGGCAGATTCGCGCGGTAGAGGAGCGGCTGTCCTCGCGGGCCTCATGAGCCCGAGATCGCGGGTTCGAATCCCGCCCGCGCAATTTCCGCGCGCCCCCGAAATGCCGGCTATGCGGGCGTCGGCTCGGAGGCGTGCGTGGATCCGCGGGAGGTCGTCATGGCTCCGGCACAGCCGGAGCCGGACTTCGCGCGGTTGAGATCGGCTGGCCGACGGGCTGGCTGAGGGAGTGACGGAACAAGGGCTGGTGCAGAGCGCGGGCCCTAACGTGCAGCTGGCTTCGACAAACCTCCA
>DASUZD010000337.1:0-2389 GCA_036377055.1 Gaiellaceae bacterium | reverse complement strand
CGCGCTTCTACGGATGACGCGCGCGCCGCGTGGTGCCAGCGTTCGACGACCGGCCGAAGGAGGCAGGCGCGCAATGACGCTCGTGGCAGCGCGACGAGCGCCCGAGCACGACTCCCTGGTTGGGCGCGCGGACGAGCTCGATTCGCTCGAGCGGATGCTCGACGCGCTCAACCGCGGCCCGCCCGGTGCGATCGAGCTCGTGGGCGAGCCGGGGATCGGCAAGACGCGCCTGCTCTTCGAGCTCGCCTCTCGTGCGGAGCTGCGCGGGCACCTCGTTCTTTCGGGGTCGGCGTCGGAGCTCGAGCGCGACCTGCCGTTTTCGGTCTTCGTGCACGCGCTGGACGAGTACGTCGCGGGCCTCGACCCGACCGGCTTCTCGACGCTCGAAGACGACGTGCAGGCCGAGCTCGCGCACGTCTTCCCGTCGCTGAACGCGCTCGGGGACGGGCGAGAGGTCGCGCTCCAGCACGAGCGCTACCGCAGCCATCGCGCCGTCCGGGCGCTGCTCGAACAGCTCGCCGAGACGAAGCCGCTCGTCCTCGTGCTCGACGACCTGCACTGGGCCGACTCCGCGTCCATGGAGCTGCTCGGCGCGCTGCTGCGCCGGCCGCCGGCCGCGTCGGTGCTCATGGCGCTGGCTCTCCGCCCCCGGCAGATGCCGGAACGTCTCGCGGCCGCGCTGGAGCGAGCGAATCGCGAGGCTGCACTGACCCGCCTCGAGCTCGAGGCCCTGACGTGCGCGGAGGCACGCGAGCTCCTGGGCGAGACGGTCGACGGCGCCGACGCAAGCGTCCTCTACGAAGAAAGCGGCGGCAACCCGTTCTACCTCGAGCAGCTCGCCCGGTCGCTCGCTCGAGCAGGTGCAGACACCCGCGGCTCCGAAAGCTCACTGACCGCGATCGGCATCCCGACTGCCGTCGCCGTCTCGCTGAGCGAGGAGCTCGCTCTGCTCTCGAAACCGGCCCGGCTCGTGCTCGAAGGAGCGGCGGTGGCCGGCGATCCGTTCGAGCCCGAGCTGGCGGCGACGGCTGCTGCGACCTCGGAGGCCGAGGCGATAGACGCCGTCGACGAGCTCCTGAGGCTCGATCTCGTGCACACCACCGACGTTCCCCGGCGCTTCCGCTTCCGGCACCCGCTCGTCCGGCGCGCCGTCTACGAGGCCACGGCCGGCGGCTGGCGGCTGCGTGCCCACGAGCGGTGCGCAGCCGCGCTCGCAGCGAGGGGCGTGACGGCGGCCGGCCGCGCGCACCACGTCGAGCGTTCGGCACGCGAGGGCGACGCCGACGCGGTCGCCGTCCTACGCGATGCCGGCGAGGCGGCAGCGCGGCTCGCGCCTGGAAGCGCCGCACGGTGGTTCGGCGCCGCGCTCCGCTTGCTCCCGCAGGCGGCGGCGACGGAGGATCGGGCCGAGCTTCTGCTCGCGCGTGCCGGGGCGCTGGCGGCCGCCGGCCACTTCGCCGACAGTCACGACGCGCTGCTGGAGGCGGCCGCGATCCTTCCGGCCCGGTCGAGCCCGCTCTGCACGACGGTCGCGACGGCATGCGCGGGGGTGGAGCGCTTCCTGGGACGGTACGAGCAGGCCCACGATCGTCTCGTCACGGCCCTGCGCGACCTGCCGGAACCGGCCTCCGCCGCATCTGTGGCGCTGCTGATCGAGCTCACGCTGAACGAGTTCTACCGCTCGAGATACGAGGCCATGCACGAGTGGGCTGCGCTCGCGGTGGACGCCGCGAATGCAGCCGGAGACGCGGGGCTGACGGCGACGGCGCTCGCCATGCCTGCGCTCGCGGCCGCGATGACCGGACCGACGGATCGAGCTCGATCCCGCCGCGACGAAGCCGCCGCGCTGGTCGACGGTCTATCCGACGACGAGCTCTCGGCCCGCCCCGACGCGGCGGCCTGGCTCGCCGCAGCCGAGCTCTATATCGACCTCTACACCGCGGCCGACGCACACGCGACCCGCGCCCTCAGACTCGCTCGGGCCACGGGGCGAGGGGATCGCTTCTTCGGCCTGTATCAGATTCTCCCCAGGGTCTGGTACGTGCGCGGCAAGCTGGCCGTGGCCGCGGAAGCGCTCGACGGCGCCATCGAAGCCGGGCATCTGCTGGGGCCGTCGCCGGCTCTCGCCGGAAACCTCTTCAACCGCTCCGTCGTCGCGATCGCGGTCGGCGATCTCGACCTCGCGCTCGCCACAGCCGAGGAGGCGGTCGAGCTCACGCGCGATCTCGACGACGGCTTCGTTACGGCTTGGGCCGCCGTGAGGCTCGCTGCCGTCCTGCTCGAAACGGAGGAGCCACTCCGAGCCGTCGAGCTGCTCCTCGGCCGCGCCGGCGGCGAGAGCCTGACGCTCATCCCGGGCGGCTGGAGGGTGTGCTGCCTCGAGCTGCTC
>DASUZD010000336.1:0-6474 GCA_036377055.1 Gaiellaceae bacterium | reverse complement strand
CTCCGAGAAGATTCCCTGCCGCCGGTACGGCGCCTCGGTCGCTACATGGACTGGGATCGCGACCTCGCGCTCGCGGCCGTCGAGGATCATCCGGAAGAAGCTCATCGCCGCGACGCCGACGACGCGCTCGCCGTCGACGCCGAGCGAGATCAGCTTCCGCCCGATGGGGTTCCGGTCGAACCACCAATCGAACTCGGCGTCGTCGATGTGCGACCGGCCGACGCCGTGCATGACCTCGAAGAACCCGGCGCGCCGCTCCGGGCGGTACAGCTCCACCGTGAAACTCACTTAGAAGAGGTGCCGAGCGCCGCGTTGAACGCCCGCCGCGCGTACGTCCCGGCGACGGTGTCCTTCACCGCGATCAGGTCGCAAGCGCCCTGGAGCACGAGCCCGAAGGTGCGCGCCGGGTACGGCTCGACGTTGTAGCGGCGCAGCCGAAACCGGTCGCTGCGCGGCCCGTTCGCGCCCGAGACCGAGGTGAAGCCGAGCTCGTAGCCTGCCTGACGTACGAGGCTCAGATGGACAGGGCGGTAGTGGGCCTCGGAGCCCTTCACGTAGGCGAACGCCTTCACTGGCCGCGCCAAAGCGTCCTCCAGCCGCAGCTTCGAGAGCACGATCTCGCGCGCCGCCTCGTCGAGCTCGAGCGCCGCGACCGGCCGGTGGCTGATCCCGTGGCACTCGATCCGAAGACCCGCGGCGTCCAGCTCCTTGAGCTCCCCCCAGTCGAGCGTTGCGTTCACGATCCCGCGCGCGCGAAGGTGCTCCTCGTGCGGGAGCGGCCGGCGCTCGCCCAGGTAGCCGATGGGGACGAACAAGACGGCCGGGTAGCCGTACCGCTCGAGGATCGGAAGCGCGTTCTCGAGGTTGTCGCGGTACCCGTCGTCGAAGGTGACGAGGACGGCCTTCGGCGGCAGCGGCGCGCCGTCGACGTAGTGCGCGAGCACCGCGTCGAGCCCGACGACCCTGTACCCGAGCTCGCGGAGCTGCGCCATCTGCTCGTCGAAGAGCGAGGTCGGGACCGTCACGGGGTTGTCCGCGATGTCGTTCACCTTGTGGTACATGAGCGAACGAAGCGTCCGGGTCGCCTCGCCGTCCACGGCGCCGGCCCCGAGCACCGTCTCGCCGATCGCCCGGTAGATGCCGTTCTTCAGCAGCTGCTTCGCGCGGGTGGCCCTCAAGACCGATCCAGTCTAGGCCGCGAGAAGCGCGTCACCAACGCGTGCAGGCGCGCCGCGTACTCCTCGGGGGTCGCGAGCCACGGCTCGACGCTCGGCCGGGCGCGCGCTGCAAGCGGCTCGGCAAACGCAGGGTAGGAGAGCACCCGCACGAGCGCGTCCGCGAGCGCCGCCGTGTCGCCCGGCTCGACGAGCATGCCGTTCTCGCCGTCGCGGACGAGGTCGCGGATCCCGCCGACCCGCGTGCCTACGACAGGCCGGCCGCGGAGGAGCGCCTCGACGACGACACGACCCATGCCCTCGGAGCGCGACGGCAGCACGAGCGCGGTGGCTGCGTCCATCGCCGCGGCGACCTCGTCGGTCGCGAGCGCGGGCGTCCACGTCGTCTGCTCGGGAAGCTCGGCGACGAGCCGTTCCACAACGTCGGCTCGCGACCCGCGCCCGACGATCCGAAGCGTCGCCTCGGGCACGCGCGGCGCCGCGAGCCGCCACGCGTCCGCAAGCCCGTCCACGTTCTTGTAGAGCTCGAGCACGCCGACGAAGAGCGCGCTCGGCCGCTCCGGTAGCGGCTGCACCGCCGGCTCCTCGAACGGCTCGAGGTCCATGAAAGCCGGGAAGACGTCCGCGGGCTCGACGCCGACCGCGCGCGTCAGATCGGTCGTGTAAGCCGAGACTGTGCGAACGCCGTCGGCGCGGCGCAGCGCGGCGAGCGAGACTCGGTCGGCGAGCGGCGAGAGCGCGCGGCGAAGCGGCGAGCCGTAGAGGCGCGTCGAGGTGCGCCAGTCGCCGTGCACGTCGACGAGCACAGGCGTCCCGTGACCGGCAATGTGGCGTGCGGCCAGCGCCGCGGCAGCCTCGTACGCGCTCTGCGCGAGCACCGCATCCGGCCGGAACCGCCGAAGCTGTCGTGCGATCCGCACCGGCAGCCCGGCCCAGAAGCGCGCGCCGTCGAGCGCGCGCGGCGGCACGAGCTCGAACGTCGAGTCGCCGCCGCGCCCGCTCGCGAGCACCCGCACCTCGAGCCGCTCGGCGAGCGCGTCGAACTTCCGCTGGAGGCTGTCAGAGAGCGGCAGCTCGTACCGCATCCGCCCGACGATCAGGACGCGCGGCCGGATGCCGCCTCCTCGAGCAGCGCCTCGAGCTTTTCGTAGATCGCGTCGGGCGCGAAGCGCGCCACCGACAGCGGCCCGGCCGCGCGCAGCCGCTCCTCGAGCGCAGGATCGTCGAAGTAGCGCCGGATCGCCGCCGCGAGCGCCTGCGCGTCCCCCATCGGCACGAGCAGGCCGTTCTCCTCGTCGCGCAGGATCTCCGTCACGCCGCCCGCGTCGGTCGCGATCACCGGCGTCCCCACCGCCAGCGCCTCGACGACCATGTGCGGGAAGTTCTCCCAGCTCGACGAGAGCAGCGCCGCGTCGGCGGCCCGCAGCAGCTCGAAGACGGTTTGCCGCGGCTGCGGCCCGAGGAACTGGGCACGGCCGTCGAGCGGGAGCGAGCGTGCGTACCGCTCGAGCCGCTCGCGATACGGGCCCTCGCCGGCGAGCAACAGCGACACGTCCGGGTTCGCCACCACGGCGTCGAGCGCGACGTCGATCGACTTCTGCGGGACGAGTCGCCCCGCGAAGACGAGCGTCCGCCCCTGAAGGCCGTGCCGCGCACGCAGCGTCTCGCGGTCCTCGAGCGCAGGCGGCGAGATCGGGTTCGGGATCACGACCACCTTCTCCGGTGGCACGCCCCAGCCGAGCGCGAGCTCGCGCAGCGCCTCGCTCGGGATGATCAGCCTCGACGCGCGGGCCAGCTCGAGGTCGCGCGCGCGCCGGAGGATCCCGATCGTCAGGCCGCGCGCCTGCTGGAAGCCGCCGAGGTCGGCGCCCCAGAGATGCCACCTGAGCGAGCGCTCGAAGACCGGGTCGGACGTGAGCTTGATCACGATCGGCGTCCGCGCGATCGCCGCGCCGAGGCTCGACCGGCCGATCATCCCGGTCGAGTAGACGACGTCGGCGTGCCATGCCGCGCGGGCGACGCGTTGCACGGCGACGACGTGCCGCCACACGAGCGGCGACCGACGCGAAGCCCAGCGCACCGGGTACGGCTCGGGCGCGGGCGCAGCGTTGGCCATCGTCACGGCCGCGACGCTATGGCCGCGCGAGCGCAGGTACTCCGCCACCTCCGGCGCGTGCGAAGCTGGCCCGCCGACGTCGGGCGGCCACATCCCGGTGGCGACGAGGACGTTCAAGCCGTTGCTGAAAGAGACATCTTGTCGGGCCGGCGAGCCGCTCCTACCATCGGCGTCCGAAGTGAACAGCGAATGGCAGATGGAGGTGCCGGCTGACCTCGCCGGCGGCGTCTACGCGAACTTTCTCAGCGTGTGGCACACAGAGCACGAGTTTACGCTCGACTTCGCGACCCTGGTTCCGGAAGAGGGCGCTGCGCTCGGCATCAGCCGGATCCGGGTCGCGCCAACGGTCGTCTTCGAGATGATGCAGAAGATCAACCGCGACCTGGCAATCTACGAAGAGTCATACGGAGCAATTCGACGTCCGAGCGAGAGCGAAGGAGACACATGAGCTACACGACGCCACCCACGGTCTCGCAACCGATCGGGTCGGCACGGAAGGAAGACTTCGAGGTCAAGCTTTCGAAAGGGTTGCGGTACCGGCACATCCGCCCCGAGGGGTGTCGCTCGTACAAAGTCGCGTTCAACACGAGTCCGCGGCGGAAGCCTGGCGAGTACCTCTTCCCGATCTAGGCGGCCGGGCCAGGGGCTGGCGCCGCCAGGCTCGGGTCGCGCCGTAGCCGGAGCAGGATCACGCCCCAGGTCGCCGCAAACGCGCAGGCCGCGATGAGGAACCCACCTGCGGCGCCGGTCGCGCCGTAGCGCGAGCCGAGCAGCAGCAGCGCGGGGATGAGCACGAGGATCTCGGCGCCCTGCGCGATCAGGCGCAGCTCGGGCCGGCCAATCGAGACCGGGAACGACTTCGCCCAGCCGAGGATCACCTGGATTGCGGCCACGAGCAGGATCAGGCGAGCCGCATTCGCAGCAGGCTCCGCCTTCGACCCGTAGGCGATCCGCACGAGCGTCGGCATGAGCCACAGAAGCGGCGGCAGCAGCACGGCCATCAGCACCGCCGCACCGGTCACATACCGCCGCAGCATGCGGTTGACCGTGTCCCACCGGCCGCGCTCGAACGCGTGCGTCTGCTCGCTCAGCAGGATCATACGCACCGGCGAAGAGAGCGAGGCGAACGCCGACTCCGGCACCTGGGCAACGCGGAAGTAGCTCACCTGCCGGACGGTCGTGACCGCACCGAGCAACAGCGTCCCGAGCAGGCCGCGCATGGGGCTCAGCACGGAGCCGAGGCTCGACTGGATCACGAAGCGGCGGAACGGAACGCGGTCCTCGGCAAGCGGGCGCGCGGGCGCCGACGGGAACCGGCGCAGAGCCGCGGCCGCGACTGCCGAGATCGCAGCCGTGGCAACGACCTGCGCAGCGACGAGCGCGATCACCGTCTCGAGCACGCCGAACGCCGCACCGACGGCGAATGCCGCGAGCCGAAGCGCCATCGACACGATCAGGAACGCTGCGCGAACGTCGTAGCGCCGGCGAACGATCAGCACCGCCGACGCGAGTCCCTCCGGCGCCTGCACGGGCGGCAGCAGCGCGGCGAGCAACATCGGCCAGAAGAGGCCGTGCGCATTCCAGATCAGGTGCGAGAGCGGCGCGAGCACGACGATCCCGAGCGCGCCGAGCAGCCCGCCCGCGAGCTTCAACTGGAGCCCGACCCCGAAAACGCGGCGGAACCGCCCCCAGTCCTCGCGCGCGGCGTAGCGGAAGCCGTACTTGACCACCGCCTCCTCCACTGTCAGGTCGGCGAAGAGCTGGAAGAACCCGGTCGCCGCGAGAACGAGCGCGAGCCGGCCGAAGTCGACGGTCCCGAGCTCGCGGAACGCGACGATCGAGCCGAGGAAGCCGATCAGGGCGGAGAGGTAGACCCCGGCCGCCGTCTGAGAGGAACGGCGCCAGAAGGCGGACAGGCGCATCAGAGGGGCCAGTATAGTGAGGCCCCTTGCCGACCCGGAGAGGCTCCGACGGCGCTCTGAGGGTCGCCTTCGTCTACCCGAACTCACGCCACGAGCTCGCCGCGGAGGTCGCCGCCGGAGCTGCGCCGGACTCGACGCTCCTCGGTCAGAACCACATCGGCGAGTTCGGCGTCGACGCGTGGATCCACGACCCGGCGCTGACCCGGCGGCGCTCCAGCCGGCTGCGGTGGAATCTGCGCGAGGTCGTGCTGCCGTGGGAGGTCGCCGACGCGGACGTCGCGTTCACCGGCCTCGCGGCGTTGTTCCCGCTCGCCGCGCGCGTCCGCCGCCGACCGCGAGTCGCCGTCTTGAACTACGGCCTGTGCACGATCTGGGATCGCAGCGCAAGGCCGCGTCGCGAGCTCCTCCGCGCTGCCCTCCGCGCCGCCCGCGTCGTTGTCTGCGCCTCGGAGTGGCAGCGGAAGCGGCTCGGGGAGCAGACGGGGCTCGACCCCGAGCGGACGGTGACGGTGCCGCTGGGTATCGACGCCGACTACTTCTCCCCGCGCGCAGCTCCCGAGCGCGAGCCGTACGTTCTCACCGTGGGCAAGGACATGGCACGTGACTACCGCACGTTCGTTCAGGCCGTCGCGCCGCTCGGAGTCCGGATCGAGATCTGCGCCTACGCGCGAAACCTCGAGGGCGTCGAGCTACCGCCGCAAGCGCACGCACACGTCGTTGGACCGGCCGAGCTGCGGGAGCTGTACGCGGGTGCGGCCTGCGTCGTGGTCCCGCAGCGACGCCAGGAGTACCCGTGGGGGTCCGAAGGCGGCGGCACGACTGCGCTGCTGGAGGCGATGGCGATGGCGCGGCCGGTCGTCGCGACCGACCGCCCGGGACTCCACGACTACGCCGCCGACGGCCGGACGGTCCGGTTCGTCCCGCCCGAGGATCCTGCCGCCCTTCGTGAGGCGGTCGAGGCAGCGATCGGCGACGAGCACCTCGGCTCGGCGGCGCGCGAGCACGTGATGCAGGGGCTGACGACGCGCCACATGGCGCAGCGGCTCGCGCCGGTTCTCGTCGCGGCCGCAGGCTAGGTTAGGCAGATGGCGCTGAGCGAAGCGGCGGCGGGCCGCGAGGTGGCGTGGGCGCGGATCGGGCCGCTCGTCGTCGCGCTCTCTGTCCCACTGATCTTCCTGCACATCAAGTACCAGCCGAAGGTGCACGTCGGACTCGGCTCGACGAGCGCCGGGATCGAGCTCTCGGACGTGGCGGTGCTCGC
>DASUZD010000335.1:0-2528 GCA_036377055.1 Gaiellaceae bacterium | reverse complement strand
CGTCACGGGTTCTGTATCGGAACCCGCCCTCCTTCCCGATAGCACCGATTCGGGCAGGAATGAGCGCGGAAACCCCGGAGTACACTTGATTCATGGCCGTTCTCGAGGCGCACGGGGCGCATCAGGAGCTCGTCGACGAGCTGATCGCGGAGGTGGCCGCCTACAACCCGGCGGTGGACCGCGACCTGCTCGCTCGCGCCTTCCGGTTCGCCGCCAAGGCGCACGCGGGGCAGTACCGCCGCTCGGGCCAGGACTTCGTGCTCCACCCGCTGGGCGCCGCCAAGATCTGCGCCGAGCTCCACCTCGACGAGCAGACGATCGCGGCCGCGCTCCTCCACGACGTCGTCGAGGACACGGAGTCGACGATCGACGACATCCGCGCCGAGTTCGGCGACGACATCGCGCGGCTCGTCGAAGGCGTAACGAAGCTGACGCGAATCCAGTTCCAGACGCGCGAGCAGGCCGAGGCCGAGAACTACCGCAAGCTGATCGTCGCGATGGCCGAGGACGCGCGCGTGATCCTGATCAAGCTCGCCGACCGGCTGCACAACCTGCGCGAGATCGAGTACCTCGGCAAGCAGAAGCAGGTCCAGAAGGCGAAGGAGACGCTCGAGGTCTACGCGCCGCTCGCCCACCGCCTCGGCATCCACGCGCTCAAGTGGGAGCTCGAGGACCTCGCCTTCCAGACGCTGCATCCGCGGAAGTACGAGGAGATCAAGACGATGGTCAGCGAGCGGCGCTCGGAGCGCGACGAGCACGTGGCTGAGGCCGCCTCGGTCCTGAAGCGCGAGCTCGACAAGGTCGACGTGCCGGCCGAGATCTCGGGCCGCGCGAAGCACTTCTACTCGATCTACGACAAGATGGCCAAGAAGGGCCGCGAGTTCAACGAGATCTACGACCTCACGGCGATGCGCGTGATCGTGGAGCGCTCGGGCGAGGAGGGGACGCGCGACTGCTACGGCGCGCTGGGCCTGATCCACTCCCTCTGGAAGCCGATGCCGGGCCGGTTCAAGGACTACGTGGCGATGCCGAAGTTCAACCGCTACCGGTCGCTGCACACGACCGTGATCGGACCCGAGGGGCGGCCGCTCGAGATCCAGGTGCGGACGCGCGAGATGCACCGCGAGGCCGAGTTCGGGATCGCGGCGCACTGGGTCTACAAGAAGGGCAAGACCGCCGACCCGGAGTGGCTCGAGTGGGTCCACCAGCTGATGGATACGCAGGCCGACGAGGCGGACGCGCGCGAGTTCATGAAGACGTTCCGCACCGACCTCTTCGACGACGAGGTCTACGTCTTCACGCCCAAGGGCGCGGTGAAGACGCTTCCGGCCGGCGCGACGCCGATCGACTTCGCCTACGCCGTCCACACCGACGTCGGCCACCGCACCGTGGGCGCGAAGGTGAACGGGCGGATCGTGCCGCTCCACTACAAGCTGCGGAGCGGCGACTTCGTCGAGATCCTGACCTCGAAGTCCGGCCGGGGCCCGTCGCGCGACTGGATGAACCTGGCCGCGTCCTCGCGCGCGCGCACCAAGATCCGACAGTGGTTCTCGCGCGAGACGCGCGCGGACACCGAGCAGAAGGGTCGCGAGGCGCTCGAGCAGGCGCTGAAGGCGCAGAGCCTCCCGTACCGAAAGATCGCCGGCTCGGCCGTGCTCGCGCAGGTGATCCGCGAGACCGGCTTCAAGAAGGGCGAGGACTTCTACCTCGCGCTCGGCTCGGGCAAGCTGCCGGCGAGCCAGATCGTCAACAAGGTCCTGAACCGGCTCAAGACGGAGCAGGTCGCGGAGGAGGAGACGGTCCCGCTCAAGGCGCCGAGGGAGCGGAGCACCGTCGAGAGCGAGAGCGTCGGCATCACCGTCGCCGGCGCCGAGGGCGTGCTCGTTCGGCTGGCGAAGTGCTGCACGCCCGTCCCGGGCGACCCGATCGCGGGCTACATCTCGCTCGGCAAGGGGATCACGGTCCACCGCAAGGACTGCCCCAACGTGAAGGCACTGATGCGGAACCCGGAGCGCTTCACGCCGGTCGAGTGGGACGGCGGCGCCACGAAGAGCTTCCGCGTCCAGATCGCCGTCGACTCGTGGGACCGCCCGCGTCTGCTCGAGGACGTCGCGCGCACGTTCGCCGAGCACGGCGCGAACATCGTCTCGTACGGCGGCGTCGTCGAGGATCAGCTCGCGAAGAACTGGTACGTCGCCGAGGTCGGCGACGTGAACGCCCTCCGGTCGCTCCTGAACTCCCTGCGCAACATCGACGCCGTCTTCGACGCGTACCGCGTCACGCCGTCCTAGGCCCCTCCCTCCTTCGAGGGATTTGACGGCCGCGGGCATCGCTGAGGAGGTCGCCGAAAGCCGCTCCGGCTGCGGCCTCGCGGGCAGATCACTCGGTCGAGGGATCGTCCCTCGAACGAGGGGGGTAGCTCGAACGAGGGATAGCGCTTCGCGCGCAGCCGACTACAACGAGTCAGGGGAGGGGGGCACGCAAGCTGCGGCGCCCACCTGACGAGGACCAGGTGGGCGCGCGGCTTC
>DASUZD010000334.1:0-3207 GCA_036377055.1 Gaiellaceae bacterium | reverse complement strand
GACGCTGCGGCGCCACCGGTTCGAGCTCGTCCACTTCAACGACTCGCCGCTGATCCCCGCGGCGTGGCTCGCACGGCGCGAGTCGCTGCCCGTCGTGTGGCACCTGCGTTCCGCGCTGCCGGACGGAGGCGGCGACCGGCGGTCCGAGCTCGTCCGTTCGGCGATCCGCGGCCTCGCGACCGAGTCGATCGCGATCAACCACGACGTCGCCGGCGTATTCGGCGTCGGCTCCACGGTCGTTCCGAACTCCGTCGACCTGGGTCGCTTCCGGCCTGGCGAGCCGGAGCGCGCAAAGGACGCGCTCGGTCTGCCGAGCGACCGGCCGGTCGTCTCGTACTTCGGCTTCATCTACCCGTCGAAGGGCTTCCGCGAGTTCATCGAGGCCGCCGCGCGGCTACGCGACCAGGGGATCGACGCCAGTTACCTGATCGTCGGCGGCGCCGTCCGCGGCCAGGAGTTCTTCCAGACCGTGGTCGGCCGGAGCCTCCAGCTCGCCGACCTGACACGCGACTACGAGTCGGAGGCGAATCGGCTCGTCGGGGAGCTGGGCCTTTCCGACGACGTCCGGTTCATCCCGTTCACGCAGGACACGGCCGGGCTTTACCAGGCCTCCGACGTCGTCGTCGCGCCGTCGCAGGGGCCGGAGCTCGGGCGGCCGGTGATCGAGGCGGCGGCGAGCGGCGTGCCCGTCGTCGCGTCCGGCTCCCGCACCGGTGGCGGCGTCGTCGTGCCGGGGGAGACGGGCGTGCTCGTCGAGGACTTCGGCGCCGAGACGCTGGCCGAGGCGGTCGCCGAGCTGCTCCGCGACGAGGGGCGGCGGCGTTCCCTCGGGCACGCGGCGCGCGCACACGCCGAGCGCAACTTCGACCCCGGCAAGAACGCGCGCCGGATCGAGGCGATCTACCGAAGCATCCTCCCGAAGCGCGACCGCATCCCGATCCTCTACGTCCACCACCGCCCGCAGCTCGGCGGCGCGCCGTCCAGCCTCGCGCAGCTGATCCGCCACCTCGACCCGCGCTTCGAGGCGCACGTCTTCTGCCCGGAGGGCCCGGCTGCGGAACTCTTCGCCGAGGCCGGCGCGACCGTGCACACCGGAGACGTATCCATCTTCGCCCACGCCTGGGACAGCCCCTACGAGGGCCTGCGCTGGCTCGTGCTCGGCCGGGAGGTCGCCGCGCTCCCGCCGCACCTGCACCAGCTCGAGCGGCTGATGCGCGAGCACCGGTTCCCGCTCGTCCACCTGAACGACTCGCCGCTCATCGCCGCCGCCTGGGTCGCGCACCGGAACGGCGCGAAGGTCGTCTGGCACCTGCGCTCGGCGCTCGCCGGCGAGGGACGCGACAAGCGGAGCCGCGCGATCGGCGCGCTGATGGAGAAGTGGGGCGACGCCGCGATCGCGATCGACCGGGACGTCGCCGCGCGGTTCCCGATCCGGCTGCCCCTGACGATCGTCCACAACAGTGTCAGCCCGCCGACGCCCGCCTCGAACGGCGATTCGCGCAAGGGCTCGCTTGGCCTCCCGGAGGATCGCGTCGCGGTCGGCTTCGCCGGCTTCGTGCGGCGCCAGAAGGGCTGGCCGGAGCTCGTCTCGGCGGCCGAGATCCTCGTCGAGGAGGGCGCGCCGGCGCACTTCGTGATCATGGGTGGCGGCGTCCGCCCGCCCGAGTACTTCCGCACCGTGCGCGGGCGCGCGCTCGCCGCTGCGAACCTGCTCACCGACGAGGAGTCGGCGATCAAGGAGCTCGTGGCGCAGAAGCGCCTCGGGCCGCACTTCTCCTTCCTGCCCTTCACCGCCGAGACCGGCGAGATCTACAGCGCGCTCGACGTCGTCACCTTCCCGAACCAGGGCGTCGGCCTCGGGCGGCCGGTGCTCGAGGCGGCGACCTATGGCAAACCGGTCGTCGCGTCGGGCTCGACCGACGGCGCCGGCGTACTCCTGCCGAACCGGACCGGCCTGCTGCTCGACGACGCGAGCCCGAGCGGGATAGCCGCGGCGCTCCGGCTCCTGATCGCGGACGCCGGCCTGCGGCGCAGGCTCGGCGAGGCGGCGGCCGAGCACGCGCGCCACCGCTTCGACCCGGCTGCGAATGCGCGTGCCGTCGAGGACGTCTACGACTCGCTGCTCGGCGTCGGCCGGGCCGCGGCCGGAATCGCGGCGCGCGACGGCCGCCTGGCCGCAGCCGCCGTCGGCTAGATGAGACTCGGCGTCCTCGTATCGCTGGCGCTGGCCCTGGTCGGCGGCTCGACCAACGCCATCGGGGCCGCGAACGGCCGGGTGGTCGTGCGATCCGGCGAGCGCGTCCGGCGCGGCGACATCGTCGTCTTCGAGGCGCCCGCAGCGGCGACGCGCCGGTGCGGCGCAACCGGCAAGTACCTCGAGCGAGTCATTGCGCTTCCGGGCCAGACGTGGTCGGAGCGGCGCGGCGTCGTCTACGTCGACGGGCGGAGGTTGCTGGAGCCGTACCTGTCGCCCGGGCACCGGGACACGCTGTCGCGCCCGACGCTCCGCGTCCCGCCACGTCATTACTTCGTGATGGGCGACAACCGCGCGTCCTCTTGCGACTCGCGCGTTTGGGGGCCGCTGCCGGCGAAGAACGTGGTCGGCGTCGTCGTCAGGGTCAAGAGCAGCTGACGCGGATCCTCCTTCTAACGCCGTCGGAGCTGACCCGCGACCCCCGGGCGCGGCGGGCGGCTGCGGCGGCGCTCGCGCGGGGTCTGTCCCCCGTCGGCCTCTCGGGACAGGTCTCGGGGTCTGACCCCATCGAGCTGGACGGCGTGCCGGTCGCACGCCTGCGCCGCGAGCGCGTGGCGCCCGGCCTGCGCGCGGCCGGCCTCGGCGGGATGAAGCGTCAGGGGCTTCTCGTGCGCGAGGCGCGCGGCCTCTCCCGGCTCCTGCGGCTCGCGAGGATGACGAGCGGCCGCTACCGCACCGGCCGCATCCTCGGCCGCTTCGACGTCGTCCACGCGAACGACCTCGACACGCTGCCCGCCGCCTGGCTGCTCGCGCGGGCGTCAGGCGCTCGGCTCGTCTACGACGCGCACGAGCTCTACACCGAGCAGGAGCCCGACCCGCCGCGGCTGCACCGCGCCGTGGCACGGGGGCTCGAAGGCGCTCTCGCACGCCGCGCCGACGCGGTCGTCACCGTCAGCGAGCCGATCGCGGACGAGCTTCAGCACCGTTTCCGCTTGCCGCTGCCGCCCTTCGTC
>DASUZD010000333.1:0-3755 GCA_036377055.1 Gaiellaceae bacterium | reverse complement strand
CCCGCCGAGGAAGTCGTCCTCGATGAACTTCACGTAGGCGTCGAAGCTGAGCGTCTGGTGGTCGACGAACCCCTTCCGCGCGTACGGGCTGATCACCAGGCCGGGCACGCGCAGGCCGTAGCCGTTCTCGTCGACCCGCGGCGGCACGACGTGGTCGTAGAAGCCGCCCCAGTCGTCCCAGGAGAGGAAGATCGCGGTCGACTTCCATTCCGGGCCCCGCATCGCGGCGTTGATCAGGCCCGTCACGTACCTCTCCCCCGCGCTGACGAGCCCCGGCGGGTGCTCGCTGACGACGCCGGTCGGGACGATCCACGCGACCGCCGGCAGCTTCCCGCGCTTCGCCGCGGCGTAGTAGTTCGCGAGCGAGGTCACGTTCTGGAGCTGCCCGTCCTCGCGAACCGTGTCGAAGTAGGGCAGCGGGTTCCAGATCCCCGGGGTGGTCGCGCGCTGCGGCACCGGCGCGCAGGTCATCGCCGAGTCGTCCTCGCAGTCGGGCTCGGTACCCGCGAAGACGTAGTAGCGCCAGCTGACGTGCCGCTTGTGGATCCTGGAGCACGAAGCTCTTCGCGTAGGCCCAGTAGTGCGGGATCTCGCGCGCGTCGTGGTAGCCCATCACGTCGGTCGCCACGCCACGGCGACGCGGCCGCTCGGCCTGCGCGACGAAGCCGTCCATCCGGCCGCCGTCGACGTCCGCGACCGCGTTCGCGGCGCCGTGCGGGCCGCCGCGGTTGAGGTCGCCGGGATCGTGGTACGGCCGGACGCAGCCGCCGTTCGCGGGATCCGGCGCGCATGCGTCCGCCGGAATGCCATCCGCGCCCGGGTAGGTCCCGAAGTAGGAGTCGAACGAGCGGTTCTCCTGCATGATCACGATCACGTGCTTGATCTTGTGGTGGATCCCGCGCGGCGGCGCAGGCTTCCGTTTCGAGATCACGGTGCCGCCGCCGCGGGTCGCCGCGCCGCCGCTCGAGCCAAGCGCCCCGGCGGCAAGGAGCGCGGCCGTCAGGAGCAGCTGGAGCGCGGCGAGCCTGCGGCGGACGATCACGCGCGGATCTAGCACCCGCTCCGGCAAGGGAACGTCAGCCCCCCGTAAGCCGAACGTAAAATCGGGCGGGCTGTGAGCGCCGAGTACAGCCCAGTCCCGCTCGCGTACGAGCGGCCGAGCCTCGAGGAGGCGCTCGCCGCCTCGCGCGCGTTCCTCGCGTCGATGCAGGCGCGCCGCTCGGTGAGGCGCTTCTCGTCCGAGCCGGTGCCGTGGGAGCTCGTCGAGAACGCGCTCCTCGCCGCGGGCACCGCGCCCTCCGGCGCGCACCAGCAGCCGTGGACGTTCGTCGTCGTCTCCGATCCCGAGGTGAAGCGCCGGCTGCGCGAGGGCGCCGAGGCCGAGGAGCGGGACTTCTACGAGCGGCGCGCGACGGACGAATGGAAGGAGGCGATCCGGCCGATCGGCACCGACTGGATCAAGACGCACATCACCGACGCGCCGTACGTGATCGTCGTCTTCGAGCAGCCGTGGCGCCGGGACGGCGACCGCAAGCTGAAGCACTACTACGTGCGCGAGTCCGTCGGGATCGCGGTCGGCTTCCTGCTCGCGGCGCTCCAGGCCGCGGGCCTCTGCGCGCTCACGCACACGCCCTCGCCGATGGGCTTCCTCGCGAAGATCCTCGAGCGGCCGGAGAACGAGCGGCCGTTCATCCTCATCCCGGTCGGCTACCCGGCCGAGGACGCCGAGGTGCCGGACCTCGAGCGCAAGCCGCTCGCCGAATTCACAGTGCGCGTGGAGTGACCGGCGCACTCGCCGCCGGGTTCGGCCTCGGTTTCCTGACGGCCGCGCAGGTCGGGCCGATCTGGCTGCTCTGCCTCCGTTCGACCCTTCGCGGCGGGTTCCGCGTCGGGATCGCGATCGGCGCGGGCGCGGCCGTGATCGACGTCGCCTACGCGGCGCTCGGCGTGGCGGGCGCGAGCAAGCTGCTAGCGATCGGCGCGCTGCGGGTCGCCCTCGGCCTGGCCGGCGCAGCGGTGCTCGCCGTCCTCGGCCTGCGCACGCTCTGGAGCGCGTTCCGCATCCGCCTCGGCGGCGAGGCGCCGGACGAGGTGAGCTCACCCAGGCGGGCGTTCGCGACCTCGCTCGGCGCGACCGCATCGAACCCGATGACGATCGTCTCGTGGGCGGCGATCTTCTCGGCCGCGTCGACCGGCAATGCCGTCGGCTCGTCCGCGGCCTCCGCGTTCCTCCTGCTCGGCGGCCTCTGCGTCGGCTCGTTCGCGTGGTTCTCGATCCTCTCGGCGACCGTCGCGTGGAGCCGGCGGCGCGTCGGGCCGCGCCTCGTCGCTGCGATCGACGCGATCTCCGCGCTCGCGATCGTCGGCTTCGCGGGACTGCTCGGCTACCGGACACTCGCCGACTAGGAGAAAGCGAGCGCGCGGTCGAGGATCTCGAACGCCTCGTCCGTCTGCCCGGCGTCCTTCAGGAGCTGGGCGAGGCGGCGAAACGCCTCCACGCGTTCGGTGTCGTTCCCATTACCGTCGGCAAGCTCGCTCGCGGCGCGATACAGATCCTCGGCGCGGCCGGTCTCGCCGAGCTCGGCGAAGACCTCGCCCGCGAGCAGGAGCGCACGGCGGGAGCGAGCCTGCGGGTCGGCGAGCGCGGATGACAGCTCACCGAGGCGGCGCCACGCGTCGTCCCGTGCGCCGCGCCCAAGGACGATCTTGACCGCACGGAGCTCGACCTCGAGCGACGTCTGCCGGCACGCCGCCTGCGCCGCGGCTGCCGAAGCCTCGCCGAGCAGCGCGAGCGCCTCGTCGTGCCGCTCGTCCGCGTCGGCCAGCGCGGCGAGCCGGCGCAGCGCGTCCGCCGCCGCCAGCGCGTCGAGTTGCGCCTCGCTGGCCTCAAGCCCCCGGTGCAGGTGCTCCTCCGCCGCGAGCAAGCGCGAGTCGTCGAGCAGCTCGATCGCGCGAGCCCAGTGTGAGCGGGCTCGTGCGTTGAGCGGCAGAACCTCGCCGCGCGGCGCCACCGCCGCTGCCAAGACCTCGCTCGCGCCTCGGGTGTCGCCGGCGTCCATCAGCAGCGCGCCGAGCAGTGCGCGCATGCGCAGCAGCCGGCCGTCGCCGGCCGTCGGCGGCCCGCCCGTGCAACGCCTGAGGAGGGCGATCGCGGACGACACCGCGCCGCACCTCGCGTGCGCGCGCGCAAGATCCTCGGCGCACGCGGGCCGGTCGCAGACGTCGACCTTCGCCTCGGCCGCAGCCTGCTCGAAGAGCTCGACAGCCCGCTGCGGCTGACCCGCGCGGAGCGCCGCCCGCCCGAGACCTTCGAGCGCCTCCACCCGCCGCTCCAGCGGCAGCGGCTCGCGCAGCGCCTCGTCGAACACCGCGCGCGCCTCGTCGATCCGACCGAGCCGAAGCGCGAGCTCGCCGCGGACGTCGCGCGAGGACGGGTGAAGGCCCGCGTCGCCGTGCGTCCCGAGGAGAAAGCCCTCGGAGATGCCGAGGCGGTCGGCGAGCTGCCGCACGATCTCGAGCGACGGCACCCGGCCTCCGGTCTCCATCCGCGAGATGTAGGCGGCGGTGCACCCCCGAAAGGCGAGCTCGCGCTGCGTGAGCCCGGCTCGTCGTCGCGCGTCGCGAAGCCGGGCGCCGAAGGCCTCGGCGTCCTCGATCTCCTGTGCCCTCAGCTTCGGGATGGTCTCACCGCAGTCGGCCGCGCATGCAGGGCTCCTTCCCAAAACCCCAGCCCAGTGCCACTTTACAGCGGTTTC
>DASUZD010000332.1:0-33140 GCA_036377055.1 Gaiellaceae bacterium | reverse complement strand
AGCGACTGAAGCCTTTCGACCACACCTGAAAGGAGCTACGAGATGAGCAAGGACGTGATCGCGCGACTCGCCGCTGCGAACCCGCTGCCGACGGGCGTACTGCCTCGGCAACCGGAGCCGCTCGTCGTCCCGACCCGGCGGATCTTCCTGGCCCTGGCGTTGATCGTCGCCGTCGCGCTGCCGGCGGTCGCGTTCGCGGGCAAGCTCGGAGATCTCCTCGGCCTGTCCAACCAGGGCACGCCGGTCGCGACCAGCTCGCTCGACCTGTCCAGGGACACCGGGCTCGACGAGGCGATGCGACAGCTTGCGTTCCCCTCGACGATGCATCTGCTCGGGAACGAGAACGGAGTCAGCTTCTACGCGGCCCGCCGGGCCGACGGCGACTACTGCTTCGCGATCGAGTCCGCGGTTGCCAAGGGCGTCGGCTGTGACCTCGACGGCACGTTTCCGTCGCCGTCACGACCGGTGATGGTCTTCCCGCCGCTGATCCAGTTCGCGGGCTTCGCCGCCGACGGGGCAACGACCGTCACCGGTATCGACGCCTCCGGCAATGCGGTCGTATCGGCGCCGGTGAGTGGAAACCTCTTCGCCTCGACGACCCCGGGGCCGTTTCCGTCCGTCGTCGCGATCCGGGCGCTGGACGCGCACGGCGACGTGCTCGCGACCGAGCACCTACCGGGCCGCTGATCAGACGCTCGCTTGCACGCAGTTGCCTCGAGTCGGACCGGGGTTTAGGCTCATCGGGAATCAGGCGGAAGGGATGGGCGGTTGCGGATGGCCGCTCCGGCGGCGCAAGAACGGCTCGGCCTGTGCCTCTCGGGCGGCGGCTTCCGCGCCTCGTTCTATGCGCTCGGAGCGCTCCGGTACCTCGCCGAGGCCGATCAGCTGGAGCGGGTCGACGTCGTCTCCGCGGTGTCCGGAGGCTCGATCGCCGCCGCCGCGTTGGCGGATAAGTGGACGCGTTTCGTAGCCGCCGGCGGCTCGGACGAGGCGTTTCTGCGGGAGATCGACGCGCCGTTTCGAAATCGGGTGACGAGCACGAACCTGCGCAACTCCTGGATCCGTCGCTCGGCGATTCCGTTCTCCGGGGGTCGCGGAAGGGCGCTGGGACGGACGCTCGAGAAGTTCCTCTACGACGCCGATCGTGTCGTCGAGCTCCCGTCGCACCCGCAGGTCATCTTCACGTCGACCGACCTCGTGATCGGCCGGGCCTTCCGGATCGCGCGGGACTTCATGGGGAGCTGGGACTACAAGTACGCCGACGTGCCCGATTCGCTCGGGCTAGGTCTGGCGGTCGCCTCCTCGGCGGCGTTCCCCATGTCGCTCACGGTCGTCTCGCTGCCGACTGCCGGCCTCGGGCTGACGGGCGCACCCGACCCGCTTCCGCTCCACGACGGCGGCGTCTACGACAACCTCGGCCTCGAGTGGTTCCAGGGCTGGGCCTCCGGTCGTCCCGCCAAGGCGCTGAACCCGGGCTTCAAGATCGTCGCCAACGCGTCGGGCCTCCTGAGCAAGACGCGACAGAAATACGGAGCCGCGCGCTCGCTCTTGCGCGACCTGAGCGTCCAGTACGCGCAGACGCTGAACCTCCGCGTTCGGTGGTTCGTCGACCACCTGCTCGCGCCCGGCCCGACCGGGGCGCCGCGCGAGCGGGGTGTCTACATCGGCATCGGCCGCGATCCCCGGACGTACGTCGACGCGCACGGGAAGCCGATCGATCCTTCCTACTACGCGGGAGCGCTGCCGAGCGCCTTCGTCGAGCCGCTCGCTCTCCTCCGCACCGACCTCGATCGCTTCCTGCCCGAGGAGGCCGACCTGCTCTCGTATCACGCGTACTGGTCGCTGCACGCCCGTCTGAAGACGTTCGCCCCCTCGCTCGCCGTCCCCACGGACCCCCAGTGGACGACGTACGCAAACCTTTCCGCGGACGAGCAACGCCGCCTGTTGGCGATCCTCGAGAAAGGGGCGAAGCGGAAGCTCTGGCGGCGGAAGAAGCACAAGCTGTGGCGTTGGACGATCTGAGTCCGTCGTGAGCTTCCTCCGCTACATGGGCGAGGACCCGGACGTTCGCCAGCCGGCGTGGCGTCTGTACGCGCGGGTCGACCAGGTCGAGACGACGGCGGAGGATGCGCCGTCTCCGTTCGCCGGCGACGACGTCGTGCTCCTCGACAGCGTCGGGGCGGACTGGTTCGACGAGACCCGTCGCGGCGGAGGGCGCCCGCTCGCCGACGCCGAGACGGTCGACGAGGCGGATCAGAACATCTCCGTCGTGGAGATGCGGCGTACCGACCTCCACGAGGCGCTCGGGGCGCCGTCGACGCCGGAAGACTCGTGGATCGAGCTCAAGCTCGAAACGGGCCGCGAGCCGACGGTGCTCCATTACCCGAACCTCTTCGCAGCGCCGCTCACGCGCAGCCTCGCGAGCGCGTCCTGGGCCGCTCCGCCTCTGAACAAGGAGCTCGCGGAGAAGACGAGCATGGACGACGTGGACGAGGCGACGGACGATCAGCTGCGCGACCTCTTGACGCGAGGGGAGCCCGATGCGGTTGCCGTCTACGACGTCGGGCAGGGGAACTGCAACGCGGCGCTCAACCATCATGCACCCGTCCTCTACTTCGACCTCGGCGGAGGCGTGCTCGCGAACCGCAAGACGTTCCCGACCGCGCTGACCGATTTCTGCTTCACGTACCACCCGACGATCGTGCTCTCCCACTGGGACTGGGACCACTGGTCGTCGGCCAACCGCGACCTCAGGGCGTACAACCAGCCGTGGATCGTGCCGCAGCAGGGCGTGACCGGAATCGGGGCCGTCCACCGGACGTTCCTCGCGCGGCTGCTGCAAAACCGCACCGTCCTCGCCTGGCCGAGCGGTCGCACGTCCTTCCCGAGCGGCCCCTACGAGATCTTCAAGTGCACCGGGCCGGCCGGTTCGCGGAACGACAGCGGCCTCGCCCTCGTCGTCGAGCGGACGACGAACGGAGAGACGCAGCGGATCCTTCTGCCTGGCGATTGCGCCTACCGTCACGTCCCGCATGCGAGCACGCGGACGTTCACGTCGATCGTCGCGGCACACCACGGCGGACGGACTAGCGGGAACGTGATGCCCCAACCCGACGGCAGCCCATCCGGCCGCGTCGTCTATTCGTATGGCCGCGACAACCAGTGGGGTCACCCCTTCGACTCGGTCCGGAACGACTACACGGACGCCCACTGGTACCCGGCGCTAGAAACCTCGAGCAGGTGCCCGCCTCGCAGCGCGGCCCTTCCCCCGAACGTGCTGGGTCACGTCCACCTCCACTGGGAGGAGGACGATCCCGACGTCGTTCCGGGGTGCGGCGGGGGCCAGTGCCAGCTGGGCTGTCATCAGCGCTAGTAGTTGCAGACGAGCGTGATGCAGTCGATTCGGTTTCCCGTCGCCGGGTCGAGGCTGACCGTGCCGGTCACGCCTTCGAAGCTCGTGGTCTGGCGGACCGCCGCGGCGAGGGCGGCGCGGTTCACGATCAGGTCGCCGGCGGCGTCGCGGCTCGAGATCTGCTGGAGGCGCGTCAAAAGCAGGCTCGCGGCGTCGAAATAGAGGTCCGCGAACGGCTGTGGCGCGCTGTCGAGCTCGGCCGCGTACTCGCTCCGCCACTCGATGTCGCTCGGGAGCGCCTGGACCTGCGCGTACCAGGCGTCGAAGCCGTCGCCGTCGCTCACGGCAGTTCGATTGAAGACCGTCAGCCCGGGTGAGGGAAGCCAGTCCGCGGTCGCCGAGCCGCTGATCGCGACGACGCCCGCGGCCTGGTATATGGCGAGCGCCGACGGGAAGCCGAACGAGCAGAGGTTGCCGAGCACCGCGGTGTTCTGCGCGTTCGCGACGATCGTCTGCGCAGCCGCGGCGTCGTCGGCATCGACGTTCGGGTCCTGGCCGCAGCGGGTCTCGACGACGTCCAGCTGGAGCGGAAAGCCCTTCACCCGCGGGTGCTGCTCGATCGCCATCCGGATCGCGGTCTCGATGCTGTCGGAGTACGCGGGCAGGTCGGTCGTGTCGGCCGTGAAGGCGATCTGCACCGGCTGTCCGCGAGGCACGATGACCTGTGCCGCGGAAGAGCCCATTCGTGCGTGCCTTGGCTGCGAATGGGCGGCGGCCGCCTGAGCGCCTGCGAGCGCGAGCGCTGCCGCGAGCAGAGTGAGCCTGGCCGTTGTTGCGAGGCGCATCGTTCTCCTCCCTCGATTCGCTGATCCGCGAAAACTCAGGGGAGCGGCTCTCAGTCCGCTAACCGCGGGCTAACGGCCGCAGTTCTGGCGGGCGAGCGGAAGGCCGTTGACGAGCGACCTCCAGGTCTCACCCCCGTCGCTCGACCCCCAGAGCTGCGCGCAATACCGGTCCTTCGAGTCGTCTTGTTGCCACGCCCACCCGTAGACCCGAGTGGGAGTCGTCGCGTCGACGGCGTAGTCGTCCGCCGCGGAGCTTCGTGGCGCCCATGGGCCTTGGCCGACACGGCGCCAGAGGGTGTGGTACTGAGCGACGAAGACCGTTCCGTGCGCGACCTGGATAGAGGTCGAATACGACGGCAGGGCGAGCGTCCACCTACGCCCAGCGTCCCGAGTCACCCAGACCCCGCGACTTCCGGCGGCGTAGACAGATCCCGGCGGTCCCGCCGGGTCGCTGGCGAGGGCGAGGACGTATCCGCGCCGACGGTCGGGAGGAAGGCCGAACCCGGCGCGTTGCCACGAGCTGCCGCCGTCGGCGGATCGATAGACCTGATCGGTACCAACCGCGTGGAAGCTCGCGTAGTAGAGCGTCCCAGCCGGGTCGGCGGCGATCTGCTGCTCGAGATGCGCCGACGTTCCGACGTTTCCCGGGCGGCCGACCTTCCCGGCGGAGGGCAGGCCGGCTCGTGCGGGGCTCCACGTCTTGCCGCCGTCCCGCGTTCTTCGAACCACACCCTGCGTGTCGGCGTAGACCGTTCCGGAGTCCTTCGGATCGACGACGAGGGCGTAGATCGCGGCGGGGAGCTTGGCGGGCAGCTTGCCGCCGAAGATCGAGACTTGCTGCTGCCACGTCGCCCACGCCCAGCTCTCGCCGGCGTCCGTGGAGACGAGAAACGCCGTGGCGTACCCCTCGGGCGGCGACCAGCTCACCCCTGCGTAGACGACGTTCGGATGGCTGGGCGAGAACGCGATGGCGCTCACGTGACTCGCCTTGCCGAGGCCCTTCGCGACCTGCCAGTGAGCGCCGTGGTCGTCGCTCCACCACAAGCACCTGCCCGGATTGTCGCCGATCCCGAGCAGGACGCGCCCGGTCGAAGGGGACACGGCGACCGCGCTCACCCAGCCGAACGGCGCAGCCGCGGCGCCCGCGTTCGCGCCCGGGAGCGGGAGGAGCGCGGCGAGGATCACGGCAGCTGCTGTGGCGGGAGCGAGCCTGCCGCGCCCTCCGAAACGCGGGTTCGACATCGCACGCTGATTCTAGGCGTCTAGGCTCCTCGCGATGCGTGCTGCTCAGATCACGGAGCTCGGGACGCCGCCCGTCGTCGCGGAGGTCGAGCCGCCGGAGCCTGCGGAGGGTCGGACGGTGCTCCAAGTCACCGCGGTCGCGCTGAACCCGGTCGACCTCACGGTCGCGGCGGGGCGCTTCTACGGCGGCCACCCGGAGCTGCCTTACGTGCCGGGCAACGAGGCGGTCGGACGGCTGGCCGGCGGCACGCGCGTCTACGTCTCCGGCCGCGGGCTCGGTCTCGCGCGCGACGGGACCCTCACAGAATGTGTCGACGTCACCGACGCGCACGTCTGCCCGATTCCCGAGGGCTTCGACGACGCGACGGCGGTCGCGGCCGGCATCGCGGGAATCGCGGGCTGGCTGCCGGTTGCCTGGCGTTCCCCCGTGCAGGAGGGAGACCGCGTGCTCGTCCTCGGCGCGACCGGCACGGCCGGCTCGGTCGCGGTGCAGGGCGCGCGCCTGCTCGGCGCCGAGCGCGTCGTCGCGGCCGGGCGGAACCCCGACCGACTGCGACGCGCGGAGAAGCTCGGCGCCGACGCGACGATCTCGCTCGGTGGCGGCGACCTCGCCGACGAGGTCGAAGCCGCCTTCGACGGCGAGGGCCCGACGCTGATCGTGGACCTGCTCTGGGGCGGGCCGCTCGAGGCCGCGCTCGCCGCCGCGGCGCCCGGGGCGAGGGTCGTCCACATCGGACAGTCGGCCGGGCCGGAGGCGACGCTGCGCTCAGCCGACGTGCGCGGCAAGCAGCTCGTGATCCTCGGCTACTCGAACTTCGCGCTCTCGCAGGAGACGAAGTGCGCCGGGTACCGCCAGCTGCTCGAGCACGTGGAGGCAGGCGAGGTCACGATCGAGCACGAGATGTTCGCGTTCGACCGCGTCGCCGACGCTTGGGCCGCGCAGGCCGAGGGCCAAAAGGCCGTTGTGGTTTTCGGCAAAACCGCTCGCTAGACGAGCCCCGCTGCGCGCCACTTCGCGAAGATCTTCCGCACCTGCTTGTCGGTGTCCGCGACCGAGTCGGCGGCGCTCTTCTTGCCCTGCGAGACCGCCGCGAACATCTGCGGGATCAGGAACGTCGAGAAGATCTCGTCGATCGCGGCGTTCGTGGTCCCCGGATAGCCGACGTTGTGCGTGTACTTCTGCGCGATCGTCGTGAGGATCGAGTACTTCCCGCGCGGCTTGTGCGTGTCGGCGGCCGCGAGCTTGTGGATCCGCTTGAACGACATCGCGCCCGGGAAGCCGGGGAAGTTGTAGAGCTTGCTCGCGACCGTGGCCTGGTTGTAGTGGATGCACAGGTCGGCGACGAACTGCTGCGCCGCCGCCTTGTTCTTCGCGAACTTCCAGATCGAGTAGACGCCCATCACGTGCTCGAGCCCGAGCCGTCCGTGGGGGCCTCTCGGGATGGGCCAGATCCAGAGGTCGTCCGCGAACGGGAGGTGCTGGTCCTCGGGCGTCCGCGTCGCCGAGATCGCGTTCAGGATCATCGACCCGCGGCCTGAGTAGAGGTACTGGTTGTTCGAGGCGGGGTTCCACCCGAAGATGTCGGCCTCCTCGCCGCGCTTGTACATGTCGGCCATGAACTGCACGGCCTGGACGGTGTTCTTGCTCTTCAGCGTCGGCCGGTTGTGGTTGTTCTGGATGAAGCTGCCGAAGCACATCAGGAACGCGATCAGCGCCATGTTCGAGTCGAGCTCCTGCGACTGGCCGATGCCGATCGGATGGCCGGCCGCCTTCAGCTTCGGCGCCGCCGCGCGCACGTGGTCCCACGTCGCCGGCGACTCGCCGACGCCGTTCCAGATGTCGTGCCGCCACACGACGGGATCGGGGACGTAGTAGTGGTTGACGCCGAACCACTTCTTCGTCTTCGGGTTGTAGGTCGACTTGCGCCCGAGGTCGCCGATCTTGCCGACCTTGGCCTGGATCTCCTGGACGATCGACTTGTGGTCGATGACCTGCTTCTCGTACTGGGCAGGCGGGGAGAGGTACTCGATCATGTCGTGCCCGCTCTGCGCGGCCACCTCCGCCGCGGCGCGGGCCGGGATCTGCGTGTTGTTGATGTGGTCGACGTTGACCTGGACGTCGTTCTTCTCGCCCCACTGCTTGATGTAGGTGCTGTCGAACCATTGGTCGTAGGCGGGTACGAAGTGCACCCACTGGAGGATGTTCAGGTCGCCCTTGAGCCAGCGGCCCTTGTACTTCATCGGCCCCGCGAACGCGAACGCCTTCGAGGCGGCGCTGCCGGCCGCGGTCAGGCCGACCGCACCGACTCCGGCCTTGCGAAGAAGCTCGCGGCGGTTGAGCCGATCTTCCCCCTCGGGTGTGACGATCTCGTCGTCGACACCAGCCATGGAACCATCTCCTCCTTTCTTCGTCAGCGGAACGCTCCGCCGGTGAAACCCGTGATGAAGCGGTTGAGGAACGCGTTGTAGATCAGCGCGAGCGGGATGCTCGGGATCAGGATCGAGGCCATGATCGACGGCCAGTTGTAGAGGTCGCCGCGCACGAGGTCGGTGGGCACGCCTGCCGAGACGGTGCGGTGCGCGGAGCGCGAGATGAACGTGATCGCGTAGATGTACTCGTTCACGACGAGCGAGAACGAGAAGATCACGACGGTCAGGATCCCCGGCAGCGAGATCGGGAAGACGACGCGGTAGAGCGCCTTGAGGCGCGAGCAGCCGTCGACGAGCGCGGCGTCCTCGAGCTCGGGCGGGATCGTCTTGAAGAAGCCCATCAGGAGCCACACCGAGAACGGCACGGTGAACGACGGGTAGACGAGGACGAGCGACCAGATCGAATCCTGGAGGCCGAGCTTCGTGATCACGCGCGAGAGCGGCAGGAAGAGGAGCGTGGGCGGGACGAGGTAGGTGAGAAAGATCGCCACGCCCATGCCCTGGCCGAGCCGGCCCGAGAGCCGCGCGAGCGCGTAGCCGGCCGGGAGCGCGAGCACGAGGGTGATCGCGACGACGAGCCCGCCGATCACGGCCGTGTTCTTCACCCACGTCAGGTACTGCGTGTGGTGGAAGAGGAACGTCCAGCCCTCCGTCGTCGCCTTGAAGCGCCACATGTGGGCCGGGTCGAAGATCTGGTCCTGCCGCTTGAGTGACGTCAGCACCATCCACGCGAACGGGAAGGCGAGGACGATGGCGAACGGCACGACGATCGCGTACGGGAACAGGCTGGAGCGGAGGCGGGCGTTCACATGACCTCCGCGCGGCGGGCGAACACGAGCATCCCGATCGCGACGAGCGCGAGCACGGGCAGCATGAAGAGCGACACGGCGGCGCCGGTCCCGAGCGAGCCGCCCTCGATCCCGGTCTTGAACGCCCACGTCGTGAGGACGTCCGTGTTCGCGTTTCCGTTGGTGAGGATGTAGACGACGGCCATGTCCGTGGCCGTGAAGACGATCCCGAAGAGCAGCGCAACGAGCGCGATCGGCAGCTGGAGCGGGAGCGAGACGTACCAGAACTTCTTCAGGCCGGTCGCGCCGTCGATCGCGGCGGCGTCGTCGACCTCCGACGGGATCGACGAGATCCCGGCCATGAAGATCACCGTCGCGAACGGCAGGATGCGCCAGGCGTGGATGGTGATGATCGAGCCCATCGCGTAGTTGTGCGTCCCGATCCAGTTCGGCTTCGTCGCGGCGCTGACGACGCCCAGGTGGATCAGGAACCAGTTGAGGACGCTCGCGAGCGGGTCGAAGAACCAGAGGAAGCCCATCGTCGTCAGCGCGACCGGCGCCGCCCACGGAAGCAGCACGAAGAAGCGCAGGATCCACTTGCCGCGGAAGCTCCGCACGAGCGCGTGCGCGAGCAGGCCGGCGCCGATCAGGACGATCGCCTGCGAGAGGACCGTGAAGAGGAACGTGTGCCAGACGGCGTCGCGGAAGTTCGGATTCGAGAGTTGGTCGCGGAAGTTGTGCAGGCCGACCCACTTGCCGCTCAGCGAGCCGGCGGCGGCGTTCGTGAAGCTGAGGTAGACGGCGAGCACGAGCGGTCCGCCGACCAGCGCAAAGATGAAGAGGACCGCTGGCGAGATGAGCAGCGACGCGAGAAAGCGCCGTCGCTCGGTCAGGTGACGAAAGCGCGTTCCCCCTGGGCGAGAGGCCGCTATCGCAGCCACCGCGGGAATCTAGCGCAGGTTACTCTGCCGCGTCGTGGCTGAGATCCAGCTCGAGAGGCTGACCAAGGTGTACCCGGACGGGACGAAGGCGCTCGGCGAGCTCGACCTCGACGTCGAGGACGGCGAGTTCGTCGTCTTCGTCGGTCCGTCGGGCTGCGGGAAGACAACCGCGCTGCGGATGATCGCCGGCCTCGAGGACATCACCGCCGGCACGGTCCGGGTCGACGGGTCCGTCGTCAACGACCTGCCGCCGAAGAACCGCGACATGGCGATGATCTTCCAGAACTACGCGCTCTACCCGCACATGAACGTGCGGGACAACATCGGCTTCGGGCTGAAGATGCGCGGCGTCCCGCGCACGGAGGTCCGGCGGCGCGTGCTCGATGCGGCGAAGATCCTTGGGCTGACGGAGACGCTGAACAAGCGGCCGCGCCACCTCTCGGGCGGCCAGCGGCAGCGCGTCGCGATGGGCCGAGCGATCGTGCGCGAGCCGCTCGCGTTCCTGATGGACGAGCCGCTTTCGAACCTGGACGCGAAGCTCCGCGTGCAGGTCCGCGCCGAGATCGCCCGCATCCAGCGTGACCTGAAGGTCACGACGATCTACGTCACCCACGACCAGAGCGAGGCGATGACGCTCGGCGATCGAGTCGCCGTCCTGCGCGGCGGCCTCCTCCAGCAGGTCGACCGGCCCCAGGTCCTCTACGAGCGCCCCGTCAACCTCTTCGTGGCCGGCTTCATCGGGTCGCCCGCGATGAACATGCTCGAGGCGGAGCTGGTCTCCGACGACGGCGTCGTCGCCGTGACGTTCGGGCCGCACCGGCTGCCGCTCGAGGAGCAGGTGCTCACGAGCCGGCCGGCGCTCCGCGGCTACGTCGGCCGGAAGGTCGGCCTCGGGATGCGGCCGGAGGACCTCGAGGACGCCGCCGTCGCTCCCGACCGGCCGCGGATCTCCGTCCGCGTCGACATCCGCGAGGACATGGGCTCCGAGATCTACCTTCACTTCGCGCTCGACGCGCCGATCCTCGACACAGAGGAGCTGCGGGAGATCTCGACGGCCGAGGCGATCGAGGCCGCGGAGGAGCTCACGCACCACCACGGCACGCCGTCGGTCGCCCGCGTCGACCGCACGAGCCGGGCGCGCGAGGGGGAGGAGGTCGAGCTCGGCGTCGTGACGTCGCGGCTCCACTTCTTCGACCTCGCGACCGGCGAGGCGATCTACGGCGACTCGGCGCGGCCGGCGGCGTAGCTCGACGCGGTTGGGCGCAAACTGCGGGCAATTTGCGTGCAAGTTCGCGGGGGCTGTGACGTCTGCTTTCACAGTGCGCCCGAGAGGCATAGGCTGCGTCTTGTAGTGGCGGAAAGGCTCGACGAGCAGAAGGTCGCCACGTTGCGGCTATGGGCAGACGGTCTCGCTCGAGACGAGCGGGACGAGATGCGCGCGGCCGCGCGGGCGATCCTGCTGCTGATCGAGGAGATCGAGCTTCTGCACGTCGAGCTCTGGCATGCGGGCCGGCTGCGCGGCGTGGAGGAGGCGGCGGAGGACGATGCGGCCGAGGCCGTGGCGGACGACGGCGTGCGGCCGCCCGAGCGCCAGACGCTGCGCGCGGTTCTCCGCGAACGGCTGCGCCTGAGCGCCCAGAAGGCGTCCGCGCCGACGCAGACGGATTCGTCCGAGTAGGTTTTCTCCACAGCTTTTCCACAGCGCGTGAGAAGACGCTACTGGCGCTTCCCCGCGAACTCGACGACGCCGGAGTCGCATATGTACTGCTGTGCGTTCGGCCCGGTCTTGACGGTGTGGGCGTCGAAGGTCCCCGTCACCTTCCCGTCTGCATCGAACGAGCCGTTGATCTTGATCGTGAGGCTGCCGTCGGCCGTGGCGGTGGAGAGCGAGAAGGTGCGGCCCGGAGTGATCGCAACGGTGCCCGTGTAGGTGCCGATGGCGCCCGAGATCGTGCCCGGCGGCTGGCACGTCGCGTTGTACTCCATCCGCAGGTTCGCGATCGTCGTGCCGTCGCCCGTGACGTCGAAGGTGACGTTGCGGCTCTGATTCGTGGGCGCGACGTAGTGGCCGGGCGCGACGAGGGGCGGCGGCGGAGGCGGAGGCGGCGGCGGCTTCGGCCCGTGGACGATCTCGCAGTCGGCGCCGATCGTGTCGCGACCGTCCGCGTAGACGGTGTCGCGACCGGGGCCGCAGAAGAAGCGGTCGGCGCCGCGGCCGCCGTAGAGCCGGTCGTTTCCGCCGCGGCCGAACAGCTTGTCGTTTCCGGCTAGCCCGTAGATGACGTCTGCGCGGCCGGTCCCGCGGAGAACGTCGTCGCGGCCGGTGCCGACGATGCGCTTCGCCGCGGCGCCGGTCGCGAGCGACGGCAGGGCGAGCGCGGCGACGAGCACGAGCAAGGAGAGCTGACGGCGGCGCATCTCCGCGTCTCACCGTAGCTCGGGCGCGGCGGTGCGCCATCGCTCGTTCGAGGGTGCCGGGTCAGACGCGCGCGAGGGCCGCGCGGGCCGCCTGGACGACGCGCTCCACGTCCGCCGGCGTGTGCACCGTCGCGAGGACGGAGTGGAGCGCTGTGGCGGGCGAGAGGTAGACGCCCTCGTCGAAGAGGGCGTGCGCGAACGCCCGGAAGCGGTCGCGGTTGACGTGGCGCGAGAAGTCGCGAGCATCCCGGATCGCCGTGACCTCGCGCGACCGGTCTTGCAGGAAGAGGAGCTGGAGCATCGGCCCGGAGTTCTGGACGAGCGCCGCGGCGCCGGTGTCCGAGATCGCAGCGCGGAGACCAGCGACGAGCTGCTCCGCGAGGCCGTCGAGGTGCGCGAACGCCTCCGGCGTCAGCAGGTCGAGTGACTCGCGGACGACGGCGAGCAACGTCGGGTTTGCGTTCTGCGTTCCGTAATGGAGGACGCGGCCGCCGGCAAGCGCCTCCATGATCTTCGCGGGACCCGCGAGCGCGGCGACCGGAAAGCCGGCGCCGAGGGCCTTCCCGAACGTGACGAGGTCGGCGCGGACGCCGAGGCGCTCCTGCGCGCCGCCCGCAGCGAGCCGGAAGCCGGTGACCGTCTCGTCGAGCCAGAGCAGGACCTCGTGCTCGTCCGCGAGCCGACGGAGCTCCTCGAGGTAGCCGGGGACCGGCGGGATCACGCCCATGTTGGCCATGACCGGCTCCGTCACGATCGCGGCGATCTGGCCTCGGTGCTCGGTCAGTGCCGCCTCGACGCGATCGGCGTCGTTCCACGGCAGCACGATCGTGTCGACGACGGCGCTCGGCGGGATGCCGAGCGAGTCGACCGCGTCTGGCACGCCCGGGTTCGAGCCGACGCTGAACGCGTCCGACCAGCCGTGGTAGTGGCCCTCGAACTTGACGACCTTCGGGCGTCCGGTCACGCCGCGCACGAGGCGGAGCGCCGCCATGCACGCCTCGGTGCCCGTGTTCGCGAAGCGGATCCGCTCGGCGCCGGGGATCATCTGCACGAGCCGCTCCGCGACCTCCACCTCGATCTCGCTCGCGGTGGCGAGGAGCGCGCCGCGCCGTCCGGCTTCGTTGAGCGCCGCGACGAGGCGGGGGTGCGCGTGGCCGTGGATCAGCGCGCCGAAGCCGAGCATCAGGTCGACGTACCGGTTGCCGTCGGCGTCGACGATCTCGCCGCCTTCGCCGCCCGTCATGAAGAGCGGATACGGGCTGAAGTTCAGCGGCCCGCGTGACGGCGAGCTGACGCCGTCGACGAGGACGCGGCTCGCGCGCTCGAAGAGCTCGGCGGAGCGGGTGGTCGAGCGGCGTACGGACGTGGCGGCTTCGGTCACGGCGCAATGATAGGAGCCTCTCGTGGCGGCAACCGTTCTTGTGCTCGGCCTCGGCGACCTCGGCACACGCGTGCTCGACGCTCTGGCTCGGCTCCCGGAGATCGAACGGCTCGTCGGCGCGAGTCGCGACGACGAGCACGGTCGCGGCCGGGCGGGGCAGGCAGCGCTCGTCGCCGAGCTCGCCGGCGGGCCGCGGCAGGTCGAGTTCGCGCGGCTCGATGTGGGGGACGTCGGCGCGACGGCGGACCTCTTGACGCGCCTCGACCCGGACGTCGTCGTAATGGCGGCTTCGCGGCTCACGTGGTGGCGTTCCCCTCGCGACGAGACGCTCGCCCGCCGGCCGCTCGGCATCTGGCTCCCGCTTCAGCTCACCCTCGTCCGGAGCTTGATGGTTGCTCGGCGCGAGGTGCAGTCGAGGGCGGTGGTCGTGTCGCTTCCGTACCCGGACGGCGTCGGTCCGGCGCTCGCGCCGCTCGGACTCGCCCCGGACCTGGGCGGCGGGAACGTGGCGGAGACGGCGCCGAAGCTCGCCCGGCTGGCAGGGCCTGGGGCGGAGGTTCGGCTCGTCATGCACCACGCCGTCCAGCGCTTCGCGTTCGCTCCGGCCGGTGACGCAGGTGTACACCTACATCACCCGGAACACCCGATGCCGACGGCCGCGGCGAGTGATGTAGGTGTACACCTACATCACTTGGGCGAGCCGCCGTGGGCGGCCGAGGTGCGGGTCGACGGCGAGCGGCTCGACGACGAGCGCGTGCGCGAGCTGTTCCGGTCGCCATATCCGCTGCCGGCCGGTCGAGACACGCACGAGCTGACCGCGGCCGCGACGGCCGAGACCGTCCGTGCGCTGCTCGGCGACGTGCCGGTGGCGACGCATGCGCCCGCGCCGGGCGGCCGCCCCGGCGGGTACCCCGTCCGCGCCTCGCGCGCGGGGGTCGAGCTCGACCTCCCGGAGGGGCTCGACGAAGCGGCCGCCGTGGCGTTGAACGAGCGCGCCGCGCGCTGGGACGGCATCGAGCGGATCGAGGCCGACGGCACGATCGTCTTCACCGAGCCGGTCCTCGGCTTCGACCGTGTGAGCCCCGACGACGTCGACGCGGCGGCCGACGAGCTCGCGGCACGTCGATGAGGGACCAGGTCGACGCGGTCGTCGTCGGCGGCGGGATCGCGGGAGCGAGCTGCCTGTACCACCTCTCGCAGCACGGCCTCTCGGCGGTGCTGCTCGAGGGGCGATCCCTCGCCGGCGGCTCGACCGGTCGGTCGACGGCGCTGATCGAGACTGCTTATGCGGACCAGGAGCGCGTCGAGCTCGGCCTGCGGACGCTGGGACTGATCGAGGTGCTCGGAATCGATTTCACCCGCTGTGGGAAGCTCCTCCTGGCACACGACGAGCGCGAGCTCGATGCGTTCCGCGCCGTCCCGCACCCCGAGGCGAGCGTGCTCGTGCCGGCCCAGATCGCGGAGGTCGCGCCCGAGCTGCGCTTGGACGGCGTCGCCGGCGCCCTCTACGCCCCCGGCGACGGCTACCTCGACCCGGTGCTTCTCTGCGGCGTGCTCGTCGAACGCTCGGGGCTCGAGGCCCGGCAGGGGACCGAGGTACTCGCGATCAAGCGCGGCGACGGCGCGGTCACCGGCGTCTCGACCACGACCGGGGAGATCTGCTGCCGCGCCGTCGTGAACGCGGCCGGCGCCTGGGCGGGCGAGGTCGCGGCGCTCGCGGGAGTCGACCTCGACGTTCGCGGTTACCGCCGGCAGGTCGCGGTGCTCGAGCCGGCGCGCGACGGCATGCAGCTGCCGATCGTCGTCGACAAAGCGCTCTACGTCCGCTCCGACGGCCCCGAGCGCGTCCTCGCCGGCATCCACTCCGAGGAGCCCACGGAGCCGGCCGACCCGGACGACTTTCGCGAGACGAGCGACGCCGAGTTCGAGGAGGCCGTCGCGCGCCTGCTGACCAGCAGGTTGCGGCGCGCGGGCGACCTCAGGCTACGCGGCGGCTGGGCCGGCCTGTACCCGATCGCGGGCGGCGGCCGGCCGGTCGTCGGCGAGTCGCCCCAGCTTCGCGGCTTCTTCAACCTCGCCGGCCTGGGCGGGAACGGGATCCAGCTCGGTCCCGCGCTCGCAGAGGACGTGGCCGCCGACGTGGCTGAGATGCTGACCTAGGTGAGAGGGCTCGACGGGAAGCGCGTCGTCGTCACCGGCGGCACGAGCGGGATCGGCGCTGCGACGAGTCGCCGCTTCCTGGAGGAGGGCGCGCACGTCGTCTCGATCGCGCTGGGTGGCGAGGAGGCGCCGCCCGGCCTGACCGCAGCTCTCGAAGCGGACGTGGCCGATCCGGGCCAGACCGCCAGCGCCTTCGCCGCCGTGGACGACGCCCTCGGCGGGATCGACGTGCTCGTCGCGAATGCGGGGATCAGCGTCCGGCACCCGTTCCTCGAGACGACCCCCGAGGATTGGCGGCGCGTGGTCGCCGTCAACCTCGACGGGACGTTTCACTGCGCGCAGCAGGCCGCGCGCCGCATGGTCGCGGCCGGGGGCGGCACGATCCTGATGACGGCCTCGACGAACGGGCTCGTCGCCCACCCGCTGTACGCCGACTACAACGCCTCGAAGGCGGGGGTGATCGCCCTCACGCGCACGCTGGCGCTCGAGCTGGCGCCGACGATACGCGTCAACGCGGTCTGCCCTGGCTACGTCCTGACGCCGATGCAGCAGGCGGAGTACACGCCGGAGATGCTCGCCGCGACCGACGCGAAGATCCCGCTCGGGCGGCACGCACGGCCCGAGGAGGTTGCTGCGCTCTTCGCCTTCCTCGCGTCCGACGACGCCGCGTATCTGACGGGCGCCGTGATTCCGATCGACGGTGGCGAGACCGCAGGTGGCGTCGCAAGCCGGTCGTCGACCTCGTAGATATCCGACCGCTGCGTCGAGCACGACACTCGGTCGTAGAGGATCCGCGTCTCGCGCGGGGCGTCGAGCGCAACGGTGAATCGGAGGTCGTACCCGGCGGGCAGCGCAGCCACGACGCGCGGTGGGCGTCCGGGAGCGGAGCGCATGATACGCACCTGTCGTCCACACCCGAGTCGGCCCTCCGCGTAGTAGACGACGCCCGTGCGCGTCACGGACGCCGCGTAGTCGGCGCTGCCGTAGATGCGCGAGGCGACGCGAGTGGGTCGGCGGCGCCCGATTCGCAGCCGGTAGATCGCGCACGCGTTGTCAGGACAGGAGGCCCAGACGGCGAAGCGGCCGTTCAGCTGCCCCGGCTCCGCGTACGCGCCGTGGCCGGAGACGCTCGCGAGCACGCGTTCTCGCCCGGTCGCGAGGTCGTGCAGGACGACGCGGTACGTCGGCCCGGCGAAGTCGACGCGCCCAAAGACGAGCCAGCGGCCGGAGATCTCGCCACGCCACTCCCATGCGTGGGTGTTCACGCCACGGGGCGGCTCGCGAACTGCGCCGGTCGGCACGTCGACGAACGCGAGGTCGGAGGAGCCGCCGCGTACCTGTTGCACGACCAGTGTCCGCCCGTCCCCGCCACCGACAGCGCTGAGGACGCCGCGTGGCCCGACGGTGACGGGGCGCCGCGAGCCGCGCTTCAGCTCCACGCGGCCGAGCGAGAGCACGATCACCGGCCCGCGTGTGCTTCCGCGCGTCCAAGCGATCCAGCCCGGACCCGCGGCGGGGCTCGACTCGTCCGCGGTCGTTGCGACGACCGGGTGCTCCTGCGGTGGCGCAGCGCCGGCTGGGACGGCGAGCAAGGCGATGACGAGCAGTCTCCGCATCGGGCGGTCGCATGATGGCCGTTCCAGCCAGGCCCTCCGCGGTCACTGCTGTCCGGCCCGCGCCCGGCGTGGAGATCGCGCCGCCGGTCACGCCGAACCTCGTCAAGACGCCGGAGGTCGCCGCCGCGCGGGGGGTCGGCGAGCGCACGATCGAGACGCTGCTCTTCCGCGGCCTCTCGACGCCGATCGCGCTGATCCTCGTCGTCCTCCAGAGCCGGTTCCTGCACCCGGAAGGCCGCGGCGCTTTCGTCCTGGCCGTCCTCAGCGTGACGATCTTCTCGCGGCTGCTCGGCCAGCTCGGCGTGGCGGTGACGAACCGGCGCCAGGAGCATCCCGACCTGCGCGGGCTCGTGCTGCGCGCCTTCGCGATCGCCGTCGTCGCCGGCGCGGTCGGGGCCGCCATCATCGCGATCTGGGGCTCGCTCACCGCCGGGCTCGGCTTCCGTCTCGGCGTGCTCGCCGCGTGCTCGCTCGTGCCGAACGTGATCTGGCAGACGATCTCGGGCGTCCTGCTCGGCCTCGGCCGGATCCGGCTGTGGAACGTGATCCAGCTGCTCTCGCCGGTGCTGACGCTCGTCGGGATGATCGCGCTCGTGGTCGTCGGCGACCTCGGGGTCGGCGGCGCGATCGGCGCGTGGGTCGGGGCTAACGTCCTGACGGCGCTGTTCGCGCTCGGAGCGACGCGCGACCTCTGGCTCCCGCCCGACGTAGTGCCGATCGACGACTCGCTCTCGCGCGGCATCGCGCGCATCGCGCTCGTGATGGGCGCTGTCCAGGTGGTGAACCTCGTCAGCTACCGCGCCGAGCTGCTCATTCTCGGGCACTACCGCGGCGCCGCCGGCGTCGGCGTCTACTCGATCGCGATGCAGTCGGTCGAGTCGATCTGGCTCATCGCCGGCGCGATGGCGACCTCCGTGACCGCCGACGCGATGCGCGACGACGACGCGCGGGCGGCGCGCCTCGTGGCGAAGACGGCGGGGAAGGGGCTCGTCTACACCGCGCTCGCGGCCGCGCCGGTCGCCGCCGTCGCGCCGTTCGTGATCCCGCTCGTCTTCGGCGACGCGTTCAAGAAGGCCGCGCTTCCGCTCGCGCTGCTCATGCCGGGCGCGGTTCTCTACGCGCCGGTGAGCATCCTCGTCGTGTACCTCTCGGTCCGCCGCGGCCGGCCGGGGCTGAGCCTCGTGGTCTCGGCGGTCGCGATGGTGCTGACGGCCGCGTTCGCGATCGTGCTGGTGCCGCGACTCGGCGGGTCGGGCGCGGCGGTCGCGAGCTCCGTCGGCTACGCAGGCGGCGCGGTGCTGTCGTGGCTCTTCTTCGCCAGGCTCGCGCGACGACCGCTACTCGCTCCCTCGCCGACGTAGCGATCAGAAGTCGTTCCGAAGGCGACGCCAACGCGCTGACCTCCCGCGGCCTTCGGCTCGAACCACGCCTTCGTCGCGAAGGTCGTGGAGGACCTTCCGGATCAGCGCGTCTCCCGCGACGGGTGCGGCACGGCGTATGTCGTCGATCGAAAAGACGTCACTCGCGGACGCTCGGACGAACTGCTTGATCGCGCGCGTCTTCGCGCCGCGCCCGCCGACGGCGCCGGCCGTGCGCTCCTCGAAGCGGACGTACGCGGCGAGGAGGATTCCGACGAAGTATCGAAGCCACGGCACGATGTCGTGTCGCTCCTCGTGCCAGCCCTCGGTCGATGCTGCGAGCGCCTCGTAGTACGTCTCCTTCGTCTCGGCGATCAGCTGCTCGATGCTGATGTAGCGCCCGACCTCATAGCCGGAGCGCCAGAGGAGCATGAGCGTCACGAGGCGCGACATGCGGCCGTTCCCGTCGGCGAACGGGTGGATCACAAGGAAGTCGAAGACGTACGAGCCGACGAGGAGGAGCGGATGGAACACGCCGCGGTCGACCTCGGCCGCGTATCGCTCGTTCAGCTCCCGCATCGAAGTCGGGGTCACGAGCGCCGCGACCGGGACGAAGCGAACCCGCCGCGTGCCGTCGGGCAGCTCCTCGTCGACGGTGTTGTCGACCATCTTGAACCGTCCGCCCTCGGTGGCCGAGAACTGGTACAGGTCGCGGTGGAGCTGAAGGATCACGTTAGTCGTGACGGGCATCTCGCGCGCGCTCGCGTGGATCAGGTCGAGCGCCGTGCGGTACCCGGCGATCTCGGCCTCGGACCGGTTCGCCGGCGCAGCAGATCCCTTGACGAGCGCCGCGATGCGCGGCGCGGGCGCCGTCACCCCTTCGATCTCGTTCGACGCGGTCGCGCTCTGGATGCGGGCCGTCTCGAGGAGCGTCCGCAGCTCCGCCGGGTGCTGGCGCCTGAAGGCGTCCGCGCGCCCCTTGCGCTCGTCGACCTGGCCGAGCGACGTGACGAGGGACGCGGGAACAGCGCCGAGCTGGCGTTCGATGGTGTGGAAGGTGTTTGGCCTTAAAATATCTACTGAAAGCCGCTCATTATACATTTACGCAGCCTTGATGGGTATTTCCCGAGGCGCGGCAAACCGCTACTGACGGCGCTCCAGTGGGTACTTTCGCGCGGGAGGTATCGATTCAGGCGGTCTGCGCGAGCCGGACGGCTCGCTCCTGCACCTCGCGGCGCGCACGCTCCACGTCGATCGTCAGGCACTCGCCGTCGCGGACGAGCTGCCGGCCTGCGACCCAGACGTCGCGGACGAGCCGTCCACCGGCCGACCACACGAGGTGCGAGAGCAGGTCGCGCTCCTCGATGATCGGGACGAGACCCGGGTCGTCGCTTCGCAACAGGACGAGATCCGCGGCGCGACCCGGCTCGATCGACCCGACGCCCTCGAGACCGACCGCCGCCGCTCCGCCGCGCGTCGCGAGCGCGAGCAGTTCGGGCGCCGGCAGAAGCGCTGCGTCACGCGCGCGCACGCGCGCGAGCAGGGCGGCGAGCCTGACCTCCTCCCACAGGTCGAGGTCGTTGTTTCCCGACGGCCCGTCCGTCCCCAACCCGACCCGAAGGCCGAGCTCGAGCATGTCCGCAAGCCGCGCGACGCCCGCCGCCAGCTTCGCGTTCGCCTGCGGGCAGTGCGCGACGGCGACGTCGTGCTCGCGGTAGATCCGCAGGTCGTCGTCCGACAACCAGACGGAGTGCGCCGCCAGCACCCGCCCGTCCAGGAAACCCCGCCGCGCCAGCAACGCCGGCACGGAGCAGCCCTCCGCCGCCTCGAGCTCCGCGCACTCGTCGCTCGTCTCCGCGAGATGGATGTGGACGAGCGCGTCGCGCTCCCGCGCCGCGGCGGCGACGGCGTCGAGCGCCTCGAGCGGCAGCGTGTACGCGGAGTGCGCCGCGACCCCGACCTCGACCGTCTCGTACCGGCCGGCGTGCTCGTCGTGGAACGCGCACACCCGGTCGAGGCGGTCCTCCCACGACAACCAGCCAGGCACGTCCATCACGCCCGGCGTCAGGACGCAGCGCGTGCCGGCGTCGAGCACAGCGCGCAGGAGACCGTCCTCGTGGACGTACATCTCGCACGTCGTCGTCACGCCGAACCCGACGAGCTCCGCGCACGCGAGCGTCATCCCCCAGTACACGTCCTCGTCGGTCAGGCGCGCCTCGCGCGGCCAGAGCACCTCGCGCAGGAAGCGCTGGAGCGGCACGTCCTCGGCCGCGCCTCGGAAGAGCGTCATCGGCGAGTGGCAGTGGCAGTTGACGAGCCCCGGCATCAGCACGCCTGGCAGGAGCGGCTCGCCCTCGCGCGCCGGCCCGACCGAGACGATCCGGTCGTCCGCGACCTCGACTGCGCCCGGCCGATGCACCGTCATCGCCGCGTCACACGTCACGACCGCGCCCGCTGCGATTCGCATCGCTATCGCCGGACGATCCGGCGCGCGTAGAGCCGATACGCGGTTCCGGGCGCGTCCAGCCGGTACAGCGAGATCCGGTGGGCGTAAGGGCAGCACTTCGGATCGCCGGGCCTGCTGACGCCCTCCTTCAGCTTGATCTCCGGGCCTGGTCCACCGTGCGCCGCGTCCTGGAAGAAGCCTGCGGCGGCTCCGTCGTGCCGCCGCCCGAGCGAGGACGATCCCGACGCATACCACCAGAGCACATGCGGCCGGCGGCCCGTCCACGCCACGAGGCCGAGGGCGCGCGGGGCGGCGCCGCCGTTGCCCGTCCCGCCGTCGTACCAGACGCCGCGACCGAACGGTGGCTCGAGGTGCGTCACGACGTGTGCCCTCACGTAGTCCATCACCGGCGAGATGCGCGCCGTGTGGGTCCCGTCGACGATCCGGACGTACCGCCGCCGCAGCGGCTTGGTCCCGCCGTAGGGATTCGGGTGGACGACCTCCACCGTCTGGAGGCGCTCGAGCTGAGGGTCGGCGTCGACGTTCACGGCGAAAGACTCCACGACGCGGCCGGGTGTCGCGACCACGAGCGCCAGAGCGAGCGCGATCAAGCGAAGGCCTCCCAGCCGCGGAGGAACGCGAGCTGCGCCTCGGTCAGCGAGTCGATCCGCACGCCGAGGGCGTCGAGCTTCCAGCGCGCGACCTGCTCGTCGAGCTCGGCGGGAAACTGGTGGACGCGCGGCTCCAGCTCGTGCGCGTGCCGGAGTAGGTGGCGCGCCGACAGCGCCTGCACCGCGAACGTCAGGTCCATGATCTCGACCGGATGCCCCTCCCCGGCGGAGAGGTTGACGACGACCCCGCCGCCGATTACGAACACCGACCGGTCCTCCGAGAGGCGGAACTCTTCGACGCCCGGCCGCGCCTCCTCGACCGCGAGCGCCCGCTCCCGGAGCGCCGCCACGTCGAACTCGTCGTCGACGCCGCCGCAGTTCGCGAGCAGCGCTCCGTCCGGCAGCCGGTCGATCGCCTCGGGGGGAACGGCGCCCCGCACGCCCGTGGCCGTCATGACGATGTCCGCCCCAGCGCACGCCTCGGCGATCGGCAACACCTCGAAGCCGTCGTGGAACGCCTCCAGCGCTGCGAACGGGTCGACCTCGCAGACGACGACGCGCGCGTTCATCCCGCGGGCGCGCCGCGCGATCCCCTTCCCGACCCATCCGTAGCCGACGACCACGAGCCGCTTGCCGGCGACGAGGAGGTTGGTGGAGTCCATCACGGCCGAGACGGTCGACTGGCCGCTCCCGTAGCGGTTGTCGAAGAGGAACTTGGAGCGCGCGTCGTTCGCGGCGACGCACGGCACCTTGAGCGTCCCGTCGGCCTCCATCGCGCGTAGCGCGACGACGCCCGAGGTCGTCTCCTCGGAGGCTCCGACCAGCGTCTCGAGCACCTCGGGGTGGGTCGTGTGCGCGAGCCGGATCACGTCGGCGCGGTCGTCGATCACGACCTCGGGCCTGCGCGCGAGCACGTCCTCGAAGTACCCGAGCTCCTCCTCGTGCGACGAGCCGCGGCGCGCGAAGACGGCGACGCCGCGCGCGGCAAGCCCGGCGGCGACGTCGTCGTGCACCATCGCGCCCTGGAAGGCGACGGACACGTCCGCCCCGGCCTCGGCCAGCACGGCGGCGAGGTAGGCCGTCTTCGGCTCGACGGGGAGGATGACCGCGATCCGCCTGTCCGCGACGCTTCCGTCCTCGCGCAGCTCGTCGCGAACGCGGTTGAGCACCGGCATCCAGCTCGCGGCCCAGGCGATCTTCCGCTCGCCCTGCGCGCTCAGCCCGTCCATCGCTCCAGGAACGCCCGTTGCGCCTCGCTCGGCTCAGGCAGCTCGATCCCCAGCGTCTCGAGCTTCGTGCGCGCGATCTCGCGGTCGAGGTCGGCCGGAAGCCGCTGGACTCCCGGCTCGAGGCCTCCGCCCGCGATCAGGTGCGCCGCCAGCGCCTGGACGGAGAAGGACAGGTCCATGATCTCGACCGGGTGGCCGTCGGCGCCGGCGATGTTGACGAGCCGGCCTTCGGCGAGCAGGTACGCGCGCCGGCCGCCGTCGAGCTCGTGGCGCGTGATCCCCGGCCGGACCTCCTCGCCCGGGCGGAGCGCGTCGACGTCGATCTCGCGGTCGTGGTGGCCGGCGTTCGCGAGGATGACGCCGTCCTTGAGGCGCGCGAGGGCATCGCGATCGAGCGCCTCGATCCCGCCGGTCGCGGTGATCACGACGTCGGCGTCTGCAAGTCCATCGAGCCCCGCCACGCGATGGCCGTCCATGTGCGCCTCGAGCGCGGGCACCGGGTCGACCTCGATCACCGTAACGCGGCCGCCCATGCCCTCGGCGTAACGAGCGAGCCCCTTGCCGACCCAGCCGTAGCCGAGGATGCAGAACTCCTTGCCCGCTGCCGCGAGGTTCGTGAGGCGGAGGATCGCGGCGAGCGTCGACTGGCCGGTCCCGTAGCGGTTGTCGTAGAGGTGCTTCGACCAGGCGTCGTTCGCGGCGATGGCCGGGAAGGTCAGTCGTCCGGCGCGCTCTAGCGCCCGCAGCCGCGCCACGCCGGTCGTCGTCTCCTCGGTGACTCCCAGCAGGCGCGGGACGAGCTCCGGGCGGAGGTCGACGATCCGGCCGGTGAGCTCAGCGCCGTCGTCGACGACGATCTCCGGCTCGAAGTCGGCCGCGGCGAGGAGATCGCCGACGAACTCGTCGGGGCTGGCGCCGTGCGTCGCGTGCACCTCGATCCCGCGATGGACGAGCGCCGCCGCGACGGCGTCCTGCGTCGTCCCGGGATTCGAGCCGGCGGCGACCACCTCCGCGCCGGCCTCCGCGAGCAACGTCGCCAGGTAGGCCGTCTTCGCCTCGAGATGGACGACGACCGCGACGCGCTTGCCTCGAAGCGCTCCGTCCGCGAGCCGCGCCTGCGCAAGCCGGTTCAGGACGGGCGAGTGCCGCGCGACCCAGCGGATCCGCTGCTCTCCGGCCGGCGCGAGGCCAGGATCGGCGATCCGGGAGCGCGTGGCGGCGTCGGCTGCGGCCAAGCCGGGACCATATTCGGAGAGTCCTGGCGCCGCTCTTTTCGCGCGCTTCCCGCGACGTTCGGGTGGTAGCATCGCTGTCCGAACTAGGGGGACAAAATTGATCTCGCTGCGATTCTTCGGCCTCGTCGTAATGGCGGCTCTTCTGACCGGCGCGACAGCGGCCTCGAGCGGACTGGCAAGTGCGAGGCGCTCGACCGTGACCGCGATCGACCTCGGCACGCTCGGCGGTCGCTCCAGCAAGGCCGTCGACGTGAGCCCGAGCGGTCAGGTGGTCGGCAACAGCGACACCGCTCAGGCGCTGACGGAGCACGCCTTCTCCTGGACCCAGCAAGGCGGCATGGTCGACCTCGGCACGCTCGGCGGCGGCTTCAGCACCGCCGTCGCGGTGAACGCGCGCGGCCAGGTGGTCGGAGACAGCCTCACCGCCGAGGCGCTGACGGAGCACGCTTTCTCGTGGACCCAGCAAGGCGGCATGGTCGACCTCGGCACCCTCGGCGGCACCGTGAGCGTCGCCTCCGCAGTGAACGCGGCCGGCCAGGTGGTCGGTGACAGCTTCACGAGCATTGGCTTCATCCGCGCCTTCTCCTGGACGCAAAAGGGCGGGATGGTCGATCTCGGCACTCTCGGCGGCGGCGCCAGCAGCGCCACGAACGTGAATTCCCGCGGACAGGTGGTCGGCACCGGCGGAACACCGGAAGGGCTGCTCCACGCCTTTTCGTGGACCCAGTCGGGTGGGATGGTCGACCTCGGCACGCTCGGAGGCGACATCAGCAGGGCCGTCGACGTGAGCGAGAGCGGTCAGGTCGTCGGCGAGAGCGCAATCGTTCCGGGCGACGGCCGGTTCGTCCCCACGCACGCCTTCTCCTGGACCAAGGCAGGAGGGATGGTCGACCTCGGCACCCTCGGCGGCGACTTCAGCACCGCCACGGCCGTGAACTCCGCCGGCCTGGTCGTCGGCGTCAGCACGACCGTTCCGGGCGACCCCCGGTTTCTCCCTACGCATGCCTTCTACTGGACGCCGGCGGGTGGGATGGTCGACCTCGGAACCTTCGGCGGCTTCGTGAGTGAGGCCGAAGACGTGAACGCGCGCGGGCAGGTGGTCGGCGACGCCGCCCTTGCCGGGAATTCGGCGGGCCACGCCTTTTCCTGGACCCGGACGGGCGGGATGGTCGATCTCGGCACCCTCGGCGGCACCTTCAGCACCGGCACGGCCGTCAACGCAGGCGGCGACGTCGCGGGCTCGAGCCTCACGACCGGCAATGCCGCGTTCCACGCAACGCTCTGGCACACCTAGACGAGGGGGAGAGAGTTGACCTCGATGCGAGTCTTCGGCGCCGTCGTCCTGGCGGCTCTTCTGACCGTCGCGGCGGGCGCCTCGACCGGACTGGCGCGCGCAGCCAGCTCGACCGTGACTGCGATCGACCTCGGCACGCTCGGCGGCACCTTCAGCGAAACCCACGCCATGAACGCGAGCGGCCAGGTGGTGGGCGAGAGCGCGGTCGCTTCCTTTGGGATTCACGCGTTCTCCTGGACGCAGGCGGGCGGCATGGTCGACCTCGGCACCCTCGGCGACGGCAGCTTCAGCACCGCCAGGGCCGTGAACGCAAGCGGCCAGGTCGTCGGCGAGAGCAATCTCGCCCCCGGGGGCGCCACGCACGCGTTCTCGTGGACCCAGTCGGGCGGGATGGTCGACCTCGGCACGCTCGGCGGCACCTTCAGCACCGCCTACGGCGTGAACGCACGCGGCGAGGTGGTCGGCGAGAGCACGACCGCCGCGGGCGAGTTCCACGCCTTCTCCTGGACCAAGGCAGGCGGGATGGTCGACCTCGGCACGCTCGGCGGCACTGGCAGCTCTGCCGGCGCGGTCAGTCCCAGCGGCCAGGTGGTCGGCAACAGCGAGCTGGCCGGGAACGTCGCCGCGCACGCCTTCTCGTGGACGCCCCAGGGCGGGATGGTCGACCTCGGCACCCTCGGCGGCGATGTCAGCACCGCCGTCGACGTGACCCCGAGCGGACAGGTGATCGGCGTCAGCGACGTCGTCCCGGGCGGCCCGTTCGTTCCCCAGCACGCCTTCTCCTGGACCCAAAAGGGCGGGATGGTCGACCTCGGCACTCTCGGCGGCGACACGAGCCTCGCCGACGACGTGAACGCGAGCGGCGAGGTGGTCGGCCTCAGCGACATCGCCCCGGACGGCCCGTTCCACGCCTTCTTGTGGACCGAGGCCGGCGGGATGGTCGACCTCGGCACCCTCGGCGGCGCCGGCAGCAGCGCCGTCGCGGTGAACGCGAGCGGCCAGGTGGTCGGCGACGCCACGACCGCCGCCGGCCAGGGCCACGCCTTCTCGTGGACCCGGACGGGCGGGATGGTCGACCTCGGGACCCTCGGCGGTACCGACAGCCGCGCCAACGCCGTCAACGGACGCGGCGAGGTCGCGGGCTCGAGCTTCACGACGGGTGGCGAGTTCCACGCGGCGCTCTGGCGGACCTAGCGGCGGTTCGGCTAGCCGACCGCCTCCACCCAGTCGAGCCGGCGACCGCACAGCCGGCTCGCCTGCGACGGCACGACCGAGACGAGCCGAGGCGAGACCGCAGGAGCGATCACGAGCGGCCCGGCCGGGAACGGCGCCAAGCCGTGGGATCCCGGCCGCCAGCCGCCGGCGTCGTAACGCAGCGTGACGGTGTGCGCGCCGCCGCCCAGCCGCGCGGCGCCGAGCTCGACCAGCTGGCCCGACCACTCGAGCTGGTGGCGCGCCGAGCCGACGTCGCGTCCGTCGATCGACGCCGAGAAGGCGCCGACGAACGATCCGCCGAGCCAGACGCCGTAGCGCCCCGGCGTCGCGCGGAACGCGGTCGAGACGCTTCCGGAGCCGCGCGGGTCGATCGAGCCGGCGACGTAGCCTGCCGTCCACGAGCTCGGGCGGCGCAAGGCCGCGAGTGAGAGCACGGCCACGCGCTCGCGCGGCACTGCGACGAGCCGTCGCACGCCCGACAGCCCTGCGAGCCGCTGGACGTCCGCGCAGCGCGGCGCCGAGGCAGGATCGAGCTCGTTCCCGAGCGGCAGGTGCTCGATGACCCGCGCGGCGCGGTCGTCGCGCTGCCACACCTCGTACCAGTGGCGGCGCTCGACGAGCCGGTATGGCGACGGCGGCCTGCTCTCGACCGGAGAGCGACGCAGCACGAGCGTCCGGTACGCGAGGATCGACGGAAGGTCGAACCGGTCGATGTCGGCGTAGCCCTGCGGCTCGACCGGCTGGCCGCTCCGCAGCGGTATGACGTGGCGCCTGAGCTCGGACGCGCCCTCCGTGTCGAGCCTGCGCAGGAAGTGTCGCGCGCCGTACGGCTCGAACTCCGTCATCAGGGTTGGCCCGTCGCCCGCGAAGCGCTTCCCGATCGCCTCGAGCTCGGCGAGGCGTGAGCCCGGCGCGAGCCAGACCTCGCGATAGGCGAGGACGTTCGACCACACGACGCCGCCGATCACCGCGGCCGCGACGACCGCGGCCTCAACTATGCGCCCACGCGCCGCGACGGCCGCCGCGCCGCAGAGCGCTAGCAGGAGCGCGGCCGGTGCGGCCGTCGCGAGCGCCTTGCCGCCGACCCACGGCGAGCCGAAGCCGTCGAGGACGCCGGCGCCGAGGAGCGCCCCGCCGAGGTACAGGAGCGGTCCCCACGCGCGCCGAAGCCAGGCCGCGGCCAGCCCGACCACGCACGCGGCGGCGACGACGCCGATCAGGACGTAGACCGGCGGGAAGCTCTCGTGCGGGACGTCGCGGAAGTCGCCGAAAGGCCAGATCCCGGCGATCTGCACGAATCGCAGCGGTCCGCGGAGATTCCCGAGCTCGCTCTCGCTCGTGAAGGCGCCCGAGCGCGGCAGCCACTCGACGGCGGCGGCGATCGCGGGGATGGCGCAGAACGCCGCGACTGCCGCGAACACGCCGGTAGCCCGGATCGCGAACGCCCGTCCACGCAGCACGAGCGCGAGCAGCGCCCCGGCTCCGAGCAGCGCAAGCCACGCGGCGCCGCCGAGGCTCAGCACGTCCACGAGTCCCGCGGCCACGACCGCGGCGGGCACGGCCGCCCTAGCCGACCGAGCGTCGAGAAGCAGCGCCACCGTCGCGGCGAGCAGCGCGAGGAAGAGAGCGGCGGCGAGCTCCTTGATCCCGCCCCAGAGCGAGTAGCCGAACAGGATCGCCGGCTGGGCCGCGACGAAGGCGACGACGGCACGCGACGCACGTCCCGTAGCCAGCCGCGACGCGAGCGCGTAGAGCGTCAGCGCGAGCAGAGCGGCGAGGAACGCGAGGTACGGCTGCCACAGCCAGGCAACGTCCGTCCGCAGCAGCCGCTGAGAGACCGCGAGCGGCGCGAACGAGCCCACCGGGTAGCCGTAGGCGAGGCTGGTCGCGAGCGTCGCCTCGTAGGTCGAAGGCGCCAATCCCGCAAGCGAGCGGCCGTCCGTCTCGAGCCGGTCGAGCATCGCGAAGTACGTCGCCGTGTCGTCGAGCTTGATGTAGCCGGCGAACGTGGCGCGGCCCGAGAGGACGACGGGCGCGGCGTACACGGCGTAGGCGGCGGCGCCGGCGCCGGCGGCCCACCAGTCCGGCCGCAGCGAGCGGAGACGCGGCGAGGTTCCGATCCCCACAACCGCCAAGCCCACGGCGAGCGGAGCCGCGAGCGAGGCCGTCGAGGCGGAGAGCGAAGCGAACGGCGTCGCGACGACGACGAGCGCGAAGCCGGCGGGGAGGAGGAGCGCGCCCGGCAGGGGCGTCCCGGCGATGGTCTCGAGCAGGAGGCCGCAGCCGAGCGAGAGCAGCCCGAGGAGAAGCGGAAGCAGCAGCCACCCGACGGCGAGCGTCACGCGGCCTCAGCGAATGGGTCGAATCTTTCCGGAGGCGACCAGGTTCCGCGCGCGACCCGGGTGCGGGTCGTAGACCTCGATCTGGTAGTTCGAGCGCGGGTATGCGAAGTAGACGTTCGTCGGGGCGCGCTTGTTCAGCACCGCTCGGCCGCCGTTCTTGATCCGGAACGCCTCCGCGCCGTTCTCCTTCGACGCCGTCTGCACGGCCCGGTACGCGTCGCGGACCGGGTAGGTCGCGACGATGAGGTAGTCGGCGTGCTTGTCGCCGACCTTCACGCCCGGGGGCAGGTAGCGGACGTAGATGCGGCCGTCGGTCGTCCGCGTGAGCTCGTACGTCGTGCCCGACTTCGCACCGGCCCAGTAGATCGGGTGCCCGACGAGAGCCGCGACCGTCTTCAGCGTCGGCACGCTCGCGGCCTCGAGCAGCGGCTTCGTCTTCGGGCCTTGCGTCGCGGTCGTCGCGGGGCTCGAGGCCGTCGTGGTCGTCGACGAGCCGGAGTCGTCCCCGCGGACGACGAGCCAGGCGACGAACGCGGCCGCGAGCGCGAGCGCGACGACGGCGCCGATACGCAGGGAACGGCGACGCGCGGGAACAGCCGCTGGGGGCTCAGGCCGCACGCGCGCAAGGTAGCCGGTTCGGCGGCGGGAGGGCGCCGCATCGAGCGACGCCCTCCCTCGCGAGGCGTGCTAGGGCGACGTCGTGCCGGTGCCGTTCACGTCGAACGGCGCGGTCGCGTCGGACTGCTCGGAGTTGCCGAGCTCGAGGCGAAGCGCGACCGGCGTCGTCTGGTCGCTCCCGCCGAAGAACGTCGACAGGCCCGTGATCGAGTACATGCCGGAGCCGGACTTGATCCCGAGCCCGCTCGCGCTCGTCGTCAGCGTGATCGTGCACGGCGCCGGCGGCGTGGCGGCGACGCACGTACCGCCGACGGTCGCTCCTTGCGTCCGGTGGTACTCGAGCGACGTGATCGTCGGGTTGAGGTTGTCGAACCGACCCGCCTCGCCGGCCGGTGCTCCGTTCGGCGGGTTGTCGCGATAGCCGATGAAGAAGCTCTCGCCGTAGCCCTCGTCGTTGCCGCTCGAGGCCGCCCAGAACTCGGCCGACCAGATCCCGCCCGTGACGACGCCGGGCGCGTTGCTGCATGCGATCGCCTTCGCCGCCGTGGGCGCCGAGTCGAGCGTGAGCGAGACCGTGATCGTGTCGCCGGTCCGGCTCGCGGAGGTGCCGAGGAGGTCCATGCCCGGGCAGGTCGGGTTCGCCACGCCGAGCTCGTCGTACGTGTCGTGCGCGCGGTCGGTCACCGAGTGGTCCTTGATGGGCCACGCGTTCATCAGCCCGATCGTCTGGTTCTTGAAGACGCTCACGCCGGAGAGCTGCCGCGAGAACTTGTTGCGCGTGTCGCTCCCGCGGGTCGTGTTGTCGTCGGCCCAGACCACGTTGGCCGCGCCCAGGTGGTCGATGTCGACCGTGAAGAAGTCGAGCAGGTCACGGTCGCCCGAGCACGAGAGGCCGGCGGTGCAGATCCCGCCCAGGTGGTTCGGGTGGTCGCTGATCTGGACGCTCTTGAAATCCTTGCCGCCGTTGAGCGCGTTCAGCGACTGGGCGAAGTAGACGTTCCAGACCATCGGCTGGCCGTTCGCGTCGAAGCCGACGTTCGAGTTCAGGCCGCTGTTCGCCTTGTAGTAGACGAGATCGACGCGGCCCGAATCGCCCGCGACCATCCACGGCATGACCGCCGAGTCGTTTGCCTCCTGCGTGAGCGGGATCGGCGCGACCCACGTCGTGCCGCGGTCGGTCGAGTAGGTGTAGTAGACGTCCTGCTCGCCGGTCAGGCCGCTCGCGTCGCTCGCCGGCCCCTGGGTCTGCGACCACGTGTAGTAGAGGTTCCCCGCCTTGTCGATCGCGAGCTCCGGGAAGAGGTTCACCGGGTTGTGCGCGCCTAGGTCGGCGACCTGATTGCGCGTCCAGGTCGACGCGCCGTCGGTCGACTTCGCGATCCAGAGCGAGTAGGGCGGGCCTGAGCTGACGCCCGGGATGATCGGCGTGGCACGCACGAATGGGATGTAGATGTTGTGCGTGTTGGAGTAGTCGACCACCGGCGGCCCGGCGACCTGGAGCCCGACATCGAGCGGGTCAGGGCAGGTTGTGGTCGTCGGCACCTGGCCGTTGAGCGTGTTGCAGACCGAATCGGTGATGAACGTGCCGGGGGCGCCATCGTGCGTGCTCCGCGCGAGCGCCAGCGTCCCCGCGACAGCGTTCGTGAAGTTGATGAACGAGACGTAGACGTTGCCGGTGTTCCCGGCCGGAAGCGGCGCGCTCTCGTCGACGGCGTCCCACTGCCGGTCGTCGATCGCGCCCGGGCTCTGGCCGCAGCCGATGTTGTCGCCGACCCAGGTCTCGCCCTGGTCGGACGACGTGTTCATCGTCACACAGCCGGGGCCTGGCAGGTCGACGAAGAAGACCTTGTGGGTTCGCTGGCCAACGACCTGGTAGCTGTCGCCGCCCCCGCCGCCGGTGCCGAACGTCTGGCCGAAGCTCGGCACGTGGGCAGGGATGCGGAAGGTCTCGCCGAGATCGGTCGACTTGAAGAACGGGCTGTAGTGCGGGAACACGAAGCCGTTCGGTCCCGAGACGTACGTGACGTCGTTCCCGCCGGCGTAGCGGTCGACGGTGACGGTCGGCTCGCCGCCGAACCGCTTGTAGTCGACGAAGACGGACGGCGAGAAGATGTTCGTCGAGGACGTCGTCGAGCTGGTGTTGCCGCCGTTGCCGCCGCTGAAGTTGTCGGCGAGCACGGCGGTGCCGGGCACGAGGTCGAACGGGTCGCTGGCCGCTCCGGCGGTCGCGATCGTGGCGAGCGCGATCGCGAGCGCGAGCAGGCCGACGAGCGTCGACCGGCCGCAGATCGATGCATGCATGTGGTTCCCCCGGAAGGTTGGGAAAGCTGGGCGAGGTTGGAACGCGCGAGCGGCCGCCGCGGTTACGCGCCGCTGACGAGCTCGATTCCCTCGCGCTCGAGGTCCTCGATCCCGCCGTCTCCGACGTGCACGACGTCGCCTCGTCCCGCGCGCTCGAGGAGCGACGCGGCGAGCGAGCTGCGGTTGCCGGCGCTGCAGGCGACCGCGAGTTGCTTGCCGTTCCGGCTCAGCTCTGCGGGCGGGCTCTTCCGCAGCTCGCGGTACGGCACGTGGAGCGAGCCGGCGACGTGTCCCTCCTTCCATTCGTCGTCCTCTCGCACGTCGAGGAGGGTGACGTCGTTTGCGCGGAGGCGTTCGGCGAGCCCGTGCGGGTCGATCGCGTGCGTCGACGAGGTCGGTAGGCCGGCGGCCTGCCACGCGCCGATGCCGCCGGAGACGAAACCGTTGAGCTTCCGAATCGCGACGGCCTCGAGCTTGCGCGCGATGGTGGTCGTTTCGGCGTCGCTCGGCGCGAGGACTACGACCTCGGCATCGGGGTCGACGACCCAGGCCGCGCGGGTGCCGACGCCGGTCTCGATCGCCGTCACGTTGATAGAGCCGGGAACGTGCGCCGCGTCGAACTCGCGCGGTGCGCGCGTGTCGACGATCACCGCGCCGTCTTCGAGGAGCTCTTCGACGCGTGTCGGTGCGAGCGGCTCGACAGGTGCGGCGGTCGTGATCAGCGGTCCGCGGTTCAGCTCGACGATCCGGCGGAAGCTCGGCGGCTGGGGCGGAAGGTTGCTCGTCAGCGCGCGCGTGAACTCCTCGCCGGCGAGCGCGACGCGCGGGTTGAAGCGGCGCTCGAAGCCGAGGGTCGTCGAGGGCTTCTCGCTCATGTCAGCGCCGCCGCAGAGCGAGCCGCCGACGTGGCCTGGCCAGACCTCGACGTAGTCCTCGTGCTCGAAGAGGCGGTCGAGCGACCGGCGCAGCTCGCGCGCTCCCTCCTCGGGCTCGATCGCGAGGTCGGGCCGCGCGACGTCGCCGACGAAGAGCGAGTCGCCGGTCAAGAGGAGCCACGGGGCTTCGGCGCGCTCGCGGTCGTGGACGACGAAGGCGGTGTGCTCGGGCCGGTGCCCGGGCGTGCGGAGCGCGACGATGCGGGCTCGGCCGAGCTCGACGACGCTCCCGTCCTCGAGCGGCTCGTGCTCGTACTCGGCGCCGGTGGTCGCGGGCGCGTGGAGCGTGGCGCCGGTCGCGGCGGCGAGGCGGCCGTGGCCGGAGAGGTGGTCGGCGTGGTTGTGCGTCAGCAGGACGTGCGCGATCCGCAGGCCGTGCTCGC
>DASUZD010000331.1:0-12555 GCA_036377055.1 Gaiellaceae bacterium | reverse complement strand
TCCACCTCCACCCACAACCGATCAGGCACCCGCCACGGCCACCGCCTCGCCGCCATCACCCCTCCATTTCGACAATGACAGCGGACGGATTCGCCAGACCACCACGGGTCCCTTCATTCCGTTAGCACCTCCTGACCCCGGTGTGGACGCTCGACCCGGAGCCAGCGCGCCGACGGACGAGCCCTCGGTGGCCAGCCACTCGTGGGGAAATGCGACCGCGTCTTCCACGCCAACGGTCTCGAAACGTCAGCGGCGACAGCGTGAGCAGCACGAGGTAGGCAGCCACAGTCGTGCCGGCGACCGAGGCGCCCGCGGCGACCGAGGCGTAGTAGGAGACGTAGAGGCCCCCGACCGCGCACACGACTGCGACGGCGACCGCGACGAGCATCATCCTCGGCACGCGGCGGCCGACGAGGCGCGCGCACGCCGCCGGGCCGATCAGGCTGGCGAGGACGAGCAGGTTCCCGAGGCCCTGGACGCCGACCACGACTGCGGCCGCAACGAGCGCGAGCAGCGCGAGGTCGACCGCGAGCGGACGAACGCGGAGGCTCGTCGCGCTCGCGCGGTCGAACCCGGCGGCGAGGAGCGGCCGGTGCAGCGCGCCTAGCGCGACGAGGCTCAGCGCCGTCAGGACCCCCGCAGCCACAAGGTCCCCGCGCGACACGCCCAGCAGGTCGCCGAACAACAGCCCGCCCAACCCCGGCGGCGAAGCCGGCGCGAGGGCGAGCAACGCGCCCAGCCCGAAGAGCGTCGTGACGACCACGGCGACCGCGACGTCGCGCGAGATCCCTGGCAGCCGCGTCGCGAGCGCGACCGAGGCCGCCGCGAGCAGCACTCCGCCCGCCGCGCCCGCCAACAAAGGCGCGCCGATCAAGGCCGCCACCACCAGCCCAGGAAACAGGGCGTGCGCGAGTGACTCCGCGCTGTAGGCGAGCCGGTAGAGGACGATCCAGCAGCCGAGGACCGCGCCGAGCACGCCGACGAGCAGGAGCTCGAGTAGTGCGCGCTGCATGAAGCCGTGACTCCACGGGTGCAATAGCGCGTGCGTCATCCGTGCTCGTGGTGGTGGGGCGGGAGCACAGCCTCGGCGCGCCCGTCACCGGTCGGAAGCGGCACGATCTCCGCGCCGTAGGTCTGCTCCAGCACCGGCCGCGTCAGCGTCTCCGCCGGCGGGCCGAATGCGATCTGGCGGCGGTTGAGGCAGAGGACGCGGTCCCACCGCCGCGCCTGCTCGAGGTCGTGCGTCGCGATCAGGACGCCGCGCTCCTCGCGCCCGAGCTCGCCCAGCAACCGTTCGAGGAGGTCCGCGCTCGGCTGGTCGACTCCGGAGAACGGCTCGTCGAGGAGGAGAACACGTGCGTCCTGGACGAGGGCGCGCGCGACGAGGACGCGCTGGCGCTGGCCGCCGGAGAGCTCGCCGAACTGCTCCTTCGCGAGCTCGCGCAGGCCGACGCGCTCGAGCGCCGCGAGGCCGAAGGACCGCTCACGGCGACCGAGCGGTCGCCACCACGGCACCCGCGAGAGCGTGCCCATCAGCGCCACGTCCAGCGCCGTCACGGGGTAGTCGAGCCGCGAGCGCTCCGTCTGCGGGACGAGGCCGAGCCGCTGCGGCACCCGCACCGTCCCATGAAGCACGCGAAGCTCGCCGAGCAGCGCATGGAAGAGCGTCGACTTGCCGCCGCCGTTCGGGCCGAGGACGCCGATCCGCTCGCCCGGGCGCAGCTCGAACGTCACACCCTCGAGCGCGGGCGGGCCGCCGTACCCGGTCGCGAGGTCGCGCGTCGAGAGCAGGACGCTCACCGGCACGAGACCCGGCCGCCGCTCAGCCCTTGCGCGATCGCGTCGGCGTTCGTTCGCTCCATCCCGAGGTAAGTGGCGCCGGGCGACCCGGCCGGACCGAGCGTGTCCCCGTAGAGCGTGAGGTCGGAGCGGGCTCCGGACTCGCGGGCGATCGTCTCGGCGAGGTTCCGGTTGAGCGAGCTTTCGGGAAAGACCGCGCGCACGTGTTCGCGGCGGATCAGCGCGACCAGGCGTGCCGTCTCGCCGGCCGACGGCTGGGCCTGCGTCGTCTGCGAAGGGATCACGGCCCCGACGACGCGCAAGCCGTACCGGTGCGCGAAGTACCCGAACGCGTCGTGGTCGGTGACGAGGTTCCGTTCGCGCGGCGGGATCCGGGCGAAGCACGCCCTGAGCTTCCGGTCGAGCGCTTCGAGCGTCGCGCGGTACGCGCGCCCGCGACGCGCGAACGCCGGGCCGTGCTTCCCGTGCTTCGCGTCGGCCAAGATCAGCTCCGCGCCCATCGCGAAGACCGCGGCGTCGGCGTTTCGCGGGTCGTGCCACCAGTGCGGGTCGAACCGTGAACGCTCCGGCCCTGAGCTCTCGCCGGGCAGCTTCACGGGCACGAACTCGCCGAGGACCATCACGCGCGGGTGGGTGCCCGCTTGCGCGACGACCTTGTCCATCCATGCGTCGAGCCCGTCTCCGTTCTCGAAGACGAGGTCTGCGCGCGCGACCGCCTCCACGTCGCGCGGCCGCGGCTCGTACTCGTGCGGGTCGGTGTTCGGCTGGAGGATCTGGTGGACGTCGACGTCCGGGCCTCCGACCTCGCGCATCCAGTCGGCGATCTGCGTCGTGGTCGCGACGACTCGGAGCTTGCCGTCGCTCGAGCTCGATCCGCCGCAGCCGGCGAGGAGCACCACCAGCGCCAACGCGACCGCACCCCGCGGCACACGCGCGACGAGCGCCGCGACGGCGAAGACTCCGCCGGCGAGTACGGCGATCGCCGGTCCCGGCGGGACGTTCAGCTCGACCGAGAGCCAGAGGCCGGCGACGGATTCGAGGGCCGCAAGCCCGACGCTCGCAAGCTGGAGCGGGACGAGCCTGCGGACGAGCAGCCGCGCCGTCGCGGCCGGGACGACGAAGAGCGCTGCTGCGAGGAGGGCGCCGACGGCGCTCAACGCGGCCACGACCGCGAACGCGACGAGCGCGAGGAGCAGCGCGTCGTAGGCACCGACACGCACGCCCATGCTGCGCGCGGTCGCGTCGTCGAAGCCGGCCGCCAGCCAGCGCCGGCCGAAGAGCGCCGCCGCAACGGTCGTGACCGCCGCTGCCACGGCTGCGAGCCGTACGTCGTCCGGCCCGACGAGGAGCAGGCTGCCGAAGAGGAGCGTCTCGACGTTCGAGCCGGAGTGGAAGACGTCGCTCGCGAGGACGACGCCGAGCGCGAGCGCGCCCACGAGGACGAGACCCGTCAGCGTGTCGCGGTCGCTCTCGCGGCGCGCGGCGAGCCGGTCGACGCCGAGCGTGTAGGCGGCCGCGGCGAGGCCGGCCCCGCCGGGCCCGGGCCAGCCCAATCCGTCCGCGAGCACGAGCCCCGGGAAGGCGGCGGTACCGACGGCATGGGAGAAGAAGGCAAGGCCGCGGAGGACGATCCACGTCCCGAGCAGGCCTGCGGGTATGGCCAGCAGGAGCGCCTCGACGGCGCCGCGCTGGACGAACGCGTAGTGGAAGGGCGTGAGCACTCAGGCCGTTAAACGAGAATGGTTATCGGTCTCAACGGCTGCTAGCGTACGGCTCGTGACCGATCCGCGTCAACCGAGGCTGGTGGAGCGCCTCTCCGACGCCGGCCTGCGCGTGACGCGCCAGCGGCTCCGCGTGCTCGAGGAGCTCGCGCGAGAGCCGCACGACGTCACCGCCCAGGAGCTGCACCGCCGTCTACGCGGCGGGGGCGAGCGCATCGGGCTCGCGACCGTCTACCGCACTCTCGGCGCGCTCGCCGAGCACGGCATCGTCGACACGCTCTCGCACAGCCCGCTCGAAGCCTGCTACCGGCTCTGTGGCGAGGGGCACCACCACCACCTGGTCTGTTCCGAGTGTCATCGCGTCGTCGAGCTCGTCGAGTGCGGCCTCGACGATTGGCTCGCCGCCGCGGCGGAGCGCGCGGACTTCGTCGCGACCGAGCACCGCGTCGAGGTGGTCGGCCTCTGCGGCTCCTGCCGTCGCGCCGCCTGAAGCGCCGTCCGACGCCCCCTTCAGGATTCCGCGACGTGGCGACGGCGACTGCGGCGCGACCGAGTGGCTTCCTCCGCTGGGCCGGTCTCGGCGGCTTGCTCTATGTCGTCCTGACGATCGTCGGCCTCTTCCTGATCCTGCACGACCTTCCCGCAGGTGACGCGCCGCCGTCGAAGGTGATCCCGTACTTCCAGGACTCCGGCCACCGGACGCGGATCGGGATCGGCTGGATCCTGATCGTGGTCGGCGTCTTCTTCCTGTTCTGGTTCGTCGCCGCGCTGCGTGAGCTCGTGCGTGCGTACGCGGGCGACGGCCTGCTCGCGACCGTCGCGACGATCGGCGGCGCGGTCTACGCGGCTCTGACGCTCGCTGCGTTCTCGATCGAGCAGGGGATCCTGACGATGACCGACGACACGTACCGGCACGGCGTGGACCCGCTCCTCGTGCACTCGGCGAACGACGTCGGCTACGTCCTCCACTCGGCGGGCGGCGCCGCGATCGGAGCGGCAATCGTCGCCGTCTCGCTCGCGGCGCTCGGCGCGCGGGCGATTCCCGCGTGGCTCGGTTGGCTGAGCTTCGTCGCCGGGATCGTCGCGGTGTTCTCGATCACGTTCTTCCCGTGGATCGTGATCGCAGTCTGGCTGGCGATCGCGAGCGTGCTCGTGACGCGAGCGCTCGGACGGCTCAGCGCCGGCGTAGCGCCGGGTTAGCGATCGCCTGCGGCGTGTAGCCCGCGTCGACCGGGTTCAGCGTCGTCCCCGGCGGGACGATCTCGTCGATCCGGTCGAGGAGGGCGTCGTCGAGAGCCACGTCGACGGCGCCGAGCTGACTTTGGAGCTGTTCCATCGTCCGCGGGCCGATGATCGGCGCGGTCACGGCCGGGTGCTTCAGGACGAACGCGATCGCGAGCTGGATCAGCGAGATCCCGGCCTCGTCGGCGACCTTCGCGAGCGCGTCCGCGGCCTCGAGCTTCGCCTGGTTCGCGGGCAGCGACATGTCGAACCGCTGCGGGACGCGCTCGGCGCGCGTGCTCGGCGGCGTCTCCTCCCCCTTGCGATAGCGGCCGCTGAGCCAGCCGCCGGCAAGCGGGCTCCACGTGATCACGCCCATGCCGTATTGCCGGCAGACCGGGAGCACGTCGCGCTCGGCGCCGCGGACGAGGATCGAGTACGGCGGCTGTTCGCAGGTGAAGCGCTCGCGGCCCCGGCGCTCGGCCGTCCACTGCGCCTCGACGATCGCGTGCGCCGGGAACGTGGAGCTGCCGAGGTAGCGGATCTTGCCGGCGCGGACGAGATCGGTGAGCGCGCCGAGCGTCTCGTCGACGTCCATGGCCGGATCGGGCCTGTGCACCTGGTAGAGATCGATCCAGTCGGTCCTCAGCCGGCGGAGGCTCGCGTCGATCTCGCGCGTGATCCAGCGGCGCGAGTTGCCGCGCTCGTTCGGGTCGTCTCCCATCGACCAGTGGAACTTCGTCGCGAGGACGACGCGGTCGCGCCGGCCCTCGAGGGCCTTGCCGACGATCTCCTCCGACTCGCCACGGGAGTACACGTCCGCCGTGTCGACGAAGTTGATCCCCGCGTCGAGCGCGCGGTGGATGATCCGGATCGAGTCGTCGTGGTCCGGGTTGCCCCAGGCGCCGAACATCATCGTGCCGAGGCAGAGCTCGCTGACCTGGACGCCGGTGCGACCGAGCTGGCGGTACTCCACGGCCGCGTAGGCTACGCGTCGTGGTCGAGCTTCCGCTCACGGGCGGCTGCCTCTGCGGCGGCGTTCGCTTCGAGGTGACGGCGCCGCTCGTCTCGGCCGGCTACTGCCACTGCACCCGGTGCCGGCGGCGGACGGGGACGGCGGCCTCGCCGCAGGCACGGATCGAGCCGGGATCGCTCCGCGTGCTGCGCGGCGACGAGCTGATCCGCGGCTACGACCCGGGCGACGGCGGGTTCACGAAGCACTTCTGCATGCAGTGCGGCTCCGCGCTCTGGAGCCGGAGCCCCGAAGATCCGGAGGCGGTCAACGTTCGCCTCGGCGCCTTCGACGGCGACCCGGGCATCCGGCCATCGGTGCGGACGTTCGTCGCGTACGCAGCGCCGTGGGAGCCGATCCCCGACGACGGCCTCGAGCGGTACCCCGAACGGCGGAGCTAGAAGATCCGCCAGTCCTGACGGGCGAGCGCGAAGCCATGCCCGCTCCGGTTCATGCAGCGCAAGCCGGTGATGCGCGAGCGGCACACGATTCCGTCGCGGCGCCACGTCCTTCCGTACGCAAGCACGGGCGCGTTCGGGAGGATCGCGGTGTCGCCCGCGCAGGTCGGCGTCGGCCGGCCGCGCGGAGCGATCTCGAGGCCGGTCCAGTCGAGCTCGCACTTCCGGCGCGGCTGCGGCTTCAGGCCGCTGCGGATGTCGCAACGCAACACGGACGGGCTCGCGTTGTAGGCGCAGCCGATGGTGCGCGACGGCAGCTGGAAGAAGCTTCCCGCCGCGAGCAGCACGGCCGCCGCGATCAACGGCCCGGGCCGGTCAGGCGGCGGAGGCCGCGCGGCGTGCGCACGAACACCTGCCAAGCGTAGTAGTCGGCGAACGCCTTCGGATCGGCTCGGATGCGCCGCGCGTAGACGAGCACCGCGTCGACGTAGTACCGCGACGGGTTGTACGCGTAGAGCGCGCGGCGGTAGCTGCGCGGCGCGCCCGCCGCGCGCAGGTAGTTCGCGGCCCCGAGGATCGCGTCATGCGGATCGTGAACGTTTCCGCCGAGCCCGTACCTACGCCACGTCGAGGGGAGGAACTGCATCGGACCTTGCGCGCCCGCGGTCGAGGCGTTCCGGAGCTTGCCGAACGCCGATTCCACGAAGTTCACGGCGGCGAGGACGTTCCAGCCGACGCCGAAGCGGCGCTCTGCCTCCCGATACCAGCGGAGGAGGTCGGCCGCGCGGGCAGGCGGCGCCGTGCGGAACGCGCTCAGCGGCCGCGGCGTCGCGAGCCGGAGCAGGTTCGCGCGTGCCAAGAGCGTGTCGCGCAGGTGCGCCGCGCGTCTCGGCGGCAGGCCCGCGATCGCGGCGCCGGCGAGGCCAGGTCGCGTGGTCAGGGCGATGTAGATCCGCTGCTGGTAGAGCGCGTAGAGCGTCACGTCGCGCGGCGGCCGGCGCCGTTTGTCCCAGCGCTCGATGGCGGTCTCCAGCCCGGCGTCGGTCGCGTTCAGTGCCCGGACGAGCGCGGCAGGCCGGGTCGGGATCGGCGTCGCGGGCGCCGGCGGGGCAAGCGTTGCGACAATCGAGAGGGCGATGGCGAGCGTCAAGACGTTTGGCGAGGTCGACGAGCGGAGCCTCCGGCAGCTTCGCACGTGCATGGAGGCGGGCGACGCCGAGTTCGGCGTGCTCTGCGCCGACCACCATCCCGGCTACAGCCAGCCCATCGGGGGAGGGATCGCGTACGAGGGTTACGTCTCGCCGTCGGGCGTCGGCTACGACATCGGCTGCATCGGATCCGGTGCGCGGGTGACGACGGCTGAGGGCTACGCGCTGACCGTCGAGGACGTGGCGCCCGAGAGCCCGATCGTGTGCCTCGACGACGGCAGTCTGCGACTGGTCGCTCCCAACCTCGGCGCGGTCGCGCGCGGCGTCCGCGCGACGATCGAGATCCAGTTGGTGAACGGGCGCCGCCTACGCGTGACGCGGGATCACCGAGTGCGGACTCGGCGGGGGTGGGTCGAAGCCGGCCACCTCTGGGAGGACGACGAGCTCCTGCTCACGCCGTTCGTCGGGCTGCCGTACCGGCCTTTCGACCTCCATCCTGCGCTCGTTCGCGTCCTCGCCTACGTCTCGGGAGACGGTCACCTCACGCGCGACGGCAAGCGGGTCTCGATCTATTCGACGAACCCTGACGACGCGGCAGCCCTCGCGGGTGATCTCCGGCGCCTCGGTTATCGACCGCTCGTCTACCGGCGCACCCGCGCCCAACATCGAGCCCCAGAGATTCACGTCGCCGTCAATTCGACGGAGCTCCACGAGCGGCTTTCTGCACTCGGCTCTGCGGTCGGTCGCAAGCGGTGGCCGCAGTCGCCTGCGCCGTGGCTCTTCGACGCTCCGGCGTGGGTACGTGCGCTGTTTCTCTCTGCGTTCGCGAGCGCCGAGATGGTGACCCCACGGATCGTGGCGGGCGGGATAGCGAATCTCGCGCTGAAGCAGGCGGATCGGAACGCCGCGCACTTCGTGGGCGAGCTCTTCGAGTCACTGGGATTCAGGTATTCGATCGCTGCGAGCGGCACCGCCTGGGTGCTGCACGTCGTCGGCGGCGAGGCGGAGAAGCTGCGCTTTTTCGAGGAGGTCGGATTCTGCCGCGCGGCCGCCAAGCGGCGGGCTGCCGCGGCGTGCGCGAGCGTCGCCTGGCAGCGACTGGCCCTCATCTCGCGGCGCGAGGAGGCGCGCGATTTGACCCTCCAGCTACGGGCCGCGGGAGCGACGCACAAGGTCGCGGTCGCCGAGGCCGCGGTCATGCACGGCCTGACGTCCGCCGTAGTGCACCACGCCGTGTACCGCAAGGGGCCGTGGCGTCGCGGCCGTGACGTCGCCCTGATCCCCGACGCTTGGGGCGAGGCGGCATGGCTCGGCATTCGCGACGTCGTCGCCGTCGGCTCGGAGGGCGTGTGGGACGTGGCGACCGCCGACCCCGCCGAGTCGTTCCTCGCCGAGGGGTGCGTCGTCCACAACTGCGGCAACAAGGCCGTCAGGACGAACCTCGCGGCGGCCGACGTCGACGTCGCAGGCGTGATGCGCGAGATCGAGCGGCGGATCTCGTTCGGCATGGGCGTCCCGAATCGCGAGCAGGTCGACCATCCCGTGCTCGACAAGATCGTGCGCGCTGACTTCGCGCCGCAGCGGAAGCTTCACCAGGTCGCGCGGTCGCAGCTCGGCACCGTGGGTTCCGGAAATCACTTCGTCAACCTCTTCGCGGACGTGGAGGGGCGGGTGTGGGTCGGTGTCCACTTCGGCTCGCGCGGATTCGGGCACAAGACGGCGTCCGGCTTCCTCGCGCTTGCGCAGGGGCTCGCGTTCGACGAGCACGCGCGCGGGGGCGAGATGGACTCGCCGCCGGTGCTCTTCCCGGTCGAGTCGGAGCTCGGGCAGGCGTACGTCGCGGCGATGGAGCTGGCGGGCGAGTACGCGTACGCCGGGCGGGACGTCGTCGTCGCGAAGGTCCTCGAGATTCTCGGGGCCGAGGCGGTCCACGAAGTGCACAACCACCACAACTTCGCGTGGCGCGAGGAGCACTTCGGGCGCACGTACTGGGTGATCCGCAAGGGCTGCACGCCGGCGCGGCCGGGGCAGGAGGGCTTCGTCGGCAGCTCGATGGGCGACGACTCGGTGATCCTGGAAGGGGTCGCCGGGGCGGAGGCGGAGGAGTCACTCTTCTCGACGGTGCACGGGGCCGGGCGCGTGATGAGCCGGTCGCAGGCTGCAGGGCGCGTGCGGCGCGCGACGGTGTTCGCGTGCACGGTTCGCGACTGCGCGTTCTTCGTGCCGGCGAAGGAGTACAGCAGCCAGACGTGCCCCGAGCACGGGACGAAGCTACGGCGCTCGCGGCGCGAGATCGTCATGCGGCCGGGTCGCGTGGACTGGCCGGCCGTGCAGGAGCGGCTGCGCTCGTCGGGGATCGTCCTGATCGGCGGGGGCGCGGACGAGGCGCCCGAGGTCTACAAGCGGCTGCCCGACGTGCTGGCGGCGCACGGCAGCTCGATCCGCGTCAAGCACACGCTGCGACCGCTGGGCGTCGCCATGGCGGGGCGAGACGTGTTCGACCCCTACAAGGACTAGAGAGCCGCGAGCGCGCGGTCGAGGCGCTGGCGGCCGTGGAGGAGGGGCGCCGCGAGGTCGCTATGACGCGCGACGCGCTCGAGCACGGCGTCCATGGTGAACGTCCGCGGGTCTAGTTCCGCTGTCAGCTCGTCCCACGTCAGCGGGGTCACGACCGGCGCGCCCGGCTCCGGCCGCACGCTGTAGGGCGAGACGATCTGCTGGCCGTGGCCGTTCATCTTCACGTCGATCGCGACCCGCTCGAAGAGGTCCGGATGCGTCCGCGCGAGCGCCGCCGCTACCACCCGCGCGAAGCGGCGGGCCTCCTCGTGCGTGTGACGCCGTGCGATCGGGACGAGCACGTGGAGGCCGTCGCCGCCGGTCGTTCGCACGACGCTCTCGAGGCCGAGCAGCTCGAGCGCTTCTCGAACCGCATGCGCGCAGCCGACCGCGTCGGCGGGGCCGCCTCCGCGCTTGGGGTCGAGGTCGAAGAGCACGTAGTCGGGCCGATCGGGCCGATCGCAGCGCGACGTCCACAGGTGGAGGTCGACGCAGCCGTACTCGACCATCCAGAGCAGGGCGAGCTCGTCGTCGACGACCGCGTAGCGCACGATCGCACCGCCGCGCGACTTCGCGGGAAGCGGGCACGTCCGGATCCATCCAGGCAGCTCCGGCGGCGCGTCCTTCTCCCACACGGAGGGGCCCTCGACCACGGTGTAGTAGCGCCTGATCGTGAAGGGCCGCCCGCGCAGGTGGGGGAGGAGCACGGGCGCGACGGCCCGGTAGTAGTCGACGAGCTCGCCGCGCGTGATCCCGTCCTCGCGGAAGAGCAGCGAATCGAGTCGCGTGAGCCGCACGGCGCGGCGGCCGCGGCGCAGCTCGAGCTCGTCGCGGCGCGCGGGGCCGATGCCCTTGAAGACAGGCGCGCGGACGTGCCCTTCGTGCGTCCAACCGGTGAACTCGACGTCCGCGGCGAGCCGCGGCTTCGTCCACACGACGCGCGGCGGGCGCAGGCGCGGGTCGTCCGGGACGCGTGCGAGCGGCGTCGTCGGCCGGGCGAGCGGCCTGAGGGCCGCGAGGAGCTCGTCGATCGTGCGCTCGGTAAAGCCTGTGCCGACGTTCCCCGCGTACGTGAGCTCACCGGCCTCGTCGCGCCGCGCGAGGACGAGCGAGCCGAGGCGCTCGCGCGCGCCGTCCCCCCGGGCCCAGCCGGCGACGACGAGGTCCTCGCGCTGTCGCGCCTTCACCTTCAACCAGTGGCGGCTGCGCGATCCGGGCCGATAGCGTGAGTGCGTCCGCTTCGCGACGACGCCTTCGAGCTCGTGCGCGACCACCACCTGGAGCAGCGCCTCGCCGTCGTCGAACGTCTCCGAGAGCCGGACGACGTTGTCGTGAGCGGTCACGAGCTCGTGGAGGCGTGCGCGACGTTCGCCGAGCGGGAGGTCGAGGAGCGGCTCGCCGTCGAGCTCGAGCAGGTCGAAGACGAGGTACACGACTCGGCGGCCGCGGCCTTGCTGGAGGAGGGAGAAGCTCGGGTGGCCGCGGGCGTCGAGCGCGCAGACCTCTCCGTCGAGGACGCAGTCGCGGTTGCCGGTCGCCGGCGGCAGCGCCGTCGCGACCTGGTCGAACCGCTCCGTGAGCTGCTGGCCGCGCCGGCTGGAGAGCGTCGCGCGGCCGTCGCTGCCGCTGCGTGCAATCGTCCGGTAGCCGTCCCACTTGACCTCGAAGACCCAGCCGTCGCCAGTCGGCAGGGACTCGGCCGCCGTCGCGAGCATCGGCAGGTATGTGGGCGGGCCGGCCATCGCAGGAACGGTGCCCGTTTTCGACGCGGGCCGTCACGGCTGCGGCTCGCCCTTTTTCCGGCAGGTGCGCGACGGGTGGGCGCCGTGGACGGATCGGCCCGCTCTCGGCGCACGGGTGAGGCCTGGCCGCCGCTAGCCTCGCTTGATCCCCGTGGGAGGGTGGGGGCTAGGGATGGAAACGCCCCGCGCGCAGCTTTCGAGGTTTAGGCGCGGTCGAGTGCCTCTCGCAGCGAGCCCACGTAGCGTTCGAGCGCCGCCGGCCCTTCCGCCGCGACCTCGACGGCTCGCGAGCCGACGACGACGCCGTCCGCGACCTCGGCCGCCGCGCGCGCGTGCTCCGGCGTCGCGATCCCGAAGCCGGCGTAGAGCGGCACGCTCGTCAGCCGCCGCGCGCGCTCGACGAGCGGCGCGAGCGCCGGCGAGAGCTCGGCGCGGGCGCCGGTCGTGCCTGCGAGCGTGACGAGGTAGAGCCAGCCGTCCGTCCGCTCGCCGGCGAGGCGCACCCGCTCGTCCGTCGACGTCGGCGCGACGAGCTGGACGCGCCGGAGCTCCGGGTGCTCGTCCACCGGCAGGTCGGCGACGATCAGGCTGGACGCGCCCGCCTCGCCGGCGTCGGCCGCGAAGCGATCCCAGCCCCATGCCTCCAGGATCGAGGCGTACGTCATCGGGACGAGCGGCGTCCCCGGCAGGAGCGAACGCGTCCGCGCGAGGCACTCCAGGCAGGCGCGCGTGCGCATCCCACGCCCGAGCGCGCGTTCGGCCGCTCGCCGGATCACGGGCCCGTCGGCCAGCGGATCGGAGAACGGGAAGCCGAGCTCGACGAGATCGGCGCCGCCCGCGACGGCCGCGGCGGCGAGCTCCGGGGTCTCCGGCTCCGCCATCAGGTAGACGACGAGCTGCTTCAAGCGTGTGGACAAAGAAGCCCCGAATCGGCGCACCGCCCACGCCACGACGCCG
>DASUZD010000330.1:0-4572 GCA_036377055.1 Gaiellaceae bacterium | reverse complement strand
GCGTCAGGCTCCGGCCGGCGCCGGGACACACGGCCGGACATCAGATCGTGGTCGTGGATACGGACGAGGGCCCGGTCGTGCTCGGCGGCGACGTCGGCCACCGGTTCGAGGAGCTCGAACGCGGGGAGACGCCGGGCCAGCGGCTCGTCCTCGAGCTCGCGGCGCCGACCCACCTCGCGCACGACGCGGAGGTGTGTGTCCCGCACGTACGGTCGTAGCGTCTAGTCGTCTGAAAGCCGTGCCGTCTTACGCCTGGGCTTAGACGAGTTTCCTCACGACCCAGCGGTGCTTGCCGATCTTGCGGTCGCGGCTGAACCCGACCTTCTCGTAGGTCGACAGGGCGCCGTTGAAGAGGAAACCGGCAGGCACCGAGCTCGCGTCTTCCGGGTAGCCCTCGACGGTTCCACCGCCAAGGCCCGCGATGAGGTCGAGCGCGCCTCCGAGCGCAGCGGTGGCCACGCCCTGCCGCCGATGCCCCTTACCGACGAAGCAACACGCGATTCGCCAATCGGGCAATTGCGTCGCGCTCTTCTCGTACTGAGCCCGGTTCTTGATCTTGGGAACCTCGTCGGGCGCGCCGAACTGGCACCAGCCCACGCAGTGATCCCCTTGAAACACAAGTGCCGCATGAGCTGCGCCCGCCCTAATACGAGCCAGTTTCCGTTCACGGTTCAGGTCCGGCTCTCGACTGTCATCAGCGTGGAAGCCCATGCACCAGCAACCGCCAAAGATGCCGTTGTTGCGCTCCACCAGACCGGCAAACGCTTGCCAGGTCGATTCATCCAAAGCCTTGATCGTGTAGCCCGACCCCACCCAGGCGCAGGCTAACCCGTCGAGGCCGAGACCGCTGGCGCCCCGGGTCGCGGGACACCTGGTGTTCATACTCGAGCGGGGACCGCAGTGACAAGCATCCAGCCTGAGTTGTGGGTCGAGAACCCCGTGAAGCGCTGGCCTTCTACCAAGCCGCGTTCGGAGCAGCCGTCCTTCACTGCGTGGGGGACGGCGACGACATCGTCGCGCAGCTCGGTGTCGGCGAGGCGGCGTTCTGGGTCGCTCCAGCCTCGCCGAGCATGAAGCGTTTGAGCCCGCTCGCGATCGACGGCGCGACCAGCCGGACGCTGCTCGTGGTCGATGACCCCGACACGGTCGTGCGGCATGCGATAGTCGCCGGCGCGACGGAATCCTCGCCCGTGAGGGAGGAGCACGGCTGGCGGCTCGGCCGGATCATCGACCCGTTCGGCCACGAGTGGGAGATCGGCGCGCCGCTAGGACGCTGGCCACCGAGCTAGAGCCCGACCGCTCTCCCGGCTGGATCCGGAGGCGGCCGCGCTTCAAGTGGTGAGCGTCGGTCGGTGCCCCCGGCGTCGAGGATGCCCGCGACGGTAGCCTCGCCGGGATGTTCGACCACGTCGGAGTCGCCGTCGCGGATCTCGCCGCGTCCGAGCGCTTCTACCGCACCGTTCTTTCCGCGCTGGGCGTCGAGCCCAGTTACGCGGGCGCCGGGCTGGTCGAGTGGGAGGACTGGGCCATTGGGCCGACGGATCGCGAGCACCCGGTGACCCGCGGGCTCCACGTCGGCTTCAGCGCCCGCGACCGCGCGCAGGTCGACGCGTTCTGGCGGGCGGGCGTCGATGCGGGGTACCGCGACGACGGCGCTCCGGGGCTGCGCACGCAGTACGCCCCGACGTACTACGGCGGGTTCCTCCTCGACCCCAACGGCAACAGCGTCGAGGCGGTCTGCGGCGATTTCGAGGGGGCTGCGCCCGTCGGCCACGTCGACCACCTGTGGATCCGCGTCCGCGACCCGCAGGTCTCCCGGCGCTTCTACAGGACGATCGCCCCGCACGCCGGGCTCCGCCTGACCTACGACGAGCCCGACCGCGTGCGGCTCTCCGGCCCGGACTACCGCTTCTCGCTCGTCCGCGACGGGCGGCCGCTCACCGAGCACGTCCACCTCGCGTTCCCGGCGCAGGACGACGCGACCGTGCGGGCGTTCCACGCCGCCGCGCTCGCCGCAGGCTACGAGGACAACGGCGGTCCGGGCGAGCGCGCCGTCTACCACCCCGGCTACTACAGCGCGTTCGTCCTCGACCCCGACGGGCACAACGTCGAGGTCGTCAACCACAACGGCTGAGCGCAGCTGAATCGCAGTAGCCTCGAGCGATGCAGTCGCGCGGCATTCACCACCTCGACTTGGTGGTGACCGACGTCGAGCGCAGCAAGCGCTTCTACTCGGAGCTCCTGCGTGGGCTCGGCTGGTCGGGCGTGCTCGAGCTCGAGGGCGAACGCGGCGAGACGATCTGGTACCCTCCAGGCGAAGGACACGTGGGTCGGCCTGCGCGAGAAGCAGTCGGACGCTCACCCGGTGCCGTACGACCGCTATGCGGTGGGAGTGCATCACGTCGCGTTCGAGGCCTCTTCCCGCGAGGCGGTGGATCGCTGCTGGGAGTGGGTGCTCATGCAGGGCGTCGGGACCGAGAGCGCGCCGAAGGAGTTCCCCAGGTACGCCGAGGGCTACTACGCCGCCTTCTTCTACGACCCCGATGGGATCAAGCTGGAAGTCGTCCACGAACCGATCCGAGCCGGGATCACCTCAGCCTGAGCGCGTGTCGGGCGTCAGCCGATTTGCTGCGCCAGCCCGATGAGAATGCCCTCGGGGCCTCGGACGTAGCAGAGCCGATACACGTCTTCGTACTCGACCACTTCGTCGACGAGCTGCGCGCCGTGTCTGCGGAGTCGGGCGAGCGTATCGTCGAGGTCGTCCACGGCGAACATGACACGCAGGTAGCCGAGAGCGTTCACCGGGGCGTTCCGGTGATCGGCGACCACAGGCGGCGCGAGAAATCGCGAGAGTTCGATCCGGCCGTGGCCGTCCGGCGTACGCATCATGGCGATCTCGACGCGCTGGTCGCGCAGTCCAGTGACGCGCCCTGACCAGTCTCCTTCGATCATGGCTCGCCCTTCGAGTTCGAGGCCGAGCTCGGCGAAAAAAGAAATAGCGGCATCAAGCGATTCCACCACGATGCCGACGTTGTCCATCCGTTGAAGCGCCACGCGGCGATTCTTGCGGTTCGCAAAGATCACGACAGGTCGAACGCTTTAGCGGCGGGCTACGAAGACGTACTCCTGGCTGTTGTCGTCGAGCGGTTCCCCGGCGAATCCCCCATAGAGAGCTTCGAGGCGCAGGCCCGCGACATCGAGGAGCCCCAGCCACTCGTTCTTGGTTGCCCACCAGAGCGAACCGGTTCCACCATCGTCCAAGGCAATGTCGACGCGGTTATCGCTGACGCTGTAGTGGATCGTGTGCGGCAACGGCGTGTCGGCGTGCTTGCCGTCTATGGCGGATGCGATGTGCTGGTCGAAGGCGAACGCATTCCAGGCGAAGCGACCGTCAGGCCGAAGCGATGCGGCAACTCGCTCAAAACAGCGGCGACGATCGGCCCATGTGGCCAGATGCAGCAGAGACCGCCCGGGGCAGTAGATCAAGGCCGCCGGTTCCTCGATTTCAAGCTCCCGGATGTCACCTTCGCGCAGGTCGAGCTCGACTCCCTCCTCAGCCGCGCGCGCTCGAGCCTGCTCGAGCATCGCCGGCGAAGAGTCGATCCCGACCACAGGCCGGCCCGTTGCCTGAGCAACCGGGATCGCGACGCGCCCGTTACCAACCGCGAGCTCGACCAGTAGCCCGTCAGCGTCAAGGGCGAGGGCGACGTAGAACGGGACGTCAGCGGTGACGCCAGTCGACCACTCCGCGTATCGGTCCGCCCAGGCGTCGTACCAGTTCGACATGGCGACACCAATCTACGTCCAAACGAGGCGGCGTTCGGCTGCGCGAGCGCCGTCTCGCCGAGAGATCGAGGAGGACGTTCTCCTGAGGACGCCCCGGACCGCGGCTATCCGAGCCAGCGCCATACGTCAGGCGGCCGCCGAACCGCGCCAGCCTGCCGCCGCTGACGTTAAACGCCGCGAGCGCGATCCCGAGGCAGGCCGACAGCCCGAGAAACCCGGCGTACGTCACCAAGGCGCCCGATCCCCAAGCGAGCGCGATTGCGACACCTAGGCCGGCCACCGCTGCCGCGAAGGCGATGTACGGAAGGCGACTCATCGCCGAGAGTGTCCCCCCGCGCACTCTCGCGCGCCATCCGCGAAAGCACTGATTCGCGTCCGCCCTATCGCCGGTGCGGCGGCAGGAATGTGTCCGTAGCTGTGGACGACTGCGGTGACGTGCAGCGCGACGTGCGCGAGCGGCGCCCCGACCGGGCTCAGCGTCGCGAGCGTCGGCGCGCTCCAGACGAGGTCGCGCGCGCGAGGGCTTTCGGACTCCGGAAGTCGGAGTAGCCGAGGTGGTAGCGGCGGTAGAGAGCAGCGGGCTAGAACGATCGTGGTCGCTGCCGCTGCTATTCCCCTTTCGGGGAACTACTGCCGTCGCGCTATGTCCGGTCGTCGCCGAATCCGTTCCGGAGCGCCTCGGCCTCGGCAGCCTCCACACGCGCGATCAGCGCGCGCAGCGCCACCGCGCGCGTGCCATCCGGGTCGAGCTTCGGATTCCATTCGACGGCAGTCAGCCTGCCGTGG
>DASUZD010000329.1:0-7866 GCA_036377055.1 Gaiellaceae bacterium | reverse complement strand
TGCACGATCTGGCGCTGGAGGTTCGAGGCGTCGACGACGTCGGCGTCGACGATCCCGATCCGGCCGACGCCGGCGGCGGCCAGGTAGAGCGACGCAGGCGAGCCGAGCCCGCCGGCGCCGACGAGCAGCACGCGCGAGGCGAGCAGCTTCAGCTGCCCCTCCTCGCCGACCTCGGGGATCAGCAGATGGCGGCTGTAGCGCGCGCGCTTCTCCGCGTCGAGCCCGCGCGGCAGGTCGGTCGGGAAGCCGTTCCGCTTCCACTCGGTGAAGCCGCCGGAGATCGACGCGACGTCGGTGTAGCCGAGCTCGCCGAGGGTTTTCGCCGCGAACGCCGAGCGTTCGCCGACGGAGCAGTAGACGAGCACGGGGCGGTCGCGATCGGGTGCGGCGCGCTCGATCCGAGACTCGAGCGATCCGCGCGGCACGTGGATCGCTCCAGGGATGAAGCCCTCGTCCCATTCGTCGCGCCTCCGCACGTCGACGAGGACGGGCGCCTCGGGTCCCTCGAGGAGCTCCCGCGCCTGCGAGGTGTCGACCTCGTCGATCTCGCTGCGCACACGCTGAAGGAGCTCGCGGTAGGAAGCCATTGGTTTCAAAAGTATAGCGGCGTATCTCTGGCTATCGTCGCCCGCGTGAGCCCTCGTACGCGTGTTTTCCTGGTTGTCAGCTCGCTCGCCGCCGGGGTTGCGATCGCCACGATCGGCGGCACGCTCCTGCTCTCGCGCGGCCAGTCGGCGTCGGGAACCGAGCCGGTCGCGCTCCGCGCCGGGCGGCCGCCGCTGGTGCTGGATCTCGGCGTCCGCACCGACCGGGAGGCGACGGTGCTTCGCCGCGCGGCCGTGCTGTACCGGCGCGGACGGCAGCGCGAAGCGCGGACCGATTTCGAACGCTACGACTCGGTCGAGGCCCAGGTCGGCGCCGCGCTCGCTCGCTGGCCGCAGGGGAGCCTCGCCGCGCTCGAGGGACTGGCGCGCGCGCACCCGCGGAGCGGCCTCGTCCGGCTGCACCTCGGGCTCGTCTTGCTCTGGTCGCGACGGGACACGGACGCCTTGGCGCAGTGGCGGGTGGTGGGGCGCGTCGACCCCGACTCGCCCGCGGCGATCGAGGCCGAGAACCTGCTGCATCCGAGCTACTTCCGCGGCCGGCCCGTCTTCGTGCCGGGCTTTCCTGCGCCCGCAGCGCTCGGGAGGCTCTCGCCCGCGCAGGAGCTCGCGTTCCTGGCGCGGCGCGCGCGCGGGCGGGATCCGCACGCGAAGCTGCTCTACGGCGTCGCGCTCCAGCGGCTTGGGCGGCCGGTCTCGGCCGAGCGGGAGTTCCGCGCCGCGGCGACGCTCTCGCCGCACGATCCGGAGGCGCGCGTCGCCGCCGCCGTGGGACTTTTCGACAAGTCCCAACCGGCGCGTGCGTTCTCGCGACTCGGCCCGCTCGTGAACGTGTTTCCGCACGCCGCGACCGTGCGATTCCACCTCGGACTGCTGCTGCTCTGGCTCGGGCGGGTCGACGAGGCGAAGCGCCAGCTCAGGCTCGCACGGGCCGACGCACCTCGTTCGACGCTCGGGCTGGAAGCAAATCGCTTCCTGAAACGTCTCGAGGGCATTGGGACCAAATGACCTCGCAAAATGAGCCGTTCGGCCTATAGCGATAGCACTGTCTGTTTGTAAGGGTGCTCCATCGCGACATCCCGTTGACGCCTGGATCGCTCGACCTAGAGTGAGACGGGGGAGCGGGGGAGGGGGTAAAGCGTGAGCGCAGTCGAAGTGGGTCCGCGAGCTGTTGGGGACGTGCTCGACACGGAGGAGGCGCGCAACCTGCTCGAGGCGGCCCGCGAGACAGGGTCGGTCAGCACCGACGAGATCGCGCTTGCACTGGACGAGCTCGACCTCGACGCCGGCCAGATCGACGACGTCTATCACGCCCTCGACGAGCTTCAGGTCGAGATCCTCGGCATCGAGGGAAGCGTCGACGACGACGAGCCCTCGCTCGACGACGACACGCGCGAGGTCTCGACCGACTCGCTCCAGCTATTCCTGAAGGACATCGGCCGCGTCGAGCTGCTCACCGCCGCTCAGGAGGTCGAGCTCGCGAAGCGGATCGAGCGCGGCGACCATCGCGCGAAGCAGCAGATGGTGGAGGCGAACCTGCGCCTCGTCGTCTCGATCGCGAAGAAGTACCGCAACCAGGGGCTGCCCTTCCTCGACCTGATCCAGGAGGGCACGATCGGGTTGGTTCGCGCTGCGGAGAAGTTCGACTACCGCAAGGGCTTCAAGTTCTCGACGTACGCGACGTGGTGGATCAGGCAGGCCGTCGCGCGCGCGCTCGCCGACAAGGCGCGGACGATCCGCATGCCCGTCCACGTCGTCGAGAAGCTGAACAAGATCGTGCGGACGGAGCGGAAGCTGCGCGCCGAGCGAGGCCGAGAGCCTTCCGCCGCCGAGATCGGCCGCGAGCTCGAGCTCTCGGTCGACGAGGTGGAGCAGATCCGCCGGAGCGCGCAAACGCCGGTGTCGCTCGAGAAGCCGGTCGGCGACGAGGAGGAGTCGGAGTTCGGCCACTTCCTCACCGACGAGTCGCTGCCGCTCCCCGAGGACGCCGCCGAGGTGACGCTTCGCAAGGAGACGCTGCGCAAGATCCTCGGGTCGCTCGCGCCGCGCGAGCGCCGCGTCCTCGAGCTCCGCTATGGGCTCGACGGCCAGCACCCGCGGACGCTCGACGAGGTCGGCCGCACCTTCAACGTGACGCGCGAGCGGATCCGCCAGATCGAGAACCAGAGCCTGAAGAAGCTGCGCGCGCTCGCGGACGCCCAGAAGCTGCGAGAAGTAGCGTAGGGGAACCCATGGTTCCCCTACGGGACCCCTCCTTCGGGGGTCGCCGAGAGCCGCAGTTTGCGCGGCCGGAGTGAATCCGGCCGCGCGTCGCCGACCCGCCGTCCTGCCGGGCCGTGTCCGGGGTCTGGCCCCGGACGTGGCTTGCGCTGACTGGTCCGAGCTGCGTGTGTCCGAATGGCGGGGTCAGACCCCGCACCTGCCCCGCGCAGACTGTCCGAAGAATCCCGCTTGAAGGGTCATGTGGCGGGGCGTTGGCCTCACGCACCGTAGACTCCCGACGCCGTGGACCCAGCCTGGCAGGAAGAGCTAGCCGAGTTCCTGCGCATTCCGAGCGTCAGCGCCGACTCGGCGCACGCGGCCGACGTCGTCGCGGCAGCCGAGTGGGTGGCGGCGTTCGTCCGCGGGGCGGGGGGAAGCGCCGAGCTCGTCCCCTCGGGGGAGGGAGGCCGTCCCCTCGTCCTCGGAGAGATCGAGGCGTCGAACGGAAACCGCGACGCGCCGACGGTCCTCCTCTACGGCCACTTCGACGTCCAGCCGCCCACGCCGCTCGAGCTGTGGGAGAGCGACCCGTTCGAGCTGACCGTCCGCGGCGAATGGGCCTACGCGCGCGGGATCGCCGACGACAAGGGCCAGCTCTACACACTGCTCAAGGCAGCCCAGGGGCTCGCGCAGGAGGGGCGGCTGCCCGTCAACCTGCGGATCGCCTGCGACGGGGAGGAGGAGGTCGGCGGCCACTCCGTCGTCGACTACCTCGAGCGCGACGAGCGCGGCGCCGACGCCTGCGTGATCTTCGACTCCGGAATGATCCGGCGCGGCGTCCCGGCGTTCAGCCTCGCGACGCGCGGGCTCGTTTACTTCCACGTCGTCCTCCGGACGGGCACGCGAGACCTCCACTCCGGTCTCTACGGCGGTGCCGCGATGAACGCGGCGAATGCGCTCGCCCAGACGGTGGCGGCGGTGCTCCCGCGCAACGGCCGTCTCGCCGAGCCGCTCCGGAAGGGCGTCGTTCCGCCGACCGACGAGGAGCTCCGGGGCTGGCGCGAGCTCCCGCCCGGGGCGGAGGAGCTGGCCGATCAGGGCGCGACCCCCGCCGATCCGGCCGCCGCGGACGAGCTCTACCTCCGCACCTTCGCGGAGCCGGCGCTCGACGTGAACGGGATCGAATCGGGCTCGCCGAACCTCCAGAAGACCGTGCTGCCGGTGGTCGCGACGGCGAACGTCTCGATCCGGCTCGCGCCCGGGCAGGATCCGGACGCGATCGAGCCCGAGTTCGAGCGGCTGCTGAACGAAGCTGCGCCGGCGGGAGCCAAGCTCGAGGTCGAGCGGTGGTCGTCCTCGCGGCCTGGCCTCGTGTCGCCCGAGACCAAGGCGGTGCGGCTCGGTCTCGAGGCCTTCGAGCGCGCCGTCGGGACGCGGCCGCTCCTGATCCGAAGCGGCGGGACCCTTCCGATCGTGCCGGCGCTCGCGGGCAAGGGCATCCCGACGATCGTGACCGGCTTCTCCGTGCCGGACTCGAACATCCACTCGCCGAACGAGCGGCTGCTCGTCGACTACCTGCCGCTTGCGGCGCGCGCCGCGACGGAGCTCTACCTCAGCTTCGCGTCGCTGTAGCGAATTCGGGCTCGCCTAGCCACGCATGCCCGAAGTCGCGCATTGCGTCGATGATCGGGAGGAGCGCCTGGCCCTTCTCGGTCAGCTCGTACTCGACGCGCGGCGGCGACTCCGGATAGCTGCGCCGCAAGACGATTCCCTCCTGTTCGAGCGCGCGGAGCCGCTCGGAGAGCGTCCGCGGGCTGATCCCGGAGCAGGAGAACTCGAGCTGCGAGAACCGCCGCGGCCCCTCGGAGAGATCGTGCACGAGGAGCGCCGTCCACTTCGCGCCTACGATCTCGGCGCACGCGGCGACGGAGCAGCACTGCGAGTCGTGCACAGGGTTCATCGTCCGCATGTGACGCATTCTACGCCCCGCGCTACGGTGCACTGACACGGATGCTGGCGCGGAGCCTCGTCGTCGGTTTGGTCGCGCTCGCCGCGGCGGGCGGCTCGACGGCGGGCGCCGACCGGATCAGGCCGTGCTCGCACGACGAGCTCGGTGACCTCATCGTCGGCTTCGTCGGCGCGTTCAACGCCGGCCGCAGCGCGCGCCTCGACGCGCTCTTCGCGCGCGACGACGGCGACGGAGACGTGCTGACGCCGAGCTTTCAGTGGTACTCGACGGGGAAGCCCGGCGAGCGGATCGGCGAGGCCGCAGAAAATCGCGCCACCCTGATCCCGTACTTCCGGCGGCGGCACGCGAAGCACGAGCGGCTGCGGGTGCTCGTGTCGCAGGGCCGCGGCGAGAACACCGACGCGTACGCGGACTTCGCGTTCACGCTCGTCCGGACGGCCGACGACGCGCGCAGGCCGCTCACGCTGCAAGGCAAGGGCGCGGCGATTTGCACCACGCGCCGCAACACGATCGCCGTCTGGTCTATGTAGCCCGGAACGGCGCGGGCGTCGCGTCGAGCTTCGGGATCGAGAAGCGCGCGATCGTGCCGAACCCGCCCGGCGCCGGCTTGCACGCCTGCGCGACTCCCGCGTCGCACGCGACCGAGAGGAAGATGAAGGCGTCCTCGATCGTGAACTCGTGCTCGTCGACGAGGAGCTTCGCCGCCTCCTCGGCGACGAGCTTCAGCGCGTCGTCGTAGTCGTCCGCCGTCGCGTGCGGGATCCAGCGGTCGGCGAGCTCGGTCACCGGCCAGGTCGCCTGCTTTCCCTTCAGCACGTCGAACCGGATCGTCACCTCGCCGGCGATCTCGACGCCTGTGAAGCAGATCTCGCCGTCGCCCATCGCCGCGTGCATGTCACCGACCGCGAACATCCCGCCGGGTTGCCGGACCGGGAAGAAGATCCGTGCGCCCGCGCCATGGAGGTGGTCGTCGAGGTTGCCGCCGTGCCGCCCTGCGAAGCCATTCGAGAGCGTGTCTCCGTCGGTCGCGACGCCGACGACGCCGACCATCGGCCGGGCGGGGAAGCGCACGCGGTCGTTCATGCGGATCTCGCCGTCGCGCACCTCGAACAGGCGCGTGACCGGCGCCTGCACCTTGTCGATCAGCTGCCCGAAGCCGGGAATGAGCGTCGCGACGCCCCACTCGATCGGATGCACGCCGAGGATCTCGGCGACGAGCGAGTCGCCCCGCTCGGCTCCGCGCACCGAGATCGGGCCAGTCGCGCTGTTGATCCGCGTCAGGTCGATCTCCGTGACGAGGTCGTCCTCGCTCCGGATCTGCCCGGTGAAGCAGTCGTTCGTCTCGAAGACGACCGTCTCGCCCGGCTCGATCTCGAGCACGGGCTCGAGGTCCGGCCCGAAGGACCAGATGACGTGGTCGCGCCCGATCCGGTGCTCGGTCGCGACGGCCATCAGGAGGCGGGCGCGGCAGCCGGGGCGACCGTCTCGTCCTCGACGTAGACGCGCTCCATGTCGCGCAGCCGGTCGGGCGAGCGCAGCCAGAGGAACACCGTCAGAACGAGGCCGGCGACGATCCAGCCGAGGCCGACCCAGTTCGCGTACTTGATCGGGTACGTGGGCGGGAACTTCACGTACTCGTAGTAGAGCGGGAAGACGAACAGCACCGCCCCCGCGAGCGGCAGCACGAAGTGGAGGAGCGGGTTGAACTCGGCGCGCCGCTTCGTCCAGTAGTGCCAGATGCAGCCGAGGCAGATCAGGATGTAGACGATGACGACCACGATCACTGCCAGCGTCGCGATCAGCGCGAACCCCACGAGCGGGCCCCATTTCCAGCCGAGGATGAACGAGAGCACGAGGGCGAACACGCTCATCCAGATGATCGCCACGTACGGCGTCTTGAACCTCGGATGCGTCCGGCCGAGCGGGCTCGGCGCGAGCCGGTTCCGGGCGAGCGCGTAGAAGACGCGGGTGGCGGCGTTGACGGCCGCGTTCGAGTTCGCGGCGATCGAGTTGCAGATGGCGAGGAAGACGATGATCCAGCCGGTCGACCAGAAGACCTTCCCCAGGTTCCGCCACGGGTCTGCGCCCGTCGCCTGGTTCACGAAGTTGTCGAAGCCGGCGCCGAAGACCCAGGCGAACGAGCAGAGAACGTAGAAGAGCCCGATCAGGAGCGCCGAGCCGACGACGGCGATCGGCACGGTCCGTCTCGGATTCTTCGCCTCCTCGCCGAGCGGCGCCGCGGCCTCGAAGCCGATGAAGGCGAGGATCGCGAAGACCATCCCGCGGAAGACACCGTTCCAATGGCCGACGGCGTGGTCGGGGTTGAACGGGCCGAGCGTCACGTCGCCGGCGTTCGAGAGCAGCATCCAGACGGCGAGGGCGCCGAAGACGGCTATCTCGAACGCGCCGAGGATGACGCCGACCGTCGTCGAGAACCGGATGTCGCGGTAGGTCAGCAGGAACACGATCACGGTCATCAGCGTGGCCCAAATCCACCACTGGCCGGTGTAGTGCCAGCCGACCTCGCTGCCGAACACCTCTCGCATGGCCCAGCCGAACTCGAGGTAGAGGAACGGCGCGACGAGGGGCTCGAAGAGGATGAAGAGCCAGGCCACGATGAACCCCGCCCACGGCCCGAGCGCACGCGCGGCGTAGGTGTAGAGGCCGCCGGCGGACGGTTCGAGCTTCGCGAGCTGGCCGATCGCGACGGCGGAGCAGAGGCACGCGACCAGTGCGAGCAGCACGGAGAGCGCGAGCGCCTGGCGCGAGAACGGCACGGAGATGTAGATCGAGTACGCGACCGCCGCGGCCGGCGCCATGTGCGTGATCGACTGGAACAGCACCTGCGGGAGTCCGATCGAGTGCAAGCGCAGCCGGTCGAAGGTCCGGCCGGAAACCGATGCCGCTTCCATCACGCCTCCTCCGTCGCCTGTTCGCCCCGGCGCGATGCTTTCGGATCGAAAGCGGCTGGTCAAGCGCACGTCTTGTCACCGGCCAATCTTGAGTAACAAGGACAAGACTGCCGCGATCCACGCGACAGGCACACCTCGCTCCGGCGGCTTTAGGGGCCCGAGCCCTCGAATCCGCGGATCA